>JAVHLB010000002.1:213783-353121 GCA_031082425.1 Candidatus Edwardsbacteria bacterium | reverse complement strand
CAAAGGTCAGCCTGACGGTTTACAACGTGGTGGGCCAGACGGTCAAACGGTTCGATATCGGAACCCAGCCGGCCGGGTATCACCAGATAAGCTGGAACGACAAGGCCCTGCCCAACGGGATCTACTTCTACCGGCTGACCGCCGGGGGATTCACCGCCACCAGGAAACTGACGGTGGTAAGATAATCAGCTTTGCATCCGCAAAGGGGCCGCCCAAAGGGCGGCCCCTTTTAGTGATGCCAGGCCTCAAAACGGCCCACAAAGGCTTAAAAAACCTTGACTTTGGGGCTGTTTTAAGCTATCATAATACGCTAATTTGCAAATACATCTTTTCAACATTGGATAACCAAACAGGAGGATTAAATGACCAAGAGAACCTACCAGCCAAGCCAGGTGAAGAGGGCCAGGAAGCATGGTTTTCGCAGCCGGATGGAAACTGCCGACGGCCGCAAAGTGCTGGCCCGCCGACGGGCCAAGGGTCGCCATAAGCTGACGGTGTCCGACGAAAAAGTCAGCCTGAAGCACACCTAAGGGCCGGAGGGCGGCAGTTGGCGGTAATGGACCAGAGATTCAAAAAGGATGAACGGCTGCGGAGGTCGCAGGACATTACCGAAGCTCTGAAAACCGGCACCCGCCTGGGCCAGGACGGGATATCCCTGATCTTCAGCCAAAGGAAGGGGGCGCCCGGCACCAGGGCCGGTTTTATCGTAAGGAAAAAACTGGGGAAGGCGGTGTCCCGGAACCTGATGAAACGCAGGATGCGCGAAGCCTACCGCAGGATCAAATTCCGGCTGAAGCCGGGCTACGATCTGGTATTCTCCGCAAATCAGATAATTGAATACATCAGGGTGCGGGAGGCGATGGCCGGGCTTATCAAACGGGGAAAGATCGAATCGGAGGATAATTAAGACATGCTGAGCAGCTTGCTGACATTCATATTGGCATTCCTTATCCAATTCTACCGGATGACGGTGGGACTGCTGTTGCCCGATTCCTGCCGGTACAGCCCCACCTGCTCGGTCTATGCCCTGGGGGCCGTCAGGACTCACGGACCGTGGCGCGGATCGTGGCTGGCTGTCCGCCGGGTGCTGCGCTGCCATCCGTTCCATGCCGGCGGTTATGACCCGGTCCCCGGCCTCAAAACAAAAGAAGGGAAGAATATTTAGTAATGGATTCCAACAAGAGAACATTTGTCGCGCTGATACTGATCCTGGGGGTATTTGTGGCTTTCCAGTATTTAAGCCCCAAGGGCCAAGCCCCGGTCCAGCCGCCGCAGGAGCGATCGCCGGCGGCCGGCCGGCCGGAGGCGGAAAGCACCGCCGGGCAGCCGGAAGACTCAATAGTCGCCCAACCCCAAAAAAGAGCTTCGGCCCAGGAAACCGCCCCGCAGATCCCGGTGGTCCAGTCAACGCTGGAATCCGCCGATCTCAGGGCGGTGTTCAGCAATCAGGGGGCCTGTCTGGTGGAGTACGATCTCAAGGGCTACAAACTGCCGGACGGCCAGGCGGTCCAGTTGATCCCGGAGAACGGCCGGGCCCTGACCATGGACCTTGCCGCCAACGGCGTTCCGGTGGATCTTTCGCAGTATGTATTCATGGTGTCTGAGGAGACCGACAGGGCGGTGACCTACCAGATCAAACTGGGCAACGGGCTGATAGTCAAAAAACGCTATGCTTTATTGGACAATGGTTCGGGCTTGGCGCTTAACATCTATCTGGAAAAGCCGGATAACGTTGCTCTGGGCAGGAGCTATAATCTTTTCTGGAACTGCGGGCTCAATTTTACCGAGAAGGACCAGAAGATAGACGAGAACGAATACGCCGCTGTCTCGATGCTGGGCCAGAAGCTGGAGACCGACAAGGCAAAAAAATTGGCCAACCCGGATATTGATGAAGTTCCTGGCGATATAATATTCAGCGGGGTGCGCACCAAGTATTTTTTGGCGGCCATGATCCCGTCCAACAAGAAAGCAGTGGCGGTCAAGCAGGGGCTGAATGACGGTCGGGTCTCCAGCCGGCTCTCGCTGAAGGCCGAACCATCCGGCTACGACAGCATTGTGGTATATCTGGGTCCCATCCAGCATCAGATACTGGCCGGGGTTTTCCCCCAGCTTGACAAGGTGGCCGATACCGGGTGGAAACCCCTGCAGCCGGTGACCCGCGGGATATTATGGCTGCTGCTGCTGCTGCACAGCTTCATTCCCAATTACGGAATAGTGATCATCCTGTTCTCGATCATCATCAAGCTGGCCTTCTTCCCGCTGTCCTACAAGGGCATGAAGTCCATGAAGCACATGCAGCAGCTCCAGCCCAAGATGAAGAAGATCCAGGAGCAGTACAAGAAGGATCCCGGCAAACTGAACCAGGAGACCATGGCCCTGTACAAGAAGCACGGGGTCAATCCGCTGGGCGGCTGCCTGCCGCTGCTTCTCCAGATGCCGGTGTTCTTCGCCCTGTACAGCGTGCTGGCCAACACCATCGAACTGCGCCAGGCCCCGTTCGCCTTCTGGATCAACGACCTGGCCATCAAGGATCCCTATTATGTGCTGCCGGCCCTGATGGGGATAGCCATGTTCTTCCAGCAGAAGATGACCACGGTGGATCCCAAACAGAAATTCATGATCTACATGATGCCGCCGTTCATGGTGTTCATCTTCAGCAGCCTGCCGGCCGGGCTGAACCTCTACTGGCTGATATACAACATCCTTTCCATCGGCGAGCAGTACATCATCCATGTCCGCCACAAACCCATCGAGGACTGATCCGCCGTTCATTGCCAAGGCGGGGACAGACATCACTTTTAAATCAAGAACCAAATCAAAAGAGAACCAAATGAGCGTATTCATAGAAAAAGAAGCCAAGACCGTCGAACAGGCCATCGACAAGGGCCTGATACAAATGGGGATCCACCGGGAGGACGTGGAGATAGAGATAGTCAGCCTGGGCTCCGCCGGATTTCTGGGAATATTCGGGGGCAAGCCGGCCAAGGTCAGGCTCAAAGTGCTTCCCCAGCCCAGGGTCAAGCGGCTGGTGGAGGGCATCCTGGAAAAGATGGAAATCCCGGGCACGGTCAGTTCCTTCCACGAGGAGGGAAACCTTCTGGTGGCCACCATCGATTCCTTCGAGGGCGAAAAATACCTCCAGGCCAACCAAGGGGCGGCCATCACCGCCATGGAATACCTGATCAACAAGATCTACCGTGATTCGGAATATGAGGTCCGCCTGGATATCGGGGGCTTTAGGGAGAAGCAGAACGACGACCTGAAAACCCGCGCTTTGCAGCTGGCGGCCAAGGTCAAGGAAAGCGGCCAGGAGCACAAGATGGAACCGATGCCGCCCCACCAGAGGAAGATCGTCCACAAGACCCTGGAGAACAACCCCGACGTCAAGACCTTCGCGGTGGGCAACGCCGACTTCCGCCGGGTGATAATCGCCCCGCGTTTGCCGGGAGATAAGCCCGGCCAGAGAGGAACCCCGTCCGCCCCCCGTCACGAAGGCGGCGACCGGGGAAAATTCCGGGGAGCCCCAAAAGGCAGGGGGCCGCAGCCCCGGCCGGCCGGCAAGGTGCAGCCTCAGGCCAGGCCCGTTCCGCCAAAGCCCCAGCCCGCCAGGGAGAGGCCGGCTCCACGGCCGGTGAATGATTTCAAGTCGAGGAGCAAAAGTCCCAAAGGGCCCAGGCCGCAGACGGCGGTCAAGACAGATAATTCCCTAAGAAGCACCACCGTTGCCAGCGGCATGGCCAGCCGCCCGGCGGAGCCCTTTGTTCCCCGCGGCAAAAAGACCAAAGGCGGAAGATAGGAAAACAATGCCAATAACCAGAGATTAAAAGGCGTGGGTAGATAATTCTATAAAACCTCTTCATTACATGAAAAAGAAGAGGTTTTTATATAACCAAAGGCCGGGGCTCTTATTTATTGAAGGGGGATATGGCGGATTTTGACCTGAGCTTGGATGATCTGGATAAATTGTTTCCGGCGGGATTTACCCAGCTGCAGATAGCCCAAGGGAAAACTGTCCTGCTTAAAGAGCTGGCCCTCGGTCTTCACAAGTTTTACGGCGGGAAGATGACGACCCTGCCCAAGGCCGGGCTGTACGGGAAGAACTGGTTCAACCTCTGGTACACCCCCGGGGTCTCCGGCGTCTCCACCGCCATCCGGGACGACCAGCAGGCCTCCTTCGACCTTTCCAACCGGGGCAACCTGGTGGCGGTGGTCTCGGATTCCACCCGGGTGCTGGGCGACGGCGACTGCGGCCCGGCCGGCGGCCTGGGAGTGATGGAGGGCAAGGCCTTTTTGATGAAGTACCTGGGTGGGGTGGACGCGGTGGCGCTGTGCATGGACAGCCGGGATCAAAACGGTAAACCTGACGCCCAGAAGATCATCGACTTTGTCAAGATGGCCCAGCCCAGTTTCGGGGCGGTCAACCTGGAGGACATCTCCCAGCCCAACTGTTATAAGGTGCTGGACACCCTGCGGGAGGAATGCGGCATCCCGGTGTGGCACGATGACGCCCAGGGCACCGGTTGTGTGACACTGGCCGGGCTGATCAACGCCCTGAAGCTGGCGGGCAAGAATATTTCCGAAGTCAAAATAGTGTTTTACGGGGCCGGAGCCGCCAACACCACCATCTTCAGGCTGGTGATGGCCGCCGGAGGGAAGCCGGAGAACTGCGTGATGTTTGACGTTGACGGCGCCCTGGGCCTGCACCGCCTCGACATCAAAAACGATCCCAGATACTACCGGCAATGGGAGATCTGCCAACGGTCAAAGGTTGTAAATGATATAAAGGTTGAAAATGCGCTAAAAGGGGCGGATGTTCTGGTCTCGCTCTCTCAATCCGGGCCGGGGGTGATCAAGCCAGAATGGATAGCGGGGATGGCTTCGAAATCTATCGTCTTCGCCTGCGCCAACCCGGTGCCGGAGATCTATCCCAGCCAGGCCCTGGCGGCCGGGGCCTTCATCGTGGCCACCGGGCGGGGCGATTTTCCCAACCAGGTCAACAATTCGCTGGGATTCCCCGGGATCCTCAAAGGGGCGCTGCTGGCCAGGGCCTCCAAGATCACAGACAACATGGCCATCGCCGCCGCCCACGCCATAGCGGAATTTGCTGAAGACTCTGGCCTTAGGCCGGAGCGCATAGTCTCCTCCATGGAGGAATGGGAGCTGTTCCCCAAGGTGACCGCCGAGGTGGCCGCCCAGGCGGTCAAGGACGGTGTGGCCCGCAGTTCCATGACCAAAAAAGAAGCATATCTTAAGGCCAGACAGGATATCAGCGAAGCCCGGGCGGTGATCCACGGCCTGATGGAACACGGGTTCATCAAAAAACCGCCGATGGAACTGCTGGAAAAGGCCCTGGAAAAGGCCGTGACAAAGGTTCGGGCCGGAGTGGTAAAATGAGGGCCATAGAACACAATGCCATCGCAACTGCGGTGGAGAAAATGTGCCGGGAGGCCAACTGCGTTCTTCCCCGGGACACCGAACAGGCTTTGGGCAAAGCCCTGAAACTGGAAAGGTCGCCGCTGGGCCGGGACATCCTTAATCAGTGTCTGCTTAACGCCAAAATTGCCAAAGTACAAAAGATGCCGATCTGCCAGGATACAGGCCTGGCGGTGTTCTTCGTAAAACAGGGAAAGGACGTGGAGATAAAAGGCGGCCCGATCCATGAGGCAATAAACAAAGGGGTGGCCAAGGCCTGCCGCCAGGGTTTTCTGCGAGCCTCCTGCGTGGGCGATCCGGTCTTTTTACGCAAAAACACGGGCAGCAATGTTCCGGCCATCATGCACATCGAACGGGTTCCCGGCAGCAGGCTGGAGATAAATTACATGCCCAAGGGCGGCGGGGCCGAGAACACCAGCCGGCTGGCCATGCTAAAGCCTTCGGACGGCCAGCAGGGAGTCGTTACATTTGTGTCCGAAACAGTGATCCAGGTCGGGGCCAACCCCTGTCCCCCGACGGTGGTGGGAGTGGGGATCGGCGGGAATTTCGAGCGCTGTGCGCTGCTGGCCAAAAAAGCTTTGATGTGGCCGGTGGGAAAACCGAATCCGGACAAGAGATACGACCAGCTGGAAAAAAAGATCCTGAAAGCGATCAATGCTTCGGGCCTGGGGCCGCAGGGCTTGGGCGGGACGGTCTCATGTTTAAGCGTGCACATAGAGCACGAGCCCTGCCATATGTCCAGCCTGCCGGTGGCGGTGAACATCAACTGCCACGCGCACCGGCACCAGACGGTGGCATTGTGATGAAGGCGAAAAAAATATCTCTCCCGCTGAGCGGGGCTGTAGTCAAAAAGCTTAAAAGCGGCGACCGGGTGCTGATCTCGGGCGAACTGTTCACGGCCAGGGATGCGGTACACCAGAAGTTCCATAAGCTGTTAACTGCGGGCGGTAAACTTCCCATAGATCTTAAGGGCCAGACATTGTTCTATGCCGGGCCGGCTCCGTCCCCCAGGGGAAAGGTGATCGGCAGCATCGGGCCCACCACCAGCGGAAGGATGGATGTCTACACTCCCTTACTCTTGGCTAAGGCCGGGCTGAAGGCCATGATCGGCAAGGGCCGCCGCAGTCCCGAGGTCATTAAAGCGATCAAAAAGCACCAGGCGGTGTATTTTGCCGCCACCGGCGGCGCGGCGGCCTTGCTGGCTCAAACGGTGGTCAGGGCGGAAACGGTATTGTTCTCCGAACTTGGACCCGAAGCCGTCTTGAAATTGACGGTGAAGGATCTTCCGGCGGTGGTGGCGGTGGACTGCCGGGGCCGGGATTTTTACGAAGAAGGGCCGAAGAAATTTAGAAAAACCAAAAACTAACCGGAACGCAGATCCCCGCTGATCATTGTCGATCCCCGCAGATCATTGTCGATCCCCGCAGATATTGCTCAAAGTAATCCGTGTAAATCCGTGTCCCATAATTTTACTTTGGTAAAATGAACAAACCATCTGAGGTCATACTGATCCAGACACTGGGTGTGCCAAGAGAAATGGTCCAACAGCGCTTTGCCGAGATACTGCCCGGGCATGCGCTGGTCTGGAAGGGTTCGGAGCTGGCCGAAGGCAGGCCGCTGACCGAGCTGGTGGGCGCCGCCAGGTATCTGATCACCGGCAGCCTGCCGATAGACGGCCAGACCATCCGGAACTGCGCGCTGTCAATGATCTCCATCTCCTTTACCGGGTACGACCACGTGGACCTGGAGGCCTGCCGGGAGAAGGGGATAGCGGTCTACAACACGCCGGGGTATTCCACCGACTCGGTGGCAGAACTTGCATTGGGTCTTGCTCTGTCACTGCTTCGTAATATTCCCAAGGGCGACGCCCACGCCCGCCAGACCGAACAGAAGTTCTTTGCTTTCCCGGATGGCGTGGAGCTGAGGGGCAAGACGGTGGGGATCGTTGGCACCGGGGCCACCGGGCTGGCCGCGGCCAAACTGTTCGCCGCCTTCGGCTGCAAGGTGCTGGGATACAATCGGGCCAAGAAGGATGAGTTTGAGAAACTGGGCGGGACCTACTGCGGCCTGGACGATCTGCTGAAAGAGTCGGACATTGTTTCCCTGCACCTGGCGCTTAATGCCGGGACCAAGCATATAATGAACGCGGAGCGGATTACCAAAATGAAACCCTCGGCTTATCTGATCAATACCGCCCGGGGCGGGCTGATCGACGAGGCGGCTTTGGCCCAGGCGCTCAACGACGGGAAACTGGCCGGCGCCGGGCTGGACGTGTTCGGAAGCGAGCCGCCCAGCCAAGACAACCCACTGCTGACTGCCAAGAATACAGTGCTGACGCCGCATTTGGGATATAAAACGCATGAGGCGCTGTTACGGAAGCTGGAAGTGACGTTCAGGAATATTGCGGATTTTGAGAAGGGGGTTGAAACTAACCGGGTGGCGTAAAATGAAGAATTTAAAACAACGTCTTGTTTGTTCTTTTATTCCATTGATGGTTGGTGTGCTTGTGGCACCATCAGTTTTATTATATGTTAAGGTGGTTTATGGTAAAAGTGGAATATTTATGGCATTTCAGGAAATATATGTTTCACAATTTAAAGAAGGGCATAATTTATTTTTTATAGAATTAACAAGCTTAATTCCGTTTCTTGTTCTAACGGCATATTTGTTTTATTACACTTCGGAAGGATCTATAAGAAAAGCATATGCCATGTGCATAGGTGGAATCGTTGGGACACTTATAGCAACAATAATAGGTCATTTTTCAATTTGGCATTCGATATACACAAATTCACCAGGGTCATCAACGGCTGTGATCGGATTTCTATTCATACCTATAATAAGTATCTTGCCGATGTGTTTCCTGGGTTATATTGCCTATTTATTCACCAGAGAATAAAATGCACTATTTAATATAAAACTTTTAATAAACAACATGAACATTCACGAATACCAAGCCCGCCAACTTTTGCGCGACCACGGGATCCCGGTCAAACCGGATTTCATGGCCGTCAGCGTTGACGAGGTGGAGCAAAAACTCTCCCGGCTGATCGGCCCGCCCTGGATCGTCAAGGCCCAGGCCCACACCGGCGGAAGGGGCAAGGCCGGCGGGGTCAAGCTGGCCAAGTCCAAGGACGAGGCATTGACCCACTCAAAAAACATTCTGGGCATGATCTTGGTTACGCCCCAGACCGGGCCCAGGGGAAAACTGGTACGCCGGATTATGGTGGCCGAGGACACCCGCATCGCCAAGGAATACTATCTGGGCTTTTTGGCCGACCGGGCCACCGCCAGCTACATCTTCATCGGCTCCACCGAGGGCGGGGTGGAGATCGAAAAAGTGGCGGCGGAAACGCCGGACAAGATCATCAAGGTGGCGGTCGACCCGGTGTCCGGTTACCGCGCCTACCACGGAACGGAGATGTCCCGCCGGCTGGGCTTCAAGGGCGCTTTGGCCAAACAGCTCAATCAAGTGATGTCCGGGATGTACCAGCTGTTCATCAGTAAGGACGCCTCGCTGGTGGAGATCAACCCGCTGGTGCGGACGCCCGAGGACACGCTGTTTGCGCTGGACGCCAAAATAACCTTCGACGACAACGGCCTGGCCCGGCACCCCGAGATACAAGCCTTGCGGGACATAGACGAGGAGGACCCCAACGAGGTGCTGGCCTCCAAACATGACCTCAGCTACATCAAGCTGGACGGGACCATCGGCTGCCTGGTGAACGGGGCCGGCCTGGCCATGGCCACCATGGACATCGTCAAGCATTACGGCGGCAGCCCGGCCAACTTTCTCGATGTCGGTGGTTCCGCCTCGACGGAAAAGGTGACCGAGGCTTTCAAGATAATTTTGTCCGATCCCAACGTCCGGGGCATACTGGTGAACATCTTCGGCGGGATCATGAAGTGCGACGTGATCGCCGAGGGGATAGTGGCGGCCTCCAAGACCCTGGGGGTGAAGGTGCCGATAGTGGCCCGGCTGGACGGAACCAACGTGGAACAGGGAAAAAAGATACTGGCCGGCTCAGGCCTGAAGATAATCCCGGCTGCGTCGCTGGGCGAGGCGGCCCAGTTGATAGTCAAAGAAGCAGCTACAGGATAAAATATTTTCATGAATGTTCTTTTTCTTTTTTGTGCCGCCAAAATGAAAAGAACCAAAAAGAAAAAAGCTCGTCGCTACACCGCTGCTTTGAAGCATCATAACGGCAGCCTAAATTTGCCAAACTCGCTGCGCTCAAACAATGCCAAATTCTTAACGGCTGCCTCTTTTCAGCGGCAGCGCTGAGGTGACAAACGGACCCCATCAGCAAACAACGGAACAATCATAGTTCAACCAAGTAGTCCGAGGCACTGAAAGAAAGGAATATATGGCAATCTTAGTTGATAAAAATACACGGTTGATCTGCCAGGGCTTCACCGGACAGCATGGCACCTTTCACTCCCTGAAATGCGCCGAATACGGCACCAAGTTCGTGGGCGGGGTGGTGCCGGGCAAGGGCGGTACTGTTCATGAAGGATATCCAGTGTTCGACACCGTGGCCGAGGCAGTGGAAAAACAGAAGGCCAACGCCACCATGATCTTCGTTCCGGCCCTGTACTGCCGGGACGCCATCCTGGAGGCGGTGGATGCCGGGCTGGAGCTGGTGATCTGCATCACAGAGGGCGTGCCGGCCAACGACATGATGTTCGTCAAGCGCTACCTGCAGGGCAAAAAGACCCGTCTGATAGGGCCCAACTGTCCGGGAGCCATCTCGCCGGGCAAGGCCAAGGTGGGCATCATGCCGGCCGCCATCCATAAGGAGGGCTCGGTGGGCGTGATCTCGCGCAGCGGGACGCTGACCTACGAAGCGGTCAATCAACTGACCAAGCTGGGCATCGGCCAGAGCACCTGCATCGGCATCGGCGGCGACCCGGTGATAGGAACCAACTTCATCGATGCTTTGGAGCTGTTCCAGGCCGACAAGCAGACCAAGGCGGTGCTGATGATCGGCGAGATCGGAGGGTCGCTGGAGGAGGAGACCGCCCGCTGGATAAAGAAGAACTTCCCCAAGCCGGTGGCGGCCTTCATCGCCGGGGCCACCGCGCCGCCGGGCCGGAGGATGGGCCACGCCGGAGCCATCATCTCCGGGGGCAAGGGCACCTATGCCGAAAAGGTGAAGGTTCTGAAGTCCTGCGGCATCAAAGTGGCCAGAACCCCGGCCGAGATGGGCGAGACCATGAAGAAGGCCATGGGCCGGTAGTTTTGGGACAAGCGATCCGATCCACCATCTTTTGAAAGGAATGTGAAATGGCGTGGCTGGCGGATAAAATGAAAAAATGGGCGGCCCAGATAGACCGCCATGCTCCCGGCAAGGGAGCTTCCGTGATAGCGGGCTATGACCAGGTCCCTGACTGCCCGGAAGATTACGCTGTCTGGTCGGAACAAGCCATGAAGCGGCTGGAGACGGCCGTTCCGGAACAGCCGGCCCGGGAGGAGATCATGCAGGGCCGGGCCTGCGTCTTTACCGAGGAATTCGGGACCGGGCCGATAGACGCTCTGGCCAAGCTGTATGCCGAGACCAAAAGCGTGGATAGGGTGCTGGAAGCCATGGGGGCGGAGCGGGCTAAATTCGGCCATCCCTACCGGGAGGGCAGCGTGATCTACGAGATCCGCGATCCGCGCGACCCGGAAGCCTTTGCCAAGGCCACAACGCCCTACGAAAAACAAATGGCGGCCTGTTTCTGCCCCCTGATGCGCGCCACAAAAAACCGCATTCCCAAGGAATACTGCCACTGCAGCGCGGGGTGGTACAAGGGGATCTACGAAGGGATCTTTAAGACCAAGGTCCGGGTGGAAACGCTGGAGGCCGTCATCAGCGGTGACGAGCACTGCAAGTTCGCCATTCATCTGCCCGGGGACTTGAAATAACGTATCCACAGATTTCACAGATTGACGCAGATTTAACTTACCATATAAAGCGCTTCATCAAGAATGGAACAACAGAAGAACAGTGTCTTGGATCTTTTACTTTCCTTGATCTGGGTCCTGCTGCTTGGCGGGGTGCTGACCATTCTGATCATCCCCGGCACCAGAGAATTATTCGTGATGACCACCCGGGCCCATCCCTACCTGATGGGCATGGCCAAGTTCATTCTGCTGGGGACCATGGGCGAACTGCTTAGCCGGAAGGTGGTCTCCGGCCAATGGCAGCTCAAGGGCATCCGGTTGTGGCAGCGGTCCCTGGTCTGGGGTCTGCTCGGAATTATGATGACCCTGGCCTTTCCCCTGTTCTCGGCCGGGACCGAAGGCCTGCTGGACCAGGGCTATCTGCCGGGCCGGGGATTTCCCTGGCTGACCGCCTTCTGGAAATCATTCTTCTTTCAGGCGGTGTTCGGCTTTCCCTTCATGACCTTCCACCGGATCACCGACACCCTGATCGACAACAATAAGCTATTCTCCAGGTGGCCGCTGATAGAGACCTACCGGAACATAGACTGGGACAATATGTTCAGGATAGTGGGCGGGTCAATAATCTGGTTCTGGCTTCCGGTCCAATCGGTGAATTACATGCTGCCGCCGGAGTTCCGGGTGGTGGTGGCGGCCCTGCTGGCCATAGCGCTGGGGCTGATCCTGGGGCTGGCCAAGCAGAAGGCGAAGAAGAAATCGGCAATGTAAAAAAACGGTTGGATGATATGAACATTATTCATAAATTGAACATCGCCGGGCACCAAAGAGTTTCAGGGAAACGGTTCAAGGTGCGGGACAAATACACCGGCGAAACGATGGCCGAAGTCCAGGCCGCCGAGAGCGCTCAAGTAGATGAGGCAGTAACGGCCGCGGAAACGGCCAAGCAAGTAATGGCTGAACTGCCGGCCCACCGCCGGGCGGCCATCATCCGCGCTGCCGCCGGGATCATCGACCGGCAGATGGACCAGCTGACGGTTACCATCGCCCGCGAAGCGGGCAAGCCCTGCCGCTACGCCAGGGCCGAGGTCGAGCGCTGCGTGGAGAATCTCGAATACATCTCCGAGGAAGCCAAGCGCATTCATGGCCAGACCCTGCCGATTGACGCCGGCCGGTCAGGCGAGGGCCGGGTGGGATATTACGAAAGGCACCCCATCGGGGTGGTGGCGGCCATCACCCCCTTCAACTTTCCCCTGAACCTGGCGGCCCATAAGGTGGCGCCGGCCATCGCCGCCGGATGTCCGGTGATCCTCAAACCGGCCACGGCCACCCCCCTTTCAGGGATAGCGCTGGTAAAGGCTTTTATCGAGGCTGGCCTGCCCCGGGAAGCCATAAGCCTATTGCCGGGGCCGGGAGGCGAGGTCGGCGAGATGCTGATCAGGGACCGGCGGATATCCAAGATAAGTTTCACCGGAAGCCGGGAGGTGGGAGAGCATATCGTCAAAAATGCCGGATTGAAAAGGCTGACCATGGAATTGGGGTCCAACAGCGCGGTGGTGATAGATGAAGATATTGAAAGCATGGATTACGCCGTCAAGCGCTGTATCCTGGGGGCCTTTTACAATCAGGGACAGGTCTGCATTTCCGTGCAACGGATATATGTGCACCAAAGCCGTTATGCGGAATTCATGGAAAAATTCGCCGCCGGGACCCAAAAGCTTAAGATCGGCAACCCCCTGGACCAGGATACCGATATCGGACCGATGATAGCGGAATCGGAGGCCGGCCGGGTCCAGGAATGGGTAAAAGAAGCCGTGGCCCAGGGGGCCGAGGCCGTCTGCGGCGGGAGAAGAGAGGGAAATATATACTATCCCACCATCCTCACCAACACCAAGCCGGAGATGAAAGTGGTCCGGGACGAAATATTCGGCCCGGTGGCGGTGGTGGAAAAAGTATCCAGCTTTGAAGAGGGTATTGTCAAATGCGATCAGAGCCAGTATGGCTTGCAGGCCGGCGTATTCACCTCCAATATCAACCGGGCCCTGGCGGCCGTCAAAAGGATCAATGTGGGCGGCATCCTGATCAATGATTTTCCCTCCTATCGGATCGACCACATGCCCTATGGCGGCAATAAAAACAGCGGCTTGGGCCGGGAGGGGGCGAAATTTGCCATCGAGGAGATGACCACCCTGAGGATGGTCATCTTCAACTTGAATAAGTAACCGCCGCATCTTTCTGCGGCCGGTCTTTTGTCGCCTCAGGCCAGCCCGGGCCGGGATGGTTCATGGCGCCTCGCCCGAAAGGAAAAATGGGAAATCATTCAAAAACAGTCATAACGATTTTGGCCCTGGCACTGATCGCCGGCTGCCGGGAAAAAATTGAAAAAGCTTATCCACGGGACAAGACCGACCAGATACAACCGGAGCGTCCCGGAAGGATCAAGCTGGCCGTGGGGCAAAGCGTCTTATGGGCGGAGGTGGCAGATAACCCGCGATCCCGGGAGCAGGGACTGATGTTCAGGAAAACTATGCCGGGTGATGAGGGGATGCTGTTCATCTTCGAGTATCCCCAGATGCAGTCATTCTGGATGAGGAACACCTTTCTGCCGCTGGACATCGCCTTCATCTCCGAACAGGGAGTGATCATCAACATCCTGACCATGAAACCGCTGGATGAGGGGCCACGCTACCGGTCGCTGGCCCCGGCCCTTTATGTTATCGAGGCCAACGCCGGGTGGTTTGGGCAGAATGGGGTCAAGGCCGGCGACAGGGTGAGGTTTTAATTGCCTATGATAAGCCTGGCGGACCAAAGCAGGGGAAACCATCATTTTTATGGGCTCGGGGTCTGAAACAGAAAAGGGCGGTAAAACCGCCCTTTTCTGTTTCAGATGTATGCCATCATTTGCCCGGCCTCTTGGCCTTCTTCTCGATAAAGCCCTTCAACAGATCCAGGTCGTCCGAGTATATCTCCAAAAATCGCACCCCGATGGTGTATTGCCCGTTTTTCAATGCGCTGCAGCGCACCACCTGGCCGATGGCCGCCAGATCATATTTGCTTTTGCCCCTGGCAAAATCAAGTTTTAACTGCAGGGTATCGTCCTTGCCTAGTTTTTTGCCGGAATGAAAAAGTATCCCCCCGGAGCTCAGGTTTTTCACCTTGGCCGGTTTTAACCCGCTGGTGTCAATGACCTCCTTAAGGGCTTTATATTTCACCCTTATCTCCACCGGCAGCCGTATAAACTTTCTTCTTTCTTTTGACGGGGCTGTCTTTTTCATAAGTCCATCCCTTCAATGGATAGCAGTTTTTTCTTGACCTTTATTCCCCAGGCAAAGCCGCCCAGAGAGCCGTCGGAGGCGATCACCCGGTGGCAGGGGATGATGATCGGCAGGGGGTTGGCTCCCACCGCCTGACCAACGGCACGGTAAGCTTTGGGCCGGCCTATCTCCCGGGCCAGCATGCCGTAGGTCATCATCTGACCGGGTAGCAGGCCGGACAGTTTCCTCCAGACGCTTCTCTGGAAGCCGGTGCCGCGGCTGATATCGGCCTGGAATCTGAAGACCACCGGCTGACCTTCAAAATATCTGTCCAGCTGTTTTTTGATCGGCAGAAAGGGTTTTTCGCTGGGCACCAGGTCGAAATGTCTTATTCCCAGGTCCAATATGAAAGACAATTCGGAACCTTTTGCCGGAGCGATCCGCAAAAGACCTTTGTCGGTGGCCGCCAGGTACAGCCGGCCGAGGGGTGAATCATAGCCGGAAATATATATTTTGGTGTATCTGTCCACAGTGTCACCCTTTCCGCTTTAAGGATAATGTATTGACGATACTTTGTCAATAAAATTTAATTAAATATTTTTTGCTTTTTAAATGGGGTAGTGATATAATGAAAGCCGTTAATTCGTAACATTTAATAATCAATATATTTTTAGGTGAGACATGAAAAAATCAGGGAAAGCCCCCCAAAAGAAGATCATAAAAAAGGCTGGGCCGGCCGGTAAAAAGACCGTCCCAAAGGCTGCGGTCAAAAAAAATATGACCGCTAATAAGCCAGCGGCCTCGAAACAAAAGAACGATCTGTTCACCACTTTAACCGAGTGGCACAACACCTGCGTCCAGCCGATGCTGGCCAAATATCCCGAGCGCAAGAAGGTTTTTCTGTCCACCTCCGGCGACGAGGTCAAGCGGGTCTACACCCCCTGCGAGACCGAGGGTTTGGACTACCAGAAAGACCTGGGCTTCCCCGGGCAGTACCCCTATACCCGCGGGGTCCAGCCCACCATGTACCGGGGAAAGTTCTGGACCATGCGCCAGTATGCCGGCTTCGGCGACGCGGCCGAATCCAACAAGCGCTACAAGTATCTTCTGGCCCAGGGCCAGACCGGGCTGTCCATCGCCTTCGACCTGCCCACCCAGATCGGCTACGACTCCGATGATCCCATGTCCGCCGGCGAAGTCGGGAAAGTCGGCGTGGCCATCGACTCTTTGGCCGACATGGAAATACTGTTCGACGGCATCCCGCTGGACAAGGTCTCCACCTCCATGACCATCAACGCCCCGGCCGGAGTGCTGCTGGCCATGTACGTGGCGGTGGCCGAAAAGCAGGGGGTGAAGGCCGACCAGTTGAACGGCACCATCCAGAACGACATCCTTAAGGAATACATCGCCCGGGGCACCTACATCTTCCCCCCCACCCCCAGCATGAGGCTGATCACCGACATCTTTGAATACTGCGCCAAGCAGGTGCCCAAATGGAACACCATCTCCATCTCGGGCTACCACATCCGCGAGGCCGGTTCTTCCGCCACCCAGGAAGTGGCCTTCACCCTGGCCGACGGCATCGCCTACGTCCAGGCGGCCATCGCCTCGGGCCTGAGCGTGGACGATTTCTCCTCCAGGCTGTCGTTCTTCTTCAACTCCCACAACGATCTTTTGGAAGAAGTGGCCAAGTTCCGGGCCGCCCGTCGGATCTGGGCCCGCATCATGAAGGAGCGGTTCAAGGCCCAGAAGGCCTCATCGCAAATGCTGCGCTTCCATACCCAGACCGCCGGAAGCACCCTCACCGCCCAGCAGCCGGACAACAACATCATCCGGGTCACCATCCAGACGCTGGCCGCGGTATTGGGCGGCACCCAGAGCCTGCACACCAATTCCCGCGACGAGGCCCTGGCCCTGCCCACCGAGGACTCGGTCCGCATCGCCCTGCGCACCCAGCAGATCGTGGCCCACGAGTCCGGCGCGGCCGACACGGTCGATCCGCTGGCCGGCTCCTATTATGTGGAGGCCCGCACCAGCGAGATCGAGAAGGCGGCCCTGGAATACATCGCCAAGATAGACAAGCTGGGCGGGATGGTGAAAGCCATCGAGAAGGGCTATGTCCAGAAGGAGATCCAGGACAGCGCCTACCGTTTCCAGAAGGACGTGGAGGCCCAGGAGCGGATAGTGGTCGGGGTCAACAAGTTCACGGTCAAGGAAGAGTCTCCCAAAAATCTGCTGAAGGTCTCGCAGGCCGTGCAGGACGCCCAGATGAAGCGGCTGGCCGAGATGAAGGCCAAGCGGGACAACGAGGCGGTGAAGAAGGCGCTGAGCGAGATCCACCGGGCGGCCCACGGCAGCGAGAACCTGATGCCCTTCATCGTGGACGCGGTGCGGAAGTACGCCACGCTGGGTGAGATCTGCGGAGTCTTAAGGGAGGTGTTCGGGGAATACCAGGAATCGGTGGTGCTGTAACCCCACCCCCTTTCCCTACCCTCGAGGGGAGGGAAAGGGAGAGGTTAAACTTATGAAACCATACTACCTAACCACCGGCCTGCTGTGCGTCAGCAACATCTTCATGACCTTTGCCTGGTACGGGCACCTTAAGAACATGTCCGGGCGCTCCTGGTTCTTGGCCGCCCTGGTCAGCTGGGGCATTGCCCTGTTCGAGTACCTGGTGCAGGTGCCGGCCAACCGCATCGGATACCAGGTAATGAATGTGGGTCAGCTGAAGATCCTGCAGGAAGTGATCACCTTAAGCGTGTTCGTGCCGTTTTCCATTTTGTATTTAAGGGAGAAGCCCAGCATGGATTACCTGTGGGCCGGGCTGTGCCTGCTGGGCGCGGTGTTCTTTCTTTTTAGGGCGAAAATTTTTGGGACATAATTGTAGTCACACAATATCAAAGATTAAATATAATCGGAGCATTCACATGCCTAACAAGATCCGCATCCTCATCGCCAAGCGGATTGGTTGCGGGGGATAGGTACGGACCGCCCCCCTACCCCCCTCCCTTTAGGAGGGGGAACAGAGAACCCCTTCCCCAAAGGGGAAGGGGCAGGGGTTAGGTAAAAACTATGCGTACGTTGTTAATCAAACGTCAAAAAGTGAACAACAAAAAGCTTAAGCTTGCCAAAGAATTTCGGAAAAAGATGACCCTGGCTGAAAAAGCTTTTTGGAATATGGTTAGGCAAAACCAGATCGAAGGGCTTCACTTCCGGCGTCAGCAAGTCATCCACGGGTTCATAGCCGATTTTTACTGTAATGAGATTGGCCTTGTAATTGAAATTGACGGCGGTATTCACGAACAACAGAAGGGTTACGACGAACTGCGGGATCATATCATCACTGCTTACGGAGTAAAAGTGATACGGTTTACCAACGAAGAAGTGCTTGATAAAAGCGATTGGGTGGTTAAGAGACTCAAAGAAGAGACCAGAGAAGCTGTAAACAAGTAAAAGATTAAATATAATCGGAGCATTCACATGCCTAACAAGATCCGCATCCTCATTGCCAAGCCCGGCCTGGACGGGCACGACCGCGGCGCCAAGTACATCGCCCGGGCCCTGCGCGACGCCGGTTTCGAGGTGATCTACACCGGCCTGCGCCAGACCCCGGAGGCCATCGCCGCCGCCGCCGTCCAGGAGGACGTGCAGTGGGTGGGGCTGTCCTGCCTGTCCGGGGCCCACAACTCCCTGTTTCCCAGGGTGGTGCAGCTGCTCAAGGAGAAGAACGCCCCGGACATCAAGGTCTTCGGCGGCGGGGTGATCCCGGCCGACGACATCCCGGGCCTGAAAGCTGCGGGGATCAAGGAGATCTTCACTCCGGGGACTTCTTCCCAGCAAGTGGTGGATTACATCAACAAAAATTAAAATGGCCACGGAGGCACAGAGCCACAGGGGAATTTGATCATACTTAGCGGTCTTCGCGTCTTGGCGGTTTATGCAGCAATTTCGATATAAATGAACGAACTGACAGATAAAATATTAGCCGGGGATATCCGGGCCATCGCCCGGGGCATCAGCCTGGCAGAAAGCGGACAGCCGGAGGCGGCGGAGCTGCTCAAAGAGCTCTACCCTCATACCGGCCGGGCCTATCTTTTGGGCATCACCGGGCCGCCGGGCGGAGGCAAGTCCACTTTGGTGGACAAGCTGATCAAGCATTACCGAAAGCACAAAAAGAAGGTAGGGGTGCTGGCGGTGGATCCCACCAGCCCCTTCTCCGGCGGGGCCATTCTGGGCGACCGGGTCAGGATGCAGAAACACGCCACCGATCAGGGTGTATACATCCGTTCCATGGGCAGCCGGGGGCATTTGGGCGGGCTGGCCCTGGCCACCTCCGATGCCGCCAAGATATTGGATGCGGCCGGTTACGACATCGTGATCTTCGAGACGGTGGGCATCGGGCAGTCCGAGGTGGAGGTGGCCGGCCGGGTGGACACCACGGTGCTGGTCACCGTGCCGGGCCTGGGTGACGACGTCCAGGTGCTCAAGGCCGGCACCATGGAGATCGCCGACATCTTCGCCATCAACAAGGCCGACAGGGAAGGCATTGAACGCTGTGTGATTGAGCTGGAACAGTTGTTGTCGGTCAGGGAGATGGACGAAAATACCTTCCTGCCGCCCATAATCCAGACCATCGCCAAGGACGATCAGGGCACCGCAGAATTGACCGGGGCCATAGAAAAACACCGGGGCTACCTGAACTCGGACGGCCGGCTGGCCGAAAAAAGAAAAAAGCGGATCCGGGACGAGGTGCACACCATCATCACCAACCAGTTGGACAGGTGGGCCGCCTTAAAACTGACCCATGATATGGAAACCAGGGAGAACCTGGAGGATATCTACTCAAAAAAGGCCGACCCCTACACGGTGGCCGGTGATATCATAAAAGAACTGCAGATCTGAAAACGGGGTGATGATTTTGAATGAGTTCCTGAGCCAAACATTTTTAAATAACCGGGTGTTGGATTACGCGGTAAGTCTGGGCATCCTTGCAGGATCGGCCATAATAATCAAGATAGCCGACCTGATCGTCATCGCCCGGATGAAGAAGTTGGCTGAAAAGACCGCCAACCAATTTGATGACCGTCTGGTTGAAGCCATAGACAAGAAGGTTATTCCCATGCTTTACTTGGGAGCGGTGTACCTGAGCATTCAGAATCTCCATGTCGTTCCCATGGCCCACAAGGCCATCAACATTGCCGGAGCCATTGTTCTGACCTACTTAGCGGCCAAGTTGATTCTGTCCCTGGCGGTTTATTCCGTGGAAACCTACTGGAAGAAGCGTGGAGGAGAGGACTCTTCGCAGAACACGGCCTACCGGGGG
Source organism: Candidatus Edwardsbacteria bacterium (assembly GCA_031082425.1). Taxonomy (NCBI): domain Bacteria; phylum Candidatus Edwardsiibacteriota; species Candidatus Edwardsiibacteriota bacterium. The sequence continues at coordinate 333,227 of JAVHLB010000002.1, read as the reverse complement.
ATACTGACAGTCCTAAAGCTGGTGGTCTGGAGCCTGGCCCTGATCATCCTGCTGGACAACTTCGGGGTCAAGATCTCGGCCCTGGTGGCCGGGCTGGGCATCGGTGGTCTGGCATTGGCTTTTGCCGCCCAGAAGGTGCTGGGGGACCTGTTCAGCTATTTCTCCATCTTCTTCGACCGGCCTTTCGAGATCGGCGATTTCATTATAGTGGGAGAATTTCAGGGCACGGTGGAGCACATCGGCATCAAGAGCACCAGGGTCCGCAGCTTGGGCGGCGAGCAACTGATATTTGCCAATACCGACCTGACCAATTCCCGCCTGCGCAATTACAAGAGGATGATCAATCGCCGGGTGGTGTTCAAGATCGGGGTCACCTACGGCACCGGCGCCAAGAAGATGAAGGAGATACCGGGCATCATAGGGGGGATCATTAAAAATATTCCCTGTGCCATCTTCGACCGGGCGCACTTTGCCTCCTACGGGGATTTCAGCCTTAACTTCGAGGTCGTCTATTATGTGGAGGGAGGAGATTACCTGAAATATATGGATATCCAGCAGCAGATCAACCTGGCCATCATGGAGGCCTTTGCCAAAAAGAAGATAGAGTTTGCCTATCCCACCCAGACCCTGTTTGTGAATAATAAATAAAATATTTAAAATTAAAAACTGGAGCATCGCATGCATATCAAAGGGATCGATCACATCGGCATCGCCGTCAAAAGCCTCGAAGAGGCCCAGAAACTTTACACCGAGGGTTTAGGCCTGGCGGTGGAAGGGACCGAAACAGTGGAGAGCCAGAAGGTGAAGGTGGCCTTCATCCCGGTGGGCGAGAGCCGCATCGAACTGCTGGAATCCACTGTGCCGGACGGCAACATCGCCAAATTCATCGAGGCCAAGGGAGAGGGCATCCACCACCTGGCGCTCAAGGTGGATAACATCGAAAAGGCCCTGGAGGAGCTGACGGCCAAGGGTTATCAGCTTATCGATAAGACACCCCGGGTGGGGGCCGGCGGCCACAAGATCGCCTTCGTCCATCCCAAGTCCACCAAGGGGGTTCTGCTGGAGCTTTCCGAAGGCCATTAATCAACCAGAGGGTCATTCCCGCAAGGCGGGAATCCAGATCAAAGGGCCAATTGGCGTCGGAATAAAATGATTTAAATTTCGGTCATGCACTAGGCTTTCAAGCCACCCAGACCGCATCTGCGGCCTGGGTTTTTTTGTTTGGCCGGATGCTTCTTGGATTCCCGCCTTCGCGGGAATAACAGGCGCTGAATACGTCTGATAAAGGAAGATTTTATGAATAAATATGCACTATTGGTCATAGACTGTCAGAATTACTTCTTTGATAAGACCTCCCCGGCCTATCTGCCGGACAGCAAAAAGATCCTGCCCAAGATCAACCTGCTGATAGAAACAGCCCGGAAGAATAAATGGCCGGTCATCTATACCAGCCATACTGCGCCAACAAAGCCCGGCAACCTGATGGCCGAACGCTGGGAGCATCTGCCGTCGGGATGGGAAAGCGAATATTTTGACCGGATCGATGTCGTCCCGGGCGCAGTGAAAATAAGAAAAGAACATTTCTCGGCTTTCTTCAGGACCAAACTTGACGCCCTGCTTAAAAAAGAAAAGATCACCCATCTGGTGATCTGCGGGGTGATGACCCATCTGTGCGTGGATACCACCGTACGGCACGGGTTCATGCTGGGCTACCGGCCGACCATAGTTACAGACGCCTGCTGTTCCAAGGGCAAAGGATACCACCAGGCTGCGCTTCTGGCTTTAAAGCACGGCTTCTGCCGAACCGTTGGGCTATCAGAACTGCTGCATGGTCATTCCCGCGCAGGCGGGAATCCAAAGAGAATATGAAAATATACGATCTCCTCATCATCGGGGCCGGGCCGGCCGGGCTGGGCGCCGTCATTCAGGCGGCGCACTTGGGGCTGGCCCATTTGCTCATCGAGAGAGAGGAGCCGCAGAGCCGGCTGCTGCTGGCCCGAAAGGTGGAAAATTTCCCCCTGGCCGGTGAGGGCGGTCTGTCAGGGCCCGAGCTGTATTGTTCGCTGGTCGCTCAGGCCCGGAATAGCGGCGTAAATATAATTACCGGCCCTGTTTCTTCCGTAAAAAATGATAAAGGGATATTCATCATTGCCGCCAAGCACAACACCTACAAGTCCAAAGCGGTAATATTATCCACCGGCCTTTTGCCCAAAAAACTAAGCAGAATCGTAGCTCCACAAGAATTGGAAGATAAAAAGCTGTTTTACCGGTGGACGGATATCCCCAGGGGAAGGCGAAAAGGAGGAATATTGGTAATCGGCGGCGGCGAGGTGGCCTTCGACCAGGCCTGCAGTCTGGCGGAGAAAGGTTTTGAGATCACCCTTGCGGTCAGGGGTTCAAACGACAGGGTTTTCGATTCATTGCGGCGGGAAGCCAAGGAATCGGGTGTGTCCGTAAAATACAATACCTTTATCGAGAAAATCACAGAAGACGGCAATGGCATATCAGCATTTTTGAGGAACGGGGAGAGAAAAATCCTCCGCAGATACGATTATTGCCTGGCTGCCATCGGCAGCACAAGGAATGTCCCGGTTTTAAGCTCCAGCGCACGGCAATGTCTGAACGCCGGTATCTATCTGGCCGGCGATCTGGCTCATCCGCAGCAAAAGCAGGCGGCCATCGCCTTCGGCGACGGCATCAAAAAAACCACAATGGCCTATAACTTCATACGGGAAAACAAAGAATGAGGATCATCGGAAAGAACGGGAGAAAAGAGCTGGCCAGCGTTTATCTGGCCGAGATGCGGGGAGATCCATCCCTAATGGTGGAATTCGTGGATTCATGCGAACCGGCGGCCGGGGGACGGGACAAAAAATGGGTGATAGTGGTATCCAGCCAGTTGGGCTGTCCGGTGGGCTGTCTGATGTGCGACGCCGGGGGCAATTTCAAAGGCAACCTGTCGCTGTCCGAGATCAGGGATCAGATAGAATATGTATTGTCGGAGAATCGTGATCTAGATCCGCAAAAATGTCCGAAACTGAAAATACAGTTCGCCCGGATGGGCGAACCGGCTTTAAACGATGCGGTGATCGACGTTATCCATTGGCTGGCCGACAGCCATCCCGGCGCCATGCCCTGCATCGCCACCATGGCCCCGGCCGGGCGGGATAAGTGGTTCGAATCGTTATTGAATGCCTCACAGAGGTTCTCCGATATGCAGCTGCAGTTCTCCATGAACACCACCGACTTGGAAATGCGGGACCAGCTGATCCCCTATCCCAAAATGAGCTGGCCGCAAATGGCCGACTTGGGAAGAAGGTTTTACCGTCCCGGCAGCCGCCAGCCGTCCCTGAATTTCGCCCTGTCGCCGGGGATCCCGGTGGAAGCCGTGAAAATAGCCGGATATTTCGATCCGGAAATATTTGCCATAAAGCTGACGCCGCTAAACCCAACGGCTACGGCCAATGAGAATTATCTGCGATGCATAACCGAGAATTATATGGCGCATCAGATTATCGAACAGAAGGCCAGAGAGTTCTTGGAGCTAGGATATGAGGTCATAAGGTCGGTGGGGAACATGGAGGAGAATGCCATAGGCAGCAACTGCGGGCAGATGGTGAGGAAATTTAAGTCAGATATTCATGAATACGAGAAAGCCCCCGCTTAGGCGGGGGGCTAGACTGGAATAAGCTGTATTGGTATTTATTCAGGGATTGATTATAAAGCGCATATTTTCGCTAATGGAAAGATATAACGGATTGGCGGTATGTTTTTATTGCCGATTTCGAAGCACTTCACTGTCAAGTTACACAAAGGTTTATTAGATGCAAAAACACTGAAACCCGCACTGGCTCGGCAATAAAATATACCGCCTGTTACCGCCTGGTGTTCTGTCTTCCAGTCATGTAACCCATTATCTTTATCCAGTTTAAGTATCATTCCTTCGACTTCAGCTCTTTGTTGGTGATAATTAAATAAGCAACTGTGCATATGAATTATTCTTGCAACTGTTCTAATTGTTTTTGCGTTACAGTTATTCGGGGTCAGCACCAGCGATTTTTCATGGTTTTTACGTGCATTCTTTTTTCATAAAATATTAGTTTTTTGTGTTTGAATTCAAATAACTAAGGTTAAGAATACTTTAATCATTTTTCTTCACATTTTTAAAATGTTTTCTAAAAAGATCAAAAAAACTGCGGTCGTATCCTTTATCATGCCAATCACCAGTTATAAAAAAAACGGCCCCATATCTTTTATTGTGATCAAAAAATGCAAAAGTAGAAATTCCAGAACCACCACCACCATGCGAAAACAAATATTCAGTTTCCGTTTCTCTTAGCCACCATGTTAGCCCCATATCTAATCGTTTATATCGCGGTGAAGACCCCATTCCATTAACATTTTGTGGAGTTAACATTAATTGAACTGTTTCTGGTTTTAAAATTTGTTTATCTTTAAATTTTCCATTGTTCATGAGCATAATCATGAAATTGGCAAACTGAGGAATGGTTGTGCGGAGACATCCATCTGAATAACCAGGCCATGCATAATGACAAACAGCGCGTTTTCCATCAATTGTTTCTTTATCAATACCCGGATGATCAGGATCCTGATTGGCCTCTGCTTCAGAAATATAATTTAATGCTATTTTTTTAGGATTGAGATCTCGCAACAACCATCCTGATTCATTCATTTCGAGAGGGATAAATATATTTTCACTACAGTATTCCGGAAATGGTTTTTTTGAGATACATTCAACCAGGTAGGCAATAAATACGTATCCTGAATTACAGTATTCCCACCTTTCGCCAGGTTTAAAATCTGTGAAATTCAAAGAATCGTATTTACTACCTTCCGGAGTATAGCAATTCACAAGATACTCTTTAAAAGATATATGTGTTTGATCACCACAAGCATACAAACTGGAAATATAAGCACTATTATCATACAATGACGACGTGTGGGTTAATAACATTCTGAAAGTAATTGGTATGTCAGGGTATTTTGGATTTCTAACCTGAAAAGGTAAATACAAATTGATATCATCGTCAAAAGCAAATTTGCCTTTGTCATACAAGGTCATTAATGCGGCACCCGTGACAGTTTTTGAAAGCGAAGCAAGAACAAACAATGTATTGGTATTGACCGTAACTTCCTGCTTTAAATCAGCCATACCTCGAGTCATAGACCAAACCATCTTGTCTTCTTCAATAATTCCAGAAGCAAATCCTACCAGATCGCCCTGGACAAATAATGAATCAATTTCTCTTTCAAGGGAAGCATACTTATTCAAATTTTCTTGACACGACTGCAAGAACAGAAAGCCAAATAAAATACTAACCCAAAATTGTGTTTTTTTAAATATATTCATTCTTTTAATTCTTTTAAGTGTTTAAAAATACATTTTTTTATTTGATTCAAAAAAATCGGGTCGGCTGGTGTGTCGGCTTTCTGGTCTTATCAATATTTCTTTTTTCTATCCTTTCACAATGGGTTACTTTTCAATGTTTCTATGTCGTAGTCTTTCTCTTACACTTGGCGGTAACTACTGGGTTTATGAAGTGCGTGTATTTTTGTCTTTGGCTGAAGGGGAAGGTGCGTATATCCGCCACCAGTGGTCGGCTTTACGAAACTGCGAAATTGTAGCCCATTGATTGTGTAAAGTCAATCACTTTTTCCTTAATTTCAATCTATCCAGGGACTGATGATTTTACCCAGGCTTTGCTTGGATACGCGGGTGTATATTTCGGTGGTTATGGGGCTGGAATGACCCAATAGTGCTTGTATATATCTCATATCAGTAGGGAACATGGAGGAGAATACCATAGGCAGCAACTGCGGGCAGATGGTGAGGAAATTCAAGGCAGAAATGCCGGAATACGCGGAAGCCCCCGCTCAAGCGGGGGCTTCCTTTTTGTATTTGTTGTCAACAGATTATATTGTGGGTCAGCGATTCTGTTTTAGTTTTTTAAACCAATCCCTCGCATTTTGCGTGCCAATCTCAAGTTACAGAACTTTTATAACGTTTCTACCGGGGGAGATATGCTTAATGGGAAAAAGTGTGGTTCGTTATAGTTTTGCTGCGCCCTCGTCAATCCTATAAACCCAGTTTTTGAGACCCAGCCCCAGAAAAATATCCCGGGCCGCCTTTGTCTCATCGGCCCGGACCAAGACCTGGCCGTGATAATAGCGGGCCTTGGCTGTATCCAATGGCTGCTTGATCGCTTCGAACATTTCAATGGCTTCCCGGAATTTTTTGTCTGACCCTTCAATTCGGGCTTGAAGCAGCAGGACTTCCGCTTTGCCGGCCTTTGAATTCAGCTGCCCGGCCAGCTGCAGCGACTTCTCCGCATATTCCAGGGCCAGGTTGTGATTTTTGAGCGCCATTTCTAGTTCGCCAAAATACAGGTATAATTGACGTAAAACGTTCTTGGCTCCCACCTCCCCGGCAATCTGTTCGGCCTTTGATAGGAATGACCTGGCATCCTCGTATCTCCCCTGCTTCAAATGGATATTAGCGATATGGTTCAGGCTTATAGCCTGACCCTGCCGATCTCCTATTTCCTCTTCTATCTTCAGGGCTTTGGTAAAATAATCGTATGCCTTGGGATAATCTTCAAGAATGCTGGACACACTGCCCATGTTATTCAGGCTGGGTGCCTGACCTTCCCGGTTTCCTATCTCCTCCCATATCTTTACCGACCGGACGAAGTACTCCAGGGCTTTAAGATAATCGCCGCTACGATAATACACAGAGCCGATATTGTTAAGGCTGGGAGCCTGGCAGTGCCGGTCGCCTATTTCTTCTTCTATCTTTAGGGCTTTAAGAAAATACTTCAACGCCAGGGAATAATCACCCAGATTGCCGTGAATCAGGCCGATGTTGTTGAGGCTGGTGGCCTGAACCTGCCGATCGCCGATCTTCTCCTCTATCAGCAGGGCTTTTTCATAACATTCCAGTGCCTTAAGGTAGTCGCCCCGATGATAATGGACAAAGCCAAGATTGTTAAGGCTGGGTGCCTGTCCCGGCAGGTTGCCATTCTCCTCCTCTATCTTAAGGGCCTGAGAGAAATACTCCAGAGCCTTGGGATAGTCGCCCTGACTGCCGTACACCAGGCCTATGTTGTTTAGACAGATGGCTTGGCCCTTTCTGTCGCCTAGTTCCCCGTAAAGAGAATGAGATTCCGTGGCCGAATTCAACATCTCATCATATTTGCTGACGGAATTATATAGATCGCTCAACGCCAAGTAATAATCCGCCTGGTATTTTTTATTCTGGATCTTCTCGGATAAAAACAACCCCCGTTTAAGATCATTTGATGCTCGATCATACCGGCCGACCAATATAAGAACCTGGCAACGGTTCAGCAGAATATGGAGGATCTTGGTGTGTTCAAAATTATGTTTTTGTTTTACCATTTTGTCCACGCTTTATACTTTTGCGGAATAAGAGAAGTTAGAGGACCCGCTGTTTGGCAGATAAATGCTATCATTATTCCGAATAATACATCTAAGAATAGATAAAAGTCAATTGCAAAGGTTGTGAATTAATAAATCTAAAATATTGAGATAGAAAAAACCCGCCTAATCGGCGGGTTTTTAAAACCTCTCGGCTACAAATTTTCCTTGGGTCCATGAGAGCAACAGAGGCAGTATCTCATCGCCGGACTGGCCTTCCAAAGTATATTTGGTGAGCATGGCATCGGTTATGTCTATCCGGCCTTTCTTGTCGTCCTGGCTGGTCATCTCAATGAAGCCGCTCCAGCCTCCGATGGAGAACATGTCTATCAGGCTGAACACTGAGATGATGGAAAGGTCCCCCTGGAAGGTCTTGGCCTTCTGCTCAAAAAGCTTCTTGGCCTCCTCGGACAGCCGCAGGCGCATGTCAATGGTCTTGAGCAGTTCCTGCCGGGCGCAGGGCTTGGTTATGTACTTGGTGGCGCCCAGCATGTAGCCCTGGATGCGGTTCTCCAGGCCGGTCTTGGCGGTCAGGAAAATAAAGGGGATGCCCCGCAGGCTGGGATCCTTTTTGACCTCGCGGCACAGCTCGTAGCCGTCCATGTTGGGCATCATGATGTCCGACAAGATCAGGTCCGGAGGATTGTTTTTAATGAGCTCCAGGGCTTCCTGTCCGTCAAAGGCGGTAGTCACCTGGTAGCCGCTCTTCTTGAGCTCGAACTCCATGATCTTAACGATATTCGGCTCGTCATCGGCCACTAACACTTTGTAACTGCTCATAGTAGAAATAGTATATGATAAGTGAATAGCATTGTCAAGAAATATTTAGGGATGTTTTTGGGACACGGACGCCGTCGTCCATAGCCGTCTTATATTGTGGCAGACTGTGGCGCCGGACGATTCCCGCAGATTTAGGCAGTTCATTATAACAATTATGTGTCTTTTCCAAAAGAATCTATCCGTGCAGATCCGTGTGCCATTGTCATCTCAACTTTTAGGACAAATATCCACCCACACCTGCCTTTGGCGCGGGCCGTCGAATTCGCAGAAATAGATGCCCTGCCAAGTGCCCAGCTGCAGATGGCCGCCTTTGATCATGACCGTCAGCTGGCAGCCCAGCAGGCTGGATTTGATGTGGGCGGCCGAGTTGCCCTCGCCGTGCCGGTAGCCGTTTTCCCAGGGGACCATCCGGTCCAGCTGTCTTAGTATATCCTCTACCACCGAGGGATCGGCATTCTCGTTGACGGTCAGCCCGGCGGTGGTGTGCGGCACCCAAATATGGCACAGACCTTCGATGACCTTACTTTCGGAGACCAGCTTCTGCACCCGGCCGGTGATGTCACTAAACTGGCTGCGGTCTTTGGTGGTGACCTGAAAAGAATCCATGGCGGTGGATTTTGGAGTTGCCGTATTGGTATTTGAATCTTTGTGCCCGTAGTGTCTTTGTGAGATAAATCAACTTCTGCTACGATACCAGCCTTTTGATCACCTCCACCGAATCCACTCCGGCCGCCTCGGCGTTGAAGTTGGTGATTATCCGGTGCCGCAGGACCGGCAGGGCCAGGGTCCGGACGTCATCGATCGACGGGGCCAGCCGCCCGTCCATGATGGCTAGGGCCTTGGCGCCCAGTATCAGGTACTGCGAGGCCCTGGGCCCGGCCCCCCAGGAGACGTATTCTTTCACGTGATCCGGGGCTGTTTCGCTTTTGGGACGGCTCTTCTGGGCCAGCCCTACGGCGTATTCCACCACCTGGTCGGCCACCGGCACCCGCCGCACCAGCTGCTGCAGTTCGATGATCTGCCGGCCGCTCAATACCGGCTGGATGTCGGCCTGGTAGGCCGAGGTGGTGGTCTTGACGATCTCCATCTCCTCGGCAAAGGAGGGATAATCCACCAAGACATTGAACATGAAGCGGTCCAGCTGGGCCTCGGGCAGGGGATAGGTGCCCTCCTGCTCGATGGGGTTCTGGGTGGCCAGTACGAAGAACGGCTCGTCCAGCCTGTAGGTGTTCCCGCCGGCGGTCACCTTGCGCTCCTGCATGGCCTGCAACAGGGCGGCCTGGGTCTTGGGCGGGGTGCGGTTGATCTCATCGGCCAGCACCACGTTGGCAAAGATGGGCCCTTTGATGAACTTGAAAGACCGCCGGCGGCTGCCGGGCTCCTCCTCGATGATGTCGGTGCCGGTGATATCCGAGGGCATCAGGTCCGGGGTGAACTGCACCCGGTTGAAACTCAGGTTCAGGCATTGGGCCAGGGTGTTTATTATCAAGGTCTTGGCCAGGCCGGGGACGCCCACCAGCAGGACGTGGCCGTTGGTCAGCAGGGCGGTCAGCAGCTGGTCCAGCACCGTCTCCTGCCCGATGATCACCTTGGCCAGTTCCTTTTTCAGGTCCCGCCGGGCCAAGTTCAGTTTTTCGATCGTCTGCCGGTCGTTCTGGTTCTCTTTCAATGGGTGCGCTCCTTAAAATCATTGGCTATTAGTCTAACAAATGGGGGCGGGATAAGTCAACGGAAATTTTGCCGGGCAGAGGGCCGGGGAATATCGTTTGCGATGATATTTGTTCCTTGACATCCCTTTCCCGATATGTTAATTTTACAAATTAAGACAGTCTGTGGCTTGTATAAAAAGACCCTTTACCACTGACACACTGAATTTTCGGAAGGAAATCACCAAGAAAATGAAGATTCAATGGATGTTGTTCCGTGTTTCTAAAATTTCGGTGATTCAGTGGTCAGTTTTGCAGGGGTCTCATTCTGGTATTACCATCATCCCTGTTTTGGATGCATAAAACCCAAGGAGCACGAGATGTCCCCATTAGCCGATTTTTTCCTACTTACCAAGGACCAGATCCTGCAGAAATCCGAGAAGCTGAGGAGCGAGGGCAAGCATTCCAAGGCCGCCGAACTGCTGGCTTCGGGCCTGAAGAACAGCGCCGAGGATTACGAACTGCTGCTGGCCCTGGCCTCCGCCCAGCTGGCCGACAAAAAGGGCCGGGATGCGGTGATGGCCCTGAAGAATGCGGTGACCCTGGTGCCCAGCCGCAGCGGGGAGATCATGGAGCTGGCCGAGAGGTTCTTCTTCTCCGACGGCCGGCTGCCGGAGATGGGCGATCTGGCCTTCGAGATGAACCTGGGGAAAAGGAACTTCGACGCAGCGGTGAAGCTGGTCAAGGAATTGGGAAACCACGATGTGGACGTGATGTACGCCCGATACAACAAGCTGAAGGAGTCGCTGGATCATTATCAGGGGCCGGCCAAGCCGGCCGGGACGGTGGCCCGCGAGATGACCACCTATTACGGGACCGCCCTGCTTACCGAGCGCCGGGGGCAGATATCCCAGGCCATGGAGATCCTGGAGAATATTCTGGTCCGGTCCCAGGACGAGGGGAACAACGTGATGGCCGCGGCGGCCAAGCTGGCCTCCTACCATCCCGGGGACACCGACACCATGCTCAAGCACGGGGACATTTTGCTGTCGCTGGACAAGAAGGAACGGGCCCTGGAGCTGTATGTCGAGGCGGCCAAAGGAGGGGCGGCCGACCGGGTGATCAACAAGCTGGAGAGTTTCTCCCAGCAAGATCCCGACAATATCGAGATGCTGTCCCTGCTGGTCAGGCTTAATCTTCAAAAGCAGGATGCCGCCAAAGCTTTTGCCAAGATCAGCAGACTGGTGTCATTGGACCGTCAGCATATCGATAACTGGATAAACACCCTGCGGGAGATCATCAAGCTGGATCCCGGAATGGCCGGAGCCCATATGCTGTTGGGGGACCTGTCGCTAGATTCCGATAAACTGGATCTGGCCATGGCCGGGTATGCCAAGGTGGCCGAGCTGGATCCCCAGCGGCTGGAGGAGATACTGGGCCGTTACCGGAAGATCATGGAGAGGTCTCCCGGAAATTTCGAGGCGGCCACCAAGATCATCGATGCCTATATATCGGCCAAACAGAACGACCAGGCCATCAGCGCCATACATGAAATAGTCGACCAGGACATCTCTCTGGTGGACCTGGCGCTGGAAAAACTGGACGCCATCCTGAGATCCAGCCTTGACCAGCCGGAGGCCCTGAATTACCTGGCGGAATGCTACCTGATACGGCAGGACAAGGCCAAAGCCATACCGGTCTACCGCTATCTGGCCACCCTGGGAAAGGAGCCTCAGGAAAAGGCCCTGGCCGGCCTGCAGAAGATGGTGGCCCAGGACCCCTCCGACATGGCCCCGATGATCGCCCTGCTGGATATTCTGGTGAAAGCAACGCGCTTCAAGGAAAGCGCCCTGTTCGGAGCGGAGCTGGCCAAGCGCCATCCGGCCAGCTGGGCCGAATATCTGCCCATCCTGGAAAGGGCCTCCTGCCTGGACGGCCAGGATTTCAATTCCGCTTTGGTGGACATCTGTTCCCAGCTGGAGGGATCGGGGCAATCCCACCCGGCCATAGAGTTTGTGAAAGCGGCGGCCCTGGCCGAGGCCGGACAGCATCAAAGGGCGGCCGAGTTGCTGTTGAAGCTGGCCAGGGACGAGAGGGCTTCCCGGCCGGCCAAAAAGGCCCTGGAGGAGGCCTCCCGGAAACATCCCCAGGCGGCTCACCTGCAACTGGCCCTGGCCGAAAGCTATCAGGACGACGGGAAAATGGAGGAGATGGCCTCGGCCCTGCTGTCGGCCATCCGCTACGACAAGACCATGGTGACCAAGGTCACCGAAAAATTGAACCGGCTGCTGGAGAAGAGCCCCGACAATGTCGGATTGCAGAGGCTGCAGCTGGAGCTGCTGTATCAGGAGAAACTGCTGGACCGGGCCTTCCAAAAAGCCGAGCAGATAATCGCCCGCTGGCCGGACCAAAGCGGAGCCGGGGCATACCTGCGGCTGGGGCAGATATCGCTGGAAAGGGGCGAACTGACCAAGGCGGCCGGCAGCCTGATGAAGGCCTCGGAGCTGGATGCCGCCCTGTCGGCCGAGGCGGCCGGATCATTGAAACGCCTGCTGGAGATAGATGTCACCAGCCTGGCCGGGCATTACGCCCTGGCCAGGGTGCTGATGCATCAGCGGATATTCGACCAGGCCATTGATGAATTGATGCTGGCGGGCGAGAAGGACCCCCGGCTGGCCGAGAACATCGCCGCCGACCTCAGAAGTATCCAGAAGCTGGAGCCGGCCAATGCCAAGGCCCTGCTGGCCGAGGCCCGGATGGATATCATCCTGAAGAACACCGACGCCACCCTGGCCGCCCTGAGCCAGCTGATGGACATCGCCCCGGATAATTTTGCCGGGGCCGAGGAGCTTTACCGAAAATTGCTTTCGGCCAACCCGGAAAACTTCCGGATCAACCTGGCCTTGGCCCGGGCCTATATCATCAACGGGGATATCGACCAGGCCGGTCAGCTGATAGAATCGGCGGTAAGCGCCGATCCCGATCTTTATGAACAGGCCATCAGCCTGCTGCGCATATCCCAGGAGAAGGATCCCCGGAACCTGTCCAATCAGGTGCTGCTGGCCAGGATATACCGCCTGCGGGCCAATTATCCGCAGAGCATTGAGCTTCTTAAAAGCTCCCTGGCCGGGGACCAGGGCCTGGCGGAGGCGGTGGGCCACGAGCTGCAGGCCATCGTCGCGGAAAAGCCGGATCTGCTGGCGGCCAGGTATCTGCTGGCCGAACTTCACCGCAAAAACAATCAGCCAGAGGCCGAGGTCCGGGAATACCAGGCCATATACAAGGCCGATGGAAATGAGCGGGCCAGGATACTGGCCCAGCTGGAGGAGATGGTATCCCTCGATCCCGGCCTGGTGCTGGCGGTCATTTTAAGCTCCCGGATCCTGGCCGACCAGGGCCGGCTGACAGAGGCGGTGGCCGGGTATATGAGGGCCTGCGAGCTGGACAATGCCTTCCGGTCCACCGCGGCGGCGGAGATAGAGAAGATGCTGTCGGGCAGTCCCCAGCTGCCGGAGATCTACGAAGCGCTGGGGACCATCTATTTTGAGCTGGGCAAATTCACCCAGGCCCGCGACATGTTATCCCAGGCAACCGGAGGGATAAACGATCCCGAACGCCGGATGAGGGTCCTGTTCTTCCTGGCCGAGACCCATCTGGCCCTGAGGGATGAGGCCAAGGCCGATGAGGCCATGGACCAGGTCCGGGGGATGATGTCCGACGCCAACGAGGTCTTCAGCGCCCTGCGTCGCTTTGCCTCCCGCCGCCTGCAGGTGGAGATCGATAAATCCTACCAGGCGCTGCAGGAGGCGCCGGACGACCAGTTCCGAAAACTGGACTTGGCCAACAAGCTGATAATAATCCAGAAATTCGATGCCGCCATAAACCTGCTCAATTTCAAACCGCTGGACGAAGAGCTGGCCAACCGCCGGGTGCTTACCCTGGGCAGGGCTTTCTGGGGGCGCCGCGAGGCGGTCACGGCCATGGAGCTGCTGCGGCAGGTTCCCCTGGAGGGGCATCCCTACAGCCGTTACCAGATGGAGGTTTGTTATCTGCTGGGGCAGTGCTACGAGTCCCTGGGGAATTATTCAGGGGCGGTGGCGGCCTACCGCAATATCTACATGGACCAGACCGATTTCCGGGATGTCAGGAACCGCCTGGAATGGTGCGCCGAAAAGGCGGTGATGAAGGAGTTGGAACATCGGGGGGCGGTGCTGGAGGCCAGCCTCTGAGGATCTTTAAAACAACCACCCGATAAAAATATGCCCGGCCACGACGACCGGGTGCATTGGAGATGCGATCAATAAGCTGGAGACATAAAGTGAAAACAACCTTGGGCAACCTGTTCTTCAAATGGCGCAGCTACACCCCGATACCGCTGCTGCTGGCAACTTTGGTCCTGGCCAAGCCGACCTTATGGTCCATCTCTTTGGGCCTGCTGGTGGCCCTGGCCGGAGAGCTGACCCGCATCTGGGCGGTGTCCTACGCCGGGGGGGCCACCCGGACCCTGGAGCCGGGGGTGGGCAATCTGATCACCGGCGGACCGTTCTCTTATGTCCGCAATCCGCTCTATGTGGGCAATCTCCTGCTGAGCCTGGGCGTCTGCCTGGCGGCCTGGCCGGCCAAGTGGTCCCTGATGATCTCGGAGGCCGTGGCCATACCCTGGCTCCTGCCTGTATTCATAATAGCCTTTGCCATACAATATGGCTTCATCGTGGCGGTGGAGGAGGACACCATCCGCCGGAGCCTGGGGGAGGTCTATGATGAATATTATAAAGCGGTGCCCCGCTGGCTGCCCCGTCTGACCCCTTATCCCAAACCTTACCCGGAGAGGGGTGATTTCAAGGCCGGTTTCCGCTCCGACCGCCGCAGCATCCAGACCACCTGCCTGGTGCTGCTGGTGATAATCATAATTTATATGGTCAGGCTTTTCGGATAAAAAGAACTTCAGACGGAAATATCCTGGGACAGTAAAAAGGGGGCGTCAAACGACGCCCCCTTTTATCATTGCCTGAATTCAGCTCAGATAGGCCTTCAGCCGGCCGCCCTCGGTGGCCAGTTTGATCTTCCGTAGTGCCCGATCCCTCAATTGCCGCACCCGTTCCCGGGAGATGTTCATCTTCTGCCCAATGGAGTCCAGCGTTCCATGGTCGTTATCGTCCAGTCCGTAATAAAGCTTCAGCACCCTGACCTCCCGCGGGGTCAGCACCGAAAAGGCCTGCTTGATGTCGCTGTCCATGGTCTTGCTCTTCAATGTCTCCTCGGGTGATTTGAAGCGGGGGTGCTCCACTATCTCCGAAAGACTGGTCTCGCCGTCCTCCGACAGCGGGGCGTCCAGGGAGACCTGGTTGGCGCTGTAACCCAGCAGATCGCGGATCTCCTCCACCGGGATCCTGGCCTTTTTGGATATCTGCTTGACGGTGGGCGGGGCGCCGTTGTAGCCGGGGTCGCTCTTTATCTCCTCGATGGCCCGGTTCAGCCGGGTCAGCTTCTCAATGCGGTTCATGGGCAGCCGGATGGTCCGGGTCTGCTCGGCGATGGCCTTCAGCATGGCCTGCCTGATCCACCACACGGCATAGGTATTGAAACGGTATCCCCGGGACGGCTCGAACCGCTGGACCGCCTTCATCAGCCCCACATTGCCCTCGTTGATGAGATCGGCCAGGGAAAGTCCCCGGCCCTGGAATTCCTTGGCGGTGGATACCACGAAGCGCAGATTGCTCTCGGTCAGCCGGTCGATGGCGGTCTTGATGCCCGCCTTGGCCTGCTGGGCCAGGGCCAGCTCCTGGTCCGGCGACAGCAGGGGGACCCGGCTGATCTCCTTGAGGTAGATGTCCAGCGACGGATCGTCATTATAGGCAATTTCCCGATAACTCATATATCAATTCGCTTTCGTAAAAACAGCTATTTTCCGGGCCTGACGGCAAAAAACCGCAAAGCCTCTCCCCGCTTGATCAAAAACACCACCGGACGGCTTGCCTGGCGCTTGCTGCCCAAGGCCTGAGAATAATCCCTGACGGTTCTTACGGTCTGTCCGTCGATCTTTTTAATGATATCGCCCCTTTGCAGACCGGCATCATCGGCCGCCGATCCGCTCCGGATGGCTTGTATCAGAACCCCTTCGGCATCCTTGACGCCGGCGGCCCTGGCCTCCGGGGAGTTCACCGGAAGCACTTGCTCGATCCCCAGCCAGGGTTTGTCCTGCCGGTCCTGCTCTGACTGAACCACAGCCTCTCCGGGCATCTCGCCAATCTCCACGGCAATGCTCTTTTCTTTCCGGTCACGGAGCAATTCCACCCTGACCTTGGCTCCCACCTTGGCATCGGCCACGATCTGACGGAACTTGGCCACCGTGGGGGTCTCCTGGCCGTTGAATTTTATTATCACATCCTGGTCCTTAAGCCCGGCCTTGTCGGCCGGGGTGCCGTCCTCCACCCGGGCTATCAGCACGCCGTTGGTGTTTTTCAGGCCCAGCCCCTCGGCCAGGTCGGCCGTCAGCTCCTGGGGCAGCACCCCCAGGTAGCCCCGCACCACCTTGCCGCCGGAGATCAGCTGGTCGGCCACATTCTTGGCCAGGTTGATGGGGATGGCAAAACCGATCCCCTGGCCGGCCGGGTTGATGGCAGTATTGATGCCGATGACCTGCCCCCTGATATCGGTCAGCGGACCTCCGGAATTCCCGAAGTTGATGGAGGCGTCGGTCTGGATGAAGTCCTGATACAGCGGCCCCCCGCCGGCGATGGGCAGGCCGCTGCGCCCCTTGAAGGAGATGATCCCCTGGGTTACGGTGCGCTCCAGTCCGAAGGGGTTGCCGATGGCTATGGCATAGTCGCCCACCTCGATGTCGTCGGAGTTGCCCAGAAGGGCCACTTCGGCATCCGGCAGGTCGGCCTTGAGGTCCTTCAGCCGGATGACCGCGACGTCGGTGCGGGGGTCGGTGCCCACCACCTCGGCCCGGAATTCCCGGCTGTCGGAGAGCTTCACCGTCAGCTCGCCGCCCCCGGCCACCACATGGTTGTTGGTCAGGATCAGCCCCTTTTTATCGATGATGAAGCCGGAGCCCTGGCCCTCCACCTTCTGTTTCTGCGGTTCGCGCTGGGGGACCTCGCCGAAGAACTCCCGGAAGAGATCATCGAACGGTCCCTGGAAACTGTAGCCGGGCCGTTCGATGTATTTTTTGGACTGGATGTTGACCACCGCCGGCCCGACCGTTTTGGCCACCGCCACGAAGGGGCTCTTGTACTCGGCATTCACCGACTGGTTCAAAGCAGGGGTGGAGGATATCTCCGCCCGAGAACAGGCGGTCCAGTTAAACCCGGAGGCCAGTATCAAACCGGCTATCAGCCCGATGATCCCGGCCATGACCGTCCTCTGCTCAAAGGCGGGAAATTTTCTCGATCTGCCAGACATTTCAGGTCTCCTTATAAATTATAATAAGATCATTCGGCATCTATCGGAGCTTGGTGTTCCTTCCGCAGATTATCGATGGTCTGCTGGGGATCGTCGACCATCTCCAGGATCAGGCGGACCCCGGCCAGATTCACCCGCTTCACCCTGACCAGGTATACTATGTACTCGATCTCCTCGATGTCCGCCTGGGAGTAGAGCCGGATGCGGCCGCTGACCCGGGCCGGTGAGACCAGCCCCAGGCGTTCATACATCCTTAAGGTCTGCTGATGCAGGCCCACCAGCCGGGCGGCCACGCTGATGGAATACAGGGGGGTCTGGGGATGAAGTTCCGGCATGGGTCGTCAGCCTTCTAATAAAAAATTGCAGCAGCATAAATGCCAAGATCGCTCCGGCCGACATTTTCGGCCGGAGCGGCGATCCCCTAAAGCTTTTCCGGGATCATTTGACGTCGATGGAGATCTCCTTGGGCTTGACCTCCTCGGATTTTGGCAGCTTGATGGTCAAGACGCCGTTCTCATAGGAAGCCTTGGCCTTGGCCGACTGGACCTCGCCGGGCAGGGTGATCATCCGCTGGAACTGACCGTAGCTGCGCTCTATCCGGTGGTAGGTCTTGTCCCTGGTCTCCTCCTCCCGCTTGCGCTCCCCGGAGATGGTGATGATGTCGCCGCTGACCTGGATCTTGACATCCTCCTTGGTCATGCCCGGGATCTCGGCCTTGATGATGATGTCGTCCTTGGTCTCCTCGATGTCCATCACCGGAGCCCACAGGCTGTCGCCCACCACGCGCCTTCCCGGGGCTCGTCCGAAGAAATCCAGGAAAAGGCGGTTCATCTCATCCTGCAGGGAAACGATATCGGACACCGGCTCCCATTTGGCCAGATCGTGTCTCATATCATACCTCCTTGAAAATAATGTTTTGTTCCTGAAATTATTTAAGCCAGGATCAAATATTGCTTGCTGATTGGTATAATATAACACTTGAGTGGCTTGTTGTCAAGTGGTTTGACAATGAAAATTTTATTAGTTGTAACTTATTGTAATTCATAATGATAAAATATGGAATAATAACCTGCTGTTTAGACCAAGATTTGACATAGGGGAGTAGTTGTAGGTTTAATCCAACTGTATCAGCAATTGTGGAAAGGGCAACTTTTCGGAAACCTATATATAGCTTAATGCCTCTAATGACAGTATATTAACCGAGAAGATACGATGAAAAAATATATTTGCTCCCTGATTTTCATATCTTTGGCAATGATCGTACAATCGGGATGCGGGAGGTCAAATCCGGCCTCTCCCGAGCTCAGCGATGACGAAGCCATCAATCTGCTTATTTCCTCTTCGGGCTATGCCGATTACTCGAATTACGCCGACGACGGTCTGGCCGATTTCAGCGAAACCTCCCCCAAGAGCGACAGCTTTCCATCCGATATCTATTTCCGCCGGCGCATAGAAAACGGATCGCATAATATCAGCATCAGTTATGACTCCAGCCGAACCTTTGCCACGGCCCTGATAACCACCGATTTTACCGGGCGCCTGGTGACAGATAACAATCAGAACGGGGTGTGCGACACCATCTCCCGGCCGTTATATGACCGGGGACTGCGGTATGTGTGGTTCAGGAAATTGAATGACCGCTGGCGGGTGTACGGGGCCTCGCCGATGGCGGTGCAGACGGCCGATCCGGCCAATAAGGTTTTTATAGACAGCATCCGGATCGAGGGTGACCTGGGTCTGCGGACCAGGGTGATGTTCAATCAGCAGGAGTTCGGTCAGGTGCTGAGGCGGGAGGAGATGCCCATATTCTACCAGGGGGCGGAGGTCACCTTGACGGTCTGGGCCAGCCTGGAGCAGGCTTCCGATTCCTGCTGGGCTTTTATGCACCGGAGGGTCCTGCAGAACGGGGTGGTGGATCACCTGAGGGCGCCGATGCTGAGACAGGGCCGGTTTGAATTCAGCCTCTGCTGGAAGCTGGATGCGATCACTGCTCCGGTGGTGCGGCATGCGGCGATCGATGTGCTGCTGGGCTCCACCCTGTTCGGCGACAGCACTGCCGAATACTCGGCCGGCATCTGGACCCTGCCCTATATAGTGACCAATAACGACAGTCTGCCAAAATAATAACCGGGACCAAAAGCCCCGGCCAACCAGAAAGAAATATTATCATATGAATGAGGTCATGGTGTACGAAGCAGAATGGATCGTCGGTCCCAGCTGGGTCAATCTGGCAAAAAAGCTGCAGGAACTGGCCGGCAAGCATGATCTTCAGATCCAGATCACCGGGAAAGAAATGAGCCTGATGTGCCAGCGGCTGGATTACAAAATATCAGGCCCCCGTCAAAACCTCAATCTGTTCAATAAGAGGCTGTTGGACGAGGGCCATGTGAAATTCATCGGGGTGGGCTAAAAGATCATTTCCCGGGTTCGTTCTGTCCGGTCATCTTGGATATGCCGTCGAAGAAAACGTCATTGTCTATGATTATCCCCCGGCTTTTGATATCCCCCATCATGACCGAGCCGCTTTGCAATTCAACCTTGCTGGCGGCTGTAATGTTTCCCTCCACTTTCCCCCCGATGATGGCATCCTTGACCTTGATCTCGGCCTTCACCAGGCCGCCCTTGCCTACCACCAGGGTCCCGCTGGTCTCCAGGTGGCCCTCGAACTCCCCGTCGATCCGTATCCCGGATTCGGCCTTCAATGTTCCGTTCCATTTGCTGTCCTTGGCTAGGGTGTTGCTCAACGGCCCTCCGCCGATCTCAACTTTCTTATCCATATTGCTGCTTCCTTTTTATTGTTGGGGCGACCAGCCGGCCGCCTTTTTTTACTCAACCTCGGTTATGCCCACGTCGTAATCCTCGCCGTTGACCCGCATCACGAAGCGGCGCTGGGGATGGCCGTCGGGAGCAGGCACCCCGGCCTTCAATGACTCCTGGCGGGCCTTCTTCTTCAGGGGGTCCTGCTGGACGGCAAAATATTCCTTGGCCACCGCCGGGTACAGGGCGTAGGACAGAACATCCTCCTCCTTGTCGGAGATGCCAGCCATCTCCTTTTTGCATTTATCCCATTCCGGGGCGATATGGTCGGCCGGCCGGTCGGTGATGGGCTTCTCGTCGTCGATGGCCTTTTTCATCACCAGCGGGTCGATGGGGGCCGGGGTCCTGCCGTACAGCCCCTTGCAGAGATCCTTGACCTCCTGGATGATGATCTTGTATCTTTCCCCGCCCAGCACGTTGAAGGTGGCCTGGGTGCCTACGATCTGCGAGGTGGGGGTCACCAGCGGAACGTAGCCCAGCTCGGCCCGGACCCTGGGGATCTCCTTGAGCACCGCCTCGAACTTGTCCGAGGCATTCTGCTTCTCCAGCTGGGACACCATGTTGGTCAGCATCCCGCCCGGCACCTGGTAGACCAGGGCCCGGACGTCCACCCGCTCGGCCACCGGGGTGATCAGGTGCTGGTAGGCGCTGTCCTTGATCTCCTGGAAATACTCGGCGATCTCCAGAAAATGCGATCGGTCCAGCTTCAGGCCGAACCCGCTGTTGTCCAGCATCTCCGCCATGGTCTCGGTGGGCGGCTGGCTGGTGCCGGAGCCGAAGGGGGATATGGCGCAGTCCAGTATATCGGCCCCGGCCTGGGCGGCGGCAAAGTAGGAGGTGGGGGCCATCCCGGTGGTGCAGTGGGAGTGCAGGCATACCGGCAGACCCACCTCGCTTTTCAGCTTGCCCACCAGTTCCCGGGCCGAGGCCGGGGAGATCAGCCCGGCCATGTCCTTGATGGTGATGATATCGCAGCCCAGGTCCTTGAGCTCCCGGGCGAATTTCACAAAGCCGTCTATGGAGTGAACCGGGCTCAGGGTGTAGCTGATGGCCCCCTGAACGGTGGCCCCGGTCTTTTTGGCGGTGACGATGGCCTTCTCCATGTTGCGGATGTCGTTGAGGGCGTCGAACACCCGGAAGACATCGATCCCCAGCTCGGCGGCCTTCTTTATGAAATGCTCCAGGATATCGTCGGCATAATGCTTGTAGCCCACCAGGTTCTGCCCCCGCAGCAGCATCTGGAGCCTGGTCTTCCTGGCGTGCTTCTTGAATATCCTGATCCGGTCCCAGGGATTCTCGTCCAGAAAGCGCAGCATGGTGTCGAAGGTGGCGCCGCCCCACATCTCAAAGGACCAGTAGCCCACCTGGTCCATCTTCTCGATCATGGGGATCATGTCCTGGGTGCGCATCCGGGTGGCGATCAGGCTCTGGTGGGCGTCCCGGAAGGCGGTCTCGGTGATATTGACGGTATGTTCTTCCGGGCCGCCCTTTTTTATATCGGATCTGGTTTCCGGCTTTTGGGACATTTTGACTACCTCTTGAAATTACAGGATTGCAGCCGATCAGGCCAGCACCACCAATACTTCCCCGGAGCTGACAGACTGCCTTTCCGCCACCCTGATCTCCGAGACCTTGCCGGCCAGGTGGGAGGATATGGCGGTCTCCATCTTCATGGCCTCCAGCTTCAGCAGGACATCGCCCTCCTTGACCTCCTGGCCCACCTGGCACAGGATCTTGATGACGGTGCCGGTCATGGGGGCCTGGACCGCCTTCTGTCCGGCGGCCACGGCCGCCGGGGCGCTGGGAGCGGCCGGGGGCGCTACCACCACGGTCCGGGGAGCGGCCTGCGCCGGCAGGGCCGGGGGGGCGGATCTTTTGCCGACCTCTTCGACCTCGACCTCATAAGCCTTGTTGTTGACCTTGACGATATACTTGCGAGACATAGCATCCTCTTGTTTTATTTGATTTAATAATTGACTGGTTGCCGTCATTGCGAGGTTTGCTTTAGGGCACTTCTTGCGAAGCAATCTAAAAAAACAGATCGCTTCGTCAGAGGTGCTATTCAGATGATCACGCGATGACTTGAGCCTAATAACTGATAACTATTAACTAAGGTTATTTCCGCCGGTATCCGGTCATGATCTCCTGGCGGCCGGTCAGGGCCCACAGGCTGATCCGGTTCTGCCGGACCGGTTTCAGGGAAACTATGTGGTAGCCCAGTTTGTCATCCTTAAGATACTGCCCCAGGGCGGCGGCGATGGCGGTCTGGACCTCGGGGGGGATCTGTGATTTTTTGCTCATTTATTACCTATTTGGCAGATTCACTATTTTGGATTTGGGGTTGAATAGAGGCAAATCGGAAATCCCAAATGCCAAATTGTTAAAGCGGAATGTTGCCGTGCTTCTTGGCCGGGGACTGCTCGCGCTTGGTCTTGAGTATGGCCAGGGCCGAGACGATCCTTGCCCGGGTGTCCTCGGGCGGGATCACCGCATCCACGTAGCCCCGCTTGGCGGCCTCGTAGGGGTTGGAGAACATGGTCTCGTATTCCTCTATCAGCTCCAGGCGGCGCTGCTCCTTGTCCTGGGCGGCGTCGATCTGCTTGCGGAAGATCACATTGACCGCGCCGGAGGCGCCCATCACCGCGATCTCGCTCTGGGGCCAGGCCAGCATCAGGTCACTACCCAGGTCCTTGTTGCACATGGCGATGTGGGCCCCGCCGTAGGACTTCCTTAAAGTGACGGTGATCTTGGGGACGGTGGCCTCGGAGTAGGCGAACAATATCTTGGCGCCGTGGCGGATGATGCCGCCGTGCTCCTGCTGTTTGCCGGGCAGGTAGCCGGGGCAGTCCACGAAGGTCACCAGCGGGATGTTGAAGGCGTCGCAGAAACGGATGAAACGGGCGGCCTTGTCGGAGGAGTTGATGTCCAGACAGCCGGCCAGGACCTGGGGCTGGTTGGCCACTATGCCCACCGTCTGTCCGGCGATGCGGCCCAGGCCCACCACGATGTTCAGGGCGTACAGCTGGTGCACCTCCAGGAAATCGCCGCTGTCCACCACCCGGGCGATGATGTCCTTGACGTCGTAGGGCAGCTTGGGATTGACCGGGACGATATCGCGCATCGCCATGTCCGGCCGGCCGGGCTCGTTATCGGTCTCCACCACCGGCGGGTCCTCCAGGTTGTTGGCCGGCAGCAAAGTGATCAGCTGGCGGACCCCGGCGAAGCAGTCCTCCTCCGATTGGTATATGAAGTGGCCGTTGCCGGAGACGGCGTTGTGGGCCTGGGCCCCGCCCAGCTCCTCCAGCCCCACGTCCTCGCCCATCACCGCCTTGATGACCTGCGGCCCGGTGATGTACATGTTGGAGACCTTGTCCACCATGAACACGAAATCGGTGATGGCCGGGGAGTAGACCGCGCCGCCGGCGCAGGGACCCAGGATCACCGAGATCTGGGGGATGACGCCCGAGGCCCGGGTGTTGCGGAAGAAGATCATGCCGTAGCCCCGCAGGGAATCCACCCCCTCCTGGATGCGGGCCCCGCCGGAATCGTTGATGCCGATGACCGGCACGCCCATCTTAAGAGCCATGTCCTGCATCTTGACTATCTTTAAAGCATGGGCCTCGCCCAAAGAACCGCCGGTGACGGTGAAATCCTGGGAGAAGACGAACACCGGGCGGCCCTCGATGGTGCCGTAGCCGGTGACCACGCCGTCGGCCGGGATCTCCACTTTTTCCATGCCGAAGTTGTCGCAGCGGTGCTTGACGAAGGCGTCGAACTCCACGAAGCTTTGGGGGTCCAACAGCAGGTCCAGGCGCTCCCGGGCCGAGAGCTTGCCCTTGTCGTGCTGTTTGGCGGCCCGCTTGCCGTCGGCGTCGCAGATGACCGCCTTTTGGTCCTCCAGGGCCTTGATTATCTGTTCAATGGTCTTTTCGGACATTTTGGTAAACCTTTTTATATTAAAAGTTGGATGTTTCTGACCTCACCCCTGCCCCTCTCCAAATAAATTTGGCGAGGGGTTTTAGTCTCCCCTAAAAAGGGGAGGAACGGAGGGGTGTCCTGCACCTGTTGCCAGGCGGCTGACGGGGATCTCTTTATGAAGCGACCTTGTTTCTCCGTGTTGCGGCAAAGCATGATACTGGTTGCCGCATAAAATCTTATTATATATTAAAAGGTGGGGGATTTCAAGGAGAAAATGGCGGTGTGATTAAGGGGTAGATTTAGCTTGATTTGGTATGGAGGATGGTATAGAATTTAGGTTAACGCTATAATAGAAATGGCGTAAAATAATATAATTGATTTGTAATATGAGACGAGAATATTATTCTGCAAAAATAAGCGATTTTTTAAAAACCAAACCCAATGAAATACTTGGGGTGCTAACAAAAAACAGCGATTTTCCAGTATTAAACACGCAAAGAGATGCTTGGCTGGATGAAATTGAAATATTAAAAAAAGCACTTATTGATTTCCAAGGGACATTGTTTTTTGAATATTCAATACCACGAATGGGAAAGCGAATAGATGTTGTTCTAATTATCAAATCAGTTATTTTTGTTCTTGAATTTAAAATCGGTGAAAGCCATTTTACGGAAAGCGCAAATGATCAAGTATGTGATTACGCCTTAGATTTAAAAAATTTCCATGAAACAAGCCATAACCAACATATTGCACCAATAATTATTGCATCCAAGGCTCTGGCAGTGTCACCCATTATTGCAACGACACCACAAAACGATAAACTCCTTTTCCCCATTAAGAGCAATGTTGACTTGCTAAAGACAGTTATTAATGATGTAATAAAATTTTCTGATGGTCAAGTAATTGATGCAGCAAATTGGGAGCGCGGACGTTATTGCCCTACCCCAACAATAATTGAAGCTGCGATGGCCCTTTATAAAGGGCATTCCGTTGAAGAGATATCACGTAGTGATGCTAGTGCCATAAATCTAAGTCAAACATCTGATAGTATAACTGAAATAATCAAAGAAGCTAAACAGAAATCCAATAAAATTATTTGTTTTGTTACTGGCGTTCCTGGCGCGGGAAAAACATTGGTTGGGTTAAATATTGCAACAAAGCATATTGATAAAAAAAATGAGCTCTACAGTGTGTTTCTTTCTGGCAATGGACCCTTGGTGTCCATTTTGCGCGAGGCTTTAGCACGAAACAAGGTGAAACATGAGAAAGATTTTGGCAGGAAAGTAAAAAAAGCTGAGGCAATGAGCGAGGTAAAGCTTTTTATTCAAAATGTCCATAATTTCCGTGATGCTTGTCTTGTTGATTTACAGCCACCTATAGAACATGTTGCATTATTTGACGAAGCTCAACGGGCGTGGACCTTGGTGCAAACAGCTAATTTCATGAGTCGCAAGAAAAATACGCCGAATTTCAGCAAATCAGAACCGGAATTTTTAATTTCTTGTTTAGATAGACACAAAGATTGGGCAGTCATTGTGTGCCTTGTGGGTGGTGGGCAAGAAATAAATACTGGAGAAGCGGGTATAAGTGAGTGGATTGATTCTTTAAACAGGTCATTTCCCAATTGGCATATTTATATTTCACCACGGCTTACTGATAGTGAGTATGGTGCTGGCAGAGTGATAACTGAAATAAAAAACCGTAAAAATGTGAACAAAAAAGAAGAATTGCATCTTTCTGTTTCAATGCGTTCATTCAGAGCCGAAGATGTGTCATTGTTGATAAAACAATTATTAGATCAAAATGTGCAATCTGCACGTGAGACATTAAATAAAGTCAAAGATAAATATCCAATTGTAATAACACGTGACATTAATAAAGCAAAAGAATGGCTTAAACAAAATGCACGTGGTTCAGAACGATACGGAATTGTTGTATCTTCTCAAGCAGAGAGATTAAAACCACATGCCATAGATGTAAAATCACCTATGGACCCAATTCATTGGTTTTTAGATGGGAAAGAGGATGTCAGGTCTTCCTATTATTTGGAGGATGTGGCGACAGAATTCCATGTGCAGGGGCTAGAATTAGACTGGGCTTGCGTTACCTGGGATGCTGATTTTAGATACACACCAAGTGGTTGGGAGCATAGGTCATTTTGTGGGCACAAATGGAATCAGATTAAAAAAGATGACCGTAAAAATTATCAAAAAAATGCTTATCGTGTATTAATGACTAGAGCACGGCAAGGTATGGTAATAGTTGTGCCACCGGGTTCGGAAGATGACCATACCAGAAAACCTGAATACTATAACCCAACATATAATTACCTGAAAAGTATTGGATTTAAAGAAATATAGAAGAAGCCGGGCATTGCCCGGCTTCTTCTATTGGTTAACGTGGATTGCTTCATAAGTATGGCTTCGCAGTCTTCTCGCAATGACCGCCCCCTGCCTCCTCCGTTGCGGAGGGGGCAATAAGAAACCCCTTCCCGCTTCGGGAAGGGGTAGGGGTTAGGTCGGTTATCCCAGCGTCTCTTTTATATACGCCAGCATCAGGTCCCGGGTGGCGTTCAGGCCCTTCAAATGGGTCCGCTCCATGCCGTGGCTGGCCGAGACCCCCGGCCCGATCAGCCCCACCCGGATGTCGTACCCGGCTATCAAGGCAATCGAGCCGTCCGAGCCGTAATGCGGGAACACGTCCAGCTTGTGGGGGATCTTGTTCCTGGCCGCCAGCTCGGTCAGCTTGCAGCGGATGCCGTAATCGTACGGCCCGGTGGAATCCTTGACGCAGATGGACACCGAGCTTTCGTCGCCCTCCACCTTTTCGCCCACCACCCCCATGTCGGCCACCAGCATCTCCACCGCGGTCTCCGGCAGGCCGGAGGCCGCCCCGTGCCCCACCTCCTCGTAATTGGAGAAGAAGAAGGCCACCGGGATGGTCTTGAGCTTCTCGGCCCCCAGGGTCAGCATGGCGTCCAGCATGGCGGCCGAGCCGGCCTTATCGTCCAAAAAGCGCGACTTGATATAGCCGGTCTCGGTGAACTCGAACCGGGGGTCGAAGAAAATGAAATCGCCGATCCGGACGCCCAAAGCCTCGGTGTCCTCCTTTTTGGCCACCTCGGCGTCCAGCCGGATGTGCATGTTCTCGGCCTTGCGGACGGTCTTCTCGGCCTCGTCATTGACATGGGCGGCGGGATTGTTCAATAAAAGCGTTCCCCGGAACTCCCGGCCGTTGACGGTTCGGATGGTGACATACTCGCCCTCGAACGAGGGCAGGATGGGCCCGCCGATCTTGGTGAGGGACAGATTCCCGTCGGCATTGATGCCGCTGACCATGGCCCCCAGGGTGTCCACATGCCCGGCCACCACCAGCCGGGGCTGGGGATGGTTTCCGGCCACCAGGCCGCCCTTGTTGGTGCGTTTGGTGGTTATCCCGGCGCCCTGGGCCAGCACCTCAAGATATCCCATGATCTGATTGGTGAATCCCGACGGCGAATGGATGGCCTCCAGGTCCCGCAAGATCTCAACGATGCGCTCCATGCTGCTCCTTAGATTTATTGTTTGTCAGCTGAATGTACGATGAATTATAAAACACTTTTGGGGCAGAGTCAACCAAGCGGAGAAATATATTGACAGGAAATGAAATTTGGGATAAGTTCCTTTGCCGTGCAGGCAGGCGTGCCCGGCTGTCGCTATCTTGCGGCACTGTCACCCTGAGATGGCCAGCTGGCCTGGCAAGCCGAATGGGTGACAGTGTCATCCACGGATTGAGAGCAGAAAGGACCAAGGATGGGTATATGGCGGAAGCGATATTTGATCTCTGACAGCATTCTGTTTTCTCGCGGCCCTTTCTGTGCGGGCAGAAAGGGCGAAAGACCCGCCGGGGGCACAGGGCTGACCGTTTTTCTAAATGAATTTGTAAGGCTACCTACCCTGCTAATAGGTGGTTGGTTCTCTGGCGCAAATGTCTCTTAAATAATTGTTTTCTGTTATTCTCCGCTTCTGCGCCCCCGGACCCCGCCTATCCGCCTGCAGCGGATCTGGGTAGTTCCAATCAAACCGGAAAGATAAATGTAGATAACGGTAAAGGACAATAGATAAAGGGACACAGCAGTCTGTGTCCCTTTATTATTTGAAAAGTGTTTTCGTGTCATTTGGTGTATTTCGTGGGGAAAGAAAGGCGGGGTCTTATCCTGGCCCAATTCTCCACCGTCCAGGCCAGCAGGACCATCAGGGCCACGGTCAGGACCAGGGCTGTGATAGCCTGCGGCCAGTTCAGATCTTTCTGCAGGCCGGAGGTCAGCCGGCCGTAGACCAGGGCGATGTGCACCCAGTAGAGCATCAGTGAGTGCCGGCCCATCAGCCGCATGAAGGAGAAGCTCTCCGGTTTGAACAACAGGCACAGAAAGAAACATTCCGACAGCACCACGGCCTGCATCCCTATCCGGATAAAGGAATATTCCGGACTGTTGTAGAACAATATCCAGCCGTGGGAATGGGGGATGCTGACGGCGGCCCAGATCCCGCCCAGCATCAGCAGCATCCCGGCGGCGATCAGCCCGTAGTGCAGGAGGATCAGCTTTAATTTGTCGCCTCTGAATCGCCTGGTCAGCAGGCCCGCCATGGCCCCGGCCGGGACGAAAACAAAATACGGGAAAAGGGGAAAGTACCCGAACCCGACGGACGCATTGAAGAAATTCCGGATATACCAGGGCAGTGAATTGACCAGCGGAGAGCTCCAGACCGCCGGTGATAGCAAAGCCACCAGGATGGCCGTTGCGGCCAGAGCCCAGTATCTAAGATGGTTCTTTTTTATCACTGCGAAAAGCAAACCCACCAATATCAGGGATATCCCGATATTATTGAGGATATCGAACTTCAGGAGGTCCCGCCACTTTGAGTATGGCGCCCACTGCAGGAACTCCTCCAGCCGGAACAAGTAGGCGATGCCCAGCACCTCCAGCCCCCGCCGGGTGGAGAACCACAGCCTTTTGCCGAAGGAGATGTCCATCTGGTCCATCTTGGCATAGCTCAGCCCCACCGACAGCCCGGCCAGGAACAGGAAGGCCGGGGCGGTATAGGCCCCCAGCATCTGACAGAAATGGAAGGCCTGGGACTGCCGGTAAGCCGGCGCCAGGAAAGAATCTATCACGTGGCCCCGGATCATCCACAGCACGGCCAGGCCGCGGGCCCAGTCGATATGCAGCAGGCGGGGGGAGGGTTTTGGTGTCGGGGGGATCATTCTATATTTTATCCATGATATTGTTGCAGCTATAGTTGATCTGATACCAACTCATCCCCCCTGCGCCCCTTCTCTTTTAAAGAGAAGGGGTGTGGGGTTGAGTTATGATAATAATCCCGGAATTATACGATAAATCCGGAGGCCAGTCAAAGGAAATGTCGTATATAAAATTATCTTGAACTGCGGCGGGCTATATGTTAAAATATTTTCTTATATTAATCCAAACATAAAAATGCGAGAGATATATGAAGAAGGCTGCCGGAAAGACAAATCCCGATGCCGGGAAGATCGACCGGGTCCTGGCCAAATACAAGGGCAACAAGGGGGCGCTGATCCCGGTGCTGCAGGAGGTGCAGGTGGCGCTGGGTTTCCTGTCGCAGGACAGCTTGAGGGCCATCTCCGAGGGTTTGGCGATACCGCTGAGCCAGATCTACGGGGTGGCCACTTTTTACACCCAGTTCCGCCTGAAGCCCATAGGGAAGCACCTGGTGAGGGTGTGCCACGGGACGGCCTGCCACGTGGGCGGGGCCGAGAAGGTCAGCGTGGCCATCGAGGCCGGACTGAATGTCAAAGATGGGGAGACCACGGCCGACGGCAAGTTCACGGTGGAATCGGTGGCCTGCCTGGGATGCTGCAGCCTGGCCCCGGTGATGATGGTGGACAACGACACCTTCGGCCGGCTGACCCCGGAGAGCGCCATCAAGGCGGTAAAGGAGTACTGACCCCACCCTGCCCCTCCCCTAAAGCATTAGGAGAGGGATGTTATTAAGAAATGGGACACGGATAAACACGGTTTGTTAAAAAAACTTGTTTTAACCACAGAGAACACAAAGCACACAAAGGAAACATTATTGTAGAGGCGGATGGTCATTCGCCCTTGGCGGCACCGCCCGGCAATACATGTCATTTCCGGGAAATCGGGAATCCGGTTTTGACCCCTCTCCAACCTCTCCCCGCAACGGAGAGAGGCCCATGGATTGTAAAATTACTTCATATACAAGGAGGATCCTGTCTTGAAAAAAGCGACCTCTAAAGCCAAAACCCTTCCCAAGAAGAAGGCCGTAAAAAAGCCGACGGCTCCGGACTACCGGATAGTGGTGGGGCTGGGCAGCTGCGGCATCGCGGCCGGCGGCCACAAGGTCAAGGCGGCCCTGATGGAGAGCCTTAAAAAAGCCAAACTCAACGTCCAGGTCTCCGACACCGGCTGCGTGGGCATGTGCTACAGCGAGGTCCTGCTGGACGTCCACCACAAGAACGGCCAGGTCTACACCTACGGCAACATGACCCCGGACCGGATGCCGCGCTTCGTCGACCAGCATCTGACCAAAGGGCAGCCGGTGGCCGAATGGCTGGTGAGGGCCAGCGACCGGGCCCTGCCGGACGACAGCTTTTACGCCAAGCAGAAGAGGATCGTGCTGCGCAACTGCGGGCAGATGGATCCCGAGAAGATAGAGGATTACATGGCCCACGGCGGATATAAAGCCCTGGAGAAGGCACTCAGGAAGATGTCGCCCGACCAGGTCATCAAGGAGGTGCTGGACTCCGGCTTAAGGGGCCGGGGCGGGGCCGGCTTCCCCACCGGGCGCAAATGGCATTTCGCCCGGGGCTCCCAGGGCGGCAAAAAATACATCGTCTGCAACGGCGACGAGGGCGACCCCGGGGCCTTCATGGACCGCAGCGTGCTGGAGGGCGACCCCCACAACGTGATGGAGGGGATGCTGATCGCCGGTTACGCCATCGGGGCCGACGAGGGCTATTTCTACGTCCGGGCCGAATATCCCCTGGCGGTGGAGCGGCTGAAGCTGGCCATCGAGCAGGCCAAGAAGAGGGGCTTTCTGGGAAAGAACATCATGGGCACCAAGTTCTGCTTCGAGATGAAGATTAAGGAGGGGGCCGGGGCCTTCGTCTGCGGCGAGGAGACGGCCCTGATGGCCTCCATCGAGGGCCAGCGGGGGATGCCCCGCCTCAGGCCGCCCTTCCCGGCGGTGTCCGGCCTGTGGGGCAAGCCCACCAACATCAACAACGTGGAGACCTTCGCCAACGTGCCCTGGATCATCCTCAACGGGGCGGCGGCCTTCGCTTCCCTGGGCACCGAGAAGAGCAAGGGCTCAAAAGTGTTCGCCCTGGCCGGCAAGATCGCCCGGGGCGGGCTGGTGGAGGTGCCGATGGGCATCACCATCAACGAGATCATCCACGAGGTGGGGGGCGGCATCAAGGACGGCCGCAGCTTCAAGGCGGTGCAGATGGGCGGCCCCTCGGGCGGCTGTATCCCGGCGGCCCTGGGCAACACCATCGTGGACTACGATTCGGTGGGCCAGACCGGGGCCATCATGGGCTCGGGCGGCATGGTGGTGATGGACGACACCACCTGCATGGTGGACATCGCCCGGTTCTTTCTGGATTTCACCCAGAAGGAATCCTGCGGCAAATGCACCTTCTGCCGGGTGGGCACCAAGCGGATGCTGGAGACCCTGGAGCGGATCACCAAGGGCCAGGGCAAAGAGGGGGACATAGAACTGCTGCTGGAGCTGGCCGAGAAGATCAAGATCTCTTCGCTGTGCGGGCTGGGACAGACCGCGCCCAATCCGGTGCTGACCACCGTCAAATATTTCCGTGAGGAGTACGAAGCCCACATCAAGGAGAAGAGGTGTCCGGCCCACTCCTGCAAGGAACTGCTGAAGTACGAGATCGTCCCCGAGAAATGCGTGGGCTGCACCGCCTGCGCCAGGGTCTGCCCGGTGACGGCCATCTCGGGACAGGTGAAGAAACCCCACGTGATAGACCAGGAGACCTGCATCAAGTGCGGCAATTGCGTGACCAAATGTAAATTCGACGCCATAAAGGTGAGGTAGAAATGCAGATAAACATCACATTCAACGGCAAACAGATCGCCTGCGATTCCAATCAGACCATAGTCGAGGTGGCCAGGGACCAGGGGGCCTTCATCCCCACCCTGTGCCATGACAGCAAGCTGGAGCCCTACGGCTCCTGCTGGGTGTGCCTGGTGGAGGTCAAGAACGCCCGGGGCTTCGTGCCGGCCTGCGCCACCAAGGTGATGGACGGGATGGTGGTGGAGACCGAGAACGACCGGGTGAAGGCCGCCCGCCAGATGGCGCTGGGCCTGCTGCTGTCCAACCACTACGGCGACTGCATCGCTCCCTGCGTGGACACCTGCCCGGCCGGCTGCGACGTCCAGGGCTACAGCGCGCTGATCGCCAACGGCATGGAGGCCGAGGCCATCAAGCTGATCAAGGAGACCCTTCCCCTGCCGGCCTCGCTGGGAAGGGTCTGCCCCCATCCCTGCGAGACCGAGTGCCGCCGCAACCTGGTGGAGGAGCCGGTGTCCATCTGCTACCTCAAGCGGCATGCGGCCGATCTCGACCTCAACTCCGGCCGGCCATACCTGCCACCGGTGGCGCCCGACAGCGGCAAGAAGGTGGCGGTGGTGGGGGCCGGCCCGGCCGGGCTGACTGCCGCCTACTATCTGCGCCAAAAGGGTCACGCCGTCACCATCTTCGAGGCCCTGCCCAAGTCCGGCGGATGGCTGCGCTACGGCATTCCGCAGTACCGCCTGCCCAAGGAGGTGCTGGACCAGGAGGTCAAGACCGTCACCGACCTGGGGGTGGAGATAAAATATAATCAGAAATTGGGCCAGGACATCACCCTGGAAGGCCTGAAAGAACAGTATGACGCGGTCTTCCTGGGCATGGGGGCCCACGCCTCCTCCCGGATGGGGGTGGAGAACGAGGAGGACCGCGGGGTAGTGGCCGGGATCGATTTTCTTAAGCGCCTGACCTTGGGCGAGAAATTCAACGTGGGCAAAAAGGTGGCGGTGATCGGCGGCGGCAACACCGCCATCGACGCGGCCCGAACCTCGCTGCGGCTGGGGGCCGAGGAGGTGTTCATCGTCTACCGCCGCTCGGAAAAGGAGATGCCGGCCAACCCCTTCGAGATCGAGGAGGCCAAGCACGAGGGGGTCAAGTTCCAGTTCCTGACCGCACCCACCCGGGTGATCGCCTGCAGCCACGACCAGAACGGGGCCATCTCCTGCCAGAAGATGGAGCTGGGAGAGCCGGACGCCTCGGGCCGCCGCCGTCCGGTGCCGGTCCAGAATTCAGACTTTCATATCGAGGCCGACCTGATCATCTCCTGCATCGGGCAGAGCCCCGACCTGTCCGGATTGGGTGAGAATCACAATCTGAAAGTGACCCGCTGGAGCACCCTGGAGACCGATCCCCAGACCGGGGCTACCGCCGATCCCAAGGTATTTGCCGCCGGGGACATGGCCACCGGGGCGGCCACCGTGGTGGAGGCCATCGGAGGGGCCCGCCAGGCGGCCCAGGGCATTGACGAATATCTGAGGACCGGAAAGATAATCAAGAAAACCAAACAATACAACATCACCAAGGGCAAGATCAACCAGGTGCCCAAGGAGCTGTTCGCCGATGAGCCCAAAAAGGCCAAGGCCAAGATGCCGATGCTGGAGCCCTCCCAGAGAAGGAATTTCGACGAGGTGGAGAAGGGCTTCTCACGCCTTACCGCCATCGAGGAGGCCAAGCGCTGCCTGGAGTGCGGCTGCGCCGACATGCAGGAGTGCAAGCTACGCGATTACGCCACGGTCTATGACGTGATGGTCCAACGCTTCATGGGCGAGGTCAAGCAGCATCCCATCGACCACAGCCATCCCTTCCTGGTGCGCGACCAGAGCAAATGCGTGATGTGCGGCCGCTGCGTCAGGATGTGCCTGGAGGTGGTGGGGGCGGCGGCCTTGGGCTTCGTCTACCGGGGATTCAACGCCATCGTGGCGCCCACCATGGAGAAGCCATATCCCGAGTCGCCCTGCGTGTCCTGCGGGGTCTGCATCGAGACCTGCCCGGTGGGGGCGCTGACCGAGAGGGTGCGGCACATCAAGCCCTCGCCCTGGAAGATGGAGAAGGTCCCCTCGGTTTGCACCTTCTGCGGAGTGGGCTGCGGTCTGGACCTGAATATCATGGACAACAAGGTGGTCCGGGTCACCGGCAGCGAGGACAGCCCGGTCAGCCAGGGCTCGCTGTGCTTCAAGGGCAAATTCGGGTTCGAACTCATTCATTCCCCCGAACGCTTGACCGCACCGCTGGCCAAAGCCGGAGCCAAGCACCAGGAGATCGCCTGGTCCGAGGCCATAAACAAGGTCAATTCCGATATCGACGCCGTGGTCAAGAAATACGGGCCGGATTCGGTGGCGGTATTCGCCTCCGGCCGGACCAGCCTCGAAGAGGCCGAGGGCCTGCGCTCCTGGGCCGAGAAGAAGGGCGTCAGACAGTTCGGCAGTTTTGCTCATACTGAGAACGGCCAGCCGCTGAATGCCATGGAGAATATTTTAGGCAAGGCCAACGGCAGGGGTTACCAGTCGCTGTCCGAGGCCAAGACCATTTTCCTGATCGGGTCCGATGCCTATGCCGAGCAGCCGGTGTTCTCCCAGATGATCAGAAAGGCGGTCAAACAAGGATCCAAGGTTTACTCCCTGCAGGAGAAGGCCACCAAGCTGGGCGAGATCGCCGCACAGGAACTGGTCATTAAAAAAGGCGGGTTGTCCTTCGCCCTGAACGGAGTGCTCAAAGCCCTGCTGGCCAAGTGCCGGTCCAAATATCCCGGATACAAGGAACTGGCCAAGGTCCTGGGCAAGCTCAGCGCCGCCGCGGTGACAACCAACAGCGGATTGAAGAAGGCCGATATCGAGAGCCTGGCCAAACTGCTGTTGGAAGACCAGAATTCAATATTGGCATTCAACGCCGATGCAGTGGATCCCGAAACCATCAAGGCCATTGCCAACATCCTTCTGCTGATGGATGTTCCGGAGAATTTCATCGCCCTGCGGGCCAAGGCCAACGCCAACGGGGTGGACCGCTTTGTCAACATCGAGGCTTCCGGGATACTGAAGGGCAAGATAAAGGCCGCGGTGCTGCTCAACGAGGACCCGGCCGGCAGCCTGGAGAACGGGGACAAGATCAAGACCGCTCTGGCCAAGCTGGAAAAACTCATTGTCTGCGACCTGTTCCTGACCGAGACCGCCAAGCTGGCCGACATCGTCCTGCCGGCGTCAAGCTTTGCCGAGAGCGACGGCAGTTTCGTCAATAGCGAGGGGCGGCTGCAGCACCTCAAAGCCGGAATTCAGCCGGCCTCAGGGAAGACCACCAAGCAGGTGCTGATAGAGCTGGGAGGCTCAGCCCTGCCAAACCTGCCCCAGGGAAAGGCCGGTCAAAAGCAATTCGGCCTGCCCACCTTGAAGAAGGGCAAGGCCATCGCTGCCGGGTTCGCTTCGGATGTGATGGAGAAGAAGGCGGCCGAGCTGAAGAGGAAAGAGGGATTGCTTCGATAAACAGGATCATAAATAAAACAGCCCAGGCGCAAGGCCTGGGCTGTTTGCTTGTTTGAAAATATCAATTGACATACCGCAATAAATAGATTATCCTTAAAATCAGCAAAGCTCCCTTATTCTAAAGGCGAGAGAAATTTCAATTATAACAAGGAATAACAGATGATTCAGGCAAAATCAGGCGATCTGGTAAAAGTGCACTACACCGGGACCTTTGGCGACGGAACGGTATTCGATACCTCCGAGGGCGGCGAGCCGTTGGAGTTCATCCTGGGCTCGGGGCAGGTGATCCCGGGATTTGATAAGGCCATCGACGGCATGAAGGTGGACGAGAGCAAAAAAGTGACCATCCCGGCCGACCAGGCCTACGGTCCGCACCATTCCAAAATGGTGGTGGAGGTGGAGCTGGACAAGTTCGGTCCCAATGCCAAACCGGAGCTGGGCAAGAGGGTTCATTTGAGCATGGAGGATGGCCAGCAGGTCCCGGTGACCATCACCGCCCTAAGCCAGACCCACGCCACCCTGGACGCCAACCATCCCCTGGCCGGCAAGGACCTGACCTTCGACCTCAAACTGATCGAGGCCGGAGAGGTGCCGGAGGGCTATCATAAAGGCTGCGGGAGCTGCGGCGGCGGGCACGGTGACTGCGGACACGACCACGAACATGATCATGAACATGAGCATGGAAGCTGCTGCGGGGGCTGCGAAGATAAGTAAATTGGAGGGTAAAATGAAAAAAGCCACTGTCCTTTTAACGGGCCTGATCATAATGGCCGGGCCGCTGGGCATCGGGGCTGATGAGCAGGTCAAGCTTTTTCCAGTCATGTCTGCCGGGAAATTCGGTTATATCAACGCCCGGGGCAGGATGACCATCAAGCCGGAGTTCGACTGGGCCTTCAACTTTTCGGAGGAGCTGGCCCTGGTCAACATCGGCGGCAGCAAGAACGAGATGGGCTATGTGATCGGCGGCAAATGGGGATACATCGATGCCCGTGGCAAGGTGGTCATAAATCCGCAGTTCGACGACGCCAAGGATTTCTCCCAGGGGCTGGCGCTGGTCAACATCGGCGGGAAGGTCAACGAGCTGGGGTTGTTGTCGGACGGCAAACGGGGGTACATAGACCGCCAGGGCAAGATGGTGGTCGAACCGCAGTACGACGATGCCCGCAGTTTTTCCCAGGGGTTGGCCCTGGTCCGGCTGAACGATAAATACGGATACATAGACCAGCAGGGCAAGATCATCATAGAAATAAGATACAATGACGCCCGGAACTTCTCCGAGGGCTTGGCCCCGGTGAGGGAGAATGACAAATACGGGTATATAGATCAAACCGGGAAAATGGTCATTGAGCCTCAATACGTCTATGCCTCCAATTTCTCCCAGGGCCGGGCGGTGGTGCGGCTGGACGACAAGATCTGGTTCATAGACAGGTCCGGCAACAAGATCAGCCAATTATACTTTGAGGATGCCAACGCCTTTTCGGAAGGGCTGGCCTCGGTCAAAAGCGGTCAGAAATGGGGCTATATGGACACTTCCGGAGTGCTGGCCATCGCTCCGCATTTCGATGCCGGCTCCGATTTTCATGAAGGCCTGGCGGCGGTCAGGGTGGGCGGCAAGCGGGGCTATATCAACCGGACCGGTGAAGTGATGATCGTGCCCCAGTACGACGGGGCCATGGATTTTTCCGAGGGGCTGGCCCTGGTCAACAAAGGGGGAAAGATGAACGAGAACGGCATGGTGGCTGGCGGCAGGTGGGGCTTCATAGACCGGAAGGGCCGGATGGTCATCGATAACAAATTCGATTTCGCCTGGGATTTTAAAGACGGCCTGGCTCTGGTGAACATCGGCGGGGAGATGAATGCCAAGGGCAGCGTCACCGGGGGGGTGTGGGGGTATATCAACAAGGGCGGGAGGTTCGTTTTTAAGGGGAAGAAATAACCTTTTATTCATGGCGTTGATATCATGTAGGGGATGGTTTGAAACCATACCCTACATGAATGATTTAATCCGAAAAATCGATAAAATCATGTTAAAAGACATTATCCTGAAGAACCGGAGCTATCGGAGGTTCGACCAGGGTCACAGGATCGATCTGCCTACCCTGCGGGAACTGGCGGAACTGGCCAGGCTGTCCGGCTCGGCCGGCAATCTTCAGCCGCTGAAGTATATCCTCATTGCCGATCCCAAGATCAATGAAACCGTTTTCCCGTTCCTGGCCTGGGCCAAATACCTGAAGGACTGGACCGGCCCGGCCCAGGGCCAGCGGCCTTCGGCCTATATCATCATGCTGTGGGATACGTCCGTCTGCCCCGGCAAATTGTATTACGATGCCGGTATCTGCGCCCAGAGTATCCTGTTGGGAGCGGTGGAAAAGGGTTTGGGCGGATGCGTGCTGGCCTCGGTCAACCGGGAGGGATTAAGAAAGGCGCTTGAGATCGATGAACAATACGAGATCCCGTTGGTGATAGCCCTGGGCAAGCCGGCCGAGACGGTGGTGATAGAGGATATCGGGCCGGGCGGGAAGATCGAATACTGGCGGGACGATAAGCAGGTGCATCATGTGCCGAAAAGATCGCTCAGCGAGATGATCATAAAGGAATATTAAATAGTATCAATAATTTACCAAAGCCCCGGGAAACCGGGGTTTTCCGTTTGAAACGCCAAACCGTAGGGGCAGGTCTCAGACCTGCCCCTACAATATTGTATCCAAGAAAAATAAAATGTTGGGAATATATTTATCCGGTGGGCGGTATATTGGGCAGTCAACTCAATAATCAACCCATAAACCGGAGAAACCAAGATGAAAAGCAGGATCCTCCCCCTGATCGCCGCCGCGGGCCTGGCCTTGATCTCGGCCAGCCTTATCGGCGCCGCCGGGACCGGCATTATCGATTGTACGGTAAGGGACAATGCCAACAACAATCTACTGGCGGGCGTTGCGCTGAGAATCCCCGGTACATCCTATGTCGCAGTTTGCGATAAGGTTGGGCACTACCAGTTCACAGGTCTTTCCGAAGGGGTCTACACTGTGGAGGCCAGCCTGGCCGGTTATCAAAGCCAGTCCAAAAAGCTTAAGGTGAAGGCCAACTCCACGGTCAAGGTGGAATTCAAATTGAAGCTTCAGAGCAAGACCCTGCTGCAAAACCTGGGGCTGGTCAAGGACGAGGGAAAAGGTCCGCAATCGCGCAGCTACGAGATGGCCTGCTGCAAGATGGCCCCTTCGGCCTGCGATCAGACCGGCGGTTATTACCTTCCGCCGGACTACAACACCGAGGAATACTCCCGGATCTACGAGAACCGCTTTCTGGAGGTCACCCAGAACCCGCTGTCCACCTTCTCCATCGACGTCGACCCGGCCTCCTATGCCAACGTCCGGCGTTTCCTCAATTACGGACAGCTGCCTCCCAAGGATGCGGTCCGCATCGAAGAGCTGATCAACTACTTCGATTATAATTATCCCCTGCCGGACGACGGCCGTCCCTTCTCCATCATCGCCGATGCCGGCCCCTGCCCCTGGAACAACGGACACCGGATGGTGAGGATAGGGATCAAGGGCCGGGAGATATCCCGCGATAAACTGCCCCCCAGCAACCTGGTCTTTTTGATAGACGTCTCCGGATCCATGCAGAGCCCGGACAAACTGCCTCTTTTAAAGTCGGCCTTCAAGATGCTGGTCAATCAGCTCCGCCCCAACGACCGGATCGCCATTGCGGTCTACGCCAGCTCCGAGGGGCTGGTCCTGCCGTCCACTTCGGGCAGGGACAAGAAGGCCATTCTCGACATCCTCGATAAACTGGAGGCCGGAGGCTGCACCGCCGGGGCGGCCGGGATCCAGCTGGCCTACAAGGTGGCCGGGGAGAACTTCATCAAGGGCGGCAACAACCGGGTGATACTGGCCACCGACGGCGATTTCAATGTGGGCGTCTCGTCCACCTCCGAGCTGATCAGGATGATCGAGCAAAAGCGCGAGGCCGGGATATTTTTATCGGTGCTGGGCTTCGGCAGCGGCAACCTGAAGGATTCCCGGATGGAACAGCTGGCCGACAAGGGCAACGGCAATTACGCCTACATCGACAACATCACCGAGGCCAAAAAGGTGCTGGTCAACCAGATGGCCGGGACCCTGTTCACCATCGCCAAGGACGTCAAGATCCAGGTGGAGTTCAACCCGGCCCGGGTCAAGGCCTACAAGCTGATCGGATACGAGAACCGGATGCTCAACAAGGAGGATTTCAACGACGACAGGAAGGACGCCGGGGAGCTGGGGGTGGGCCACACCGTCACCGCGCTGTACGAGCTGGTGCCGGCCGGCTCCAACGAAAAATTTTCCCAGGTCGACGATCTAAAATACCAGAAGGTTCAGGGCAAGCCCAACGTCAAACACTCCGGTGAACTGATGACGGTCAAACTGCGCTACAAGGACCCCGACGGGCAGACCAGCCAGATGATGTCCAAACCGGTCCGTGACGGCGGGGCGGATCTGGCCATGCTTCCCGAGGACCTGCGCTTCGCCTCGGCGGTGGCCGAGTTCGGCCTGCTGCTGAGGGATTCGGAGCACAAGGGAAAGGCCAGCTATAGGCAGGTGCTGGAGCTGGCCAGAAATTCCCGGGGGAATGACACCGAGGGGTACCGGGCCGAGTTCATCAAGCTGGTGGAGGCCGCCAGCCAGCTGGCGGTGAAGCAGGATTGACCATCAAATTCATTTCAAGCCGTGGCTTACATAAGCCACGGCTTTTTGTTTGGAAAATCCTGCTTGACATTGATTTTGAATTCAGGTATCTTAATGTTCAGGACAGGAGGGTTTTTTACCGCAAAGACGCAAAGTTCACAAAGTATATATAAACCCTGGCTTAAATTATTTTAGGGAATTGAAAATTGAAGATAACCATCTGTCAGCTTAACCCACTGGTGGGCGATATTGAGGGAAATGCCAAGAAGATCACCGGCATCCTGGCCCAGACCAGGGCCCAGAGGCCCGACCTGATAGTTTTTCCCGAACTGTTCCTGACCGGCTACCCGCCCCGGGACCTGCTGGAGAAGTCCTGGTTCATACAGCGCTGCAGCGCCGCCATCAATGATCTGGCAGAGTTCTCCCGGGAATATCCGGAGACCGGACTGATAATCGGGGCACCCGCTCCGACCGGCAGGGACAGCGGCAAGGGACTGTACAATTCGGCCATATTCATCCATAACGGCAGGCAGTCGATAGCCCAGCACAAGACCCTGCTGCCCAGCTATGACGTTTTCGACGAGGCCAGGTATTTCGACCCGGCGGATTCGGCGGGGCTGATCGAGTTCAAGGGTGAAAAGCTGGGCCTATCAATCTGCGAGGACGCCTGGAACCATCCCGA
Source organism: Candidatus Edwardsbacteria bacterium (assembly GCA_031082425.1). NCBI lineage: Bacteria > Candidatus Edwardsiibacteriota > Candidatus Edwardsiibacteriota bacterium. The sequence goes on along the minus strand of JAVHLB010000002.1, from coordinate 292,250 downwards.
CCTGTGGCCCAAGCGCCAGCCTTACGATTACGATCCGGTGGCCGACCTGGCCAAGATGGGGGCCAGCCTGCTGATAAACATCTCGGCCTCTCCCTTCGAGTCCGGCAAGGAAAGGGCCAGGTTCGAACTGATCGGACGGCACGCCAAAAAACACGGGCTGCCGTTCATCTATATCAACCAGGTCGGCGGAAACGACGAGCTGGTGTTCGACGGCCGGAGCTTCGGGGTGGACAAAAACGGGCAAATGGCCTGGTCGCTGCCGGCATTCCAGGAGGAGGTGGTGACCATCGACAGTTCCCTGCCGGGCAAATTTGCCGAACCGCCGGTTCAGGATGAGATCGGATCGATATATTCAGCCTTGAAACTGGGAGTGCGGGATTATTTCCGCAAGTGCGGCTTTAACCAGGCGGTGGTGGGGCTTTCCGGAGGGATCGATTCGGCGGTGGTGGCGGCCATCGCCGCCCAGGCTTTGGGGCCGGACAACGTGCTGGGCATCACCATGCCCTCGCCCTTCTCGTCGCAGGGAAGCGTGGATGATTCCCGCAAGCTGGCAGACAAGCTGGGCATCGCGCTCAAGGAGATATCCATCATCGAGGTCTACGAAAAATACCTGGAGACGCTGGAGCCCCATTTCGAGGGCCGGGCGCCGGACATCGCCGAGGAGAACATCCAGGCCCGGATAAGGGGCAACATCCTGATGGCCTTCTCCAACAAGTTCGGCCGCCTGGTGCTGACCACCGGCAACAAGAGCGAACTGGCGGTGGGCTACTGCACGCTTTACGGCGACATGAGCGGCGGGCTGGCGGTGATATCCGATGTCCCCAAGACCACCGTCTACCGGCTGGCCGAACACATCAACCGGGAGCGGGAGATCATTCCCCGGGCCGTGATCACCAAGCCCCCCTCGGCCGAGCTGAGGGCCGGCCAGAAGGACCAGGACACCCTGCCGCCATACGAGATCCTCGACAGGATCCTGGAGGGGTATTTGGAAGACGATCTGTCGGTCGACCAGCTGGTTGGCCAGGGGCTGGACAGGGATACGGTGGAGTGGGTGGCAAGAACCGTCCGCCAGAACGAATACAAGCGCCAACAGGCGGCTCCGGGGATCAAGGTCACCGGCAAGGCCTTCGGGGGCGGCCGCCGGATGCCGATCGCGGCCAGGTACTGAAAATAGAAAACAATGGTTTGGTCCCAAAATTTAATCCGGATGCAGAAAATATTCGATATTCGGCAGCTAAGGTATTTCGAGGCCATAAATCAGGGTATCCCCTATTGTGTCATCAGGGAAAGTATTGTAGTGTAATAAATAGTTAAGGACCGGCTAAATTCAGAAGAAGGAGGAGAAAGCATGGCTTCTCAGGTAGCATTGAAAGTAAAGTGCCCGTCCTGCCGCAAAAGCCTGATGGATAAGGCGCACAAGGTCGACGGCCAGCCCGCCATCGGCTTGAGGGTGGATGTCCGGGGAAAGAAAGGATGGCTGAGGCTCTCGCCGGTCTATGGCAGCTACAAAGTGGAAAGCGAGTTTCCCATCGCCCAGGATGCCCTGGTCAGGATATCCTGCCCCCATTGCCAGGCGGCATTGAAGAGCTCCAGCCAGTGCGAGGTCTGCGGCGCCCCCATGGTGCCGATGATGTTGGAGGAGGGGGGCAAGGTCTTCATCTGTTCCCGCAAGGGATGCAAGAAGCACTTCCTGGAGTTCGAGGACTTGAACAAGGCCCTGACCAAGTTCTACGACACCTATGCCCTGGGCGGGGATCGGCAGCAAGTCCTGCCAGGCAGGAAAGGGCCGGCAGTCGAGGAGCCAGACGCAAAAGAGATCATGGCCAGCGGCAGCTTTCTGCAGTCCTATTGCCCGCATTGCAAGCATACCTTGATAAACCACTGCTCGCTGACCTTTACGGTGGTGGGCCGGGGCGGGGAAGAAGGGATGTTGCTGCTATCGCCCTATCTTAATGTGTTCACCAACAGCTCGACCATCGAGATACCCCACGGGGAGGAGGTCAGGGACCTGCGATGCCCGCACTGCGACCACTCCCTGCTGGAGAAGCTTAAGAAATGCGACCGGTGCGGATCGCGGATAGCCAAGGTCACGGTGGGAGCCATGCACAAACTTATCACCTTCTTCATCTGTCTCCGCAAGGGCTGCACCTGGCACGGGATCTCGGGGGAGGATACCAAAATGATAATGCTGGAAGACAGCCAGGAGTGGTAAGATGTATCCCATAATAGACCGCCAGGAACTGGCCAAGGGCAACATGGTGCTGATCACGGTGGAGGCCCCCCAGATCGCCCGAAAGATCAAACCCGGGCAATTCGTGGTGCTGAGGATCAACGAGACCGGCGAACGGATCCCCCTGACCGTGGCCTACAAGGACCTGTCGCACGGCACCATCACCATCATCTTCATGGTGATCGGGAAATCCACCGCCCTGCTGGGGTCGCTCAAGGTGGGGGACGCCATCAAGGACCTGGTGGGACCGCTGGGCGTCACCGAGGAGTTCACCAAACTGGGGACCGTCGTCGGCATAGGCGGCGGCTCGGGCATTGCGGTTCTGCACCACCTGCTGCAGGGCTATGGGGCCGCCGGCAATAAGCTGGTGGGCATCATCGGCGCCCGGGAGCGGGACCTTCTGATACTGGAGGATGAGATGAAAAACCTCTGCCAGCAGCTGATCGTCGTCACCGACGACGGCAGCTACGGGATGCACGGTCTGGTGACCGACGCCCTGAAGACCCTGGTGGAGCGTGATGATCCCGAGCCGATCGACCTGGTGATCGCGGTGGGTCCGCTGGTGATGATGCGGGCGGTGTGCCAGCAGACCAAGCTGTACAACATCAAGACCCTGGTCAGCCTGAATCCGGTGATGGTGGACGCCACCGGAATGTGCGGGGCCTGCCGGGTGTCGGTGGGGGGCAAGACCAGGTTCGCCTGCGTCGAGGGGCCGCACTTTGACGGGCATCAGGTGGATTTCGACGAACTGATCCAGCGCAACAACACCTACGGCAGGGACGAGAAGACCTCGCTCCTGTTCTCCATCAGAGCCAAATGATAATGAGCCGATCATGTCAGAATTGAAGAAAGACCAGATCGACAAGATCGCCCCCGGCACCGAGTTCACCATCTACTGTCCGCACTGCCACCAGGGGCTGAACCTTTACGAGCCGAAGTCCAATAAGACCTGGTTCCGCCTGAATATCACTTCCGGGGGGCGGAAGGATGAGCTGTTTTTAAGCCCCAAGGTGGACGAGTTTGAACAGCGGTCCGGACTGGAGCTGGCCGAGGGCCAGGTGATGGAGGACCTGTCCTGCCCCCTGTGCCAGGCTTCGCTGATCGAGCCCGGGGCCCACTGCGGGGAATGCGATTCACCGGCCGCCAAGATAATGATCACCGTCCATTCCCGGCTGATACCTTTCTATATCTGCACCAAGGTCGGCTGCCGCTGGCACGGGATATCCCGGGCCGACCAGCTGAGGATCAAACCCAAGGTGGCCCGGCAGAGGGTGCCGGAACAGGATGCGCTCCTGAGGATCCGCAATTTCCAGGAGGTGCCCTATGGGTTCACCAGGGAGACGGCCCTGATCGAGGCCCATCGCTGCCTGAACTGCAAGGATCCCAAGTGCCGCATCGGGTGCCCGGTGGACATCGACATTCCCGGGTTCATCGGCTTGATCAAGCAGGAGAAATTCGCCGAGGCCGCCCAGAAGATCAAGGAGAAGAACGCCCTGCCGGCCATCTGCGGACGAGTCTGCCCTCAGGAGGATCAGTGCGAGAAAAACTGCATCCTGGCCCTGAAGGAGACCCCGGTGGCCATCGGCAGCCTGGAGCGTTTTGCGGCCGATATGGAGCGGGAGACACAGTCGGTGGTAATCCCCAGAAAGGCTCCGGCCAACGAAACCAAAATAGCAGTGGTGGGAAGCGGGCCGGCCGGCCTGACCCTGGCCGCCGACATGGTGGGCAAGGGCTACAGCGTCACCCTGTACGAGGCGCTGCACAAGCCCGGAGGGGTGCTGGTCTACGGCATTCCAGAATTCCGCCTGCCCAAGGCCATCGTGGAGGCCGAGATCAACTACCTGCGCCGGATGGGGGTCAAGATAGAGCTCAATTCCCTGATCGGCCGCCTGTTCGACCTGAACGACCTTCGGGAGATGGGCTACCGGGCCGTCTATCTGGCGGTGGGGGCCGGTCTCCCGGTGTTCATGAGCATCCCCGGTGAGAACCTGTGCAACATCTATTCGGCCAACGAATACCTCACCCGGCTGAACCTGATGAAGGCCTATGCCTTTCCGGATTACGACACTCCGGCCCCCAAGGGCCGCCAGGTGGTGGTGGTGGGCGCCGGAAACGTGGCCATGGACTGTGCCCGGACCGCCCTGCGGATGGGAAGCCGGGAGGCCACCATCGTCTACCGCCGCTCCCGGAGCGAGATGCCGGCCCGGCTGGAGGAGATCCATCATGCCGAGGAGGAGGGCATAAGATTCCGGCTGATGACCAATCCGGTGCGGTTCATCGGCGATGATCAGCGTTGGGTGCGCCAGATAGAATGCGTCCAGATGAAGCTGGGCGAGCCGGATTCCTCGGGCCGCCCCAGGCCGATACCCATCGCCGGATCGAACTTTTTGATAGACACCGACCTGGTGATCGTGGCGGTGGGCGCCGGACCCAATCCGGTGGTCTTTTCCGGTTTCCCCGACATCGAGAGGAACCAGATGGGATACATCAAACCGCTGACGCCTGCGGGCCGCACCAACCTGCCGGGGGTCTGGGCCGGAGGGGACATCGTCACCGGCTCGGCCACCGTCATTTCGGCCATGGGCATGGCCCGGCTGGCGGCCGATGATATGCACCGCTATCTGAAAGAGAAACAGGTCGCCTGGCGCTAAAAGAGGGCCCCAAAAACCGGTTATATTTGTCTTGACACTTTGAAATTAAGGATATATAATACAAAGTTTAACGGGCCCCAAATGTTATTTTATAACAATGCCCCTTTTAACCATTAACTTTTAAGGAGATGCCAATGTCCCACATCACCGACGTGATCGCCAAGGTCAAGGCCAAGAATCCGGGAGAGCCGGAGTTCCACCAAGCGGTAGAGGAGGTCATGAAGACCCTGGAACCCACCGTAGCCAAGCACCCCGAGTTCGTCAAATGGAAGATCTACGAGCGGATCTGCGAGCCGGACCGGGTGGTCATGTTCCGGGTGCCCTGGGTGGACGACAAGGGCGAGGTCCAGGTCAACAAGGGATTCCGGGTCCAGTTCAACAACGCCATCGGACCCTACAAGGGCGGCCTGCGCTTCCATCCCTCGGTCAACCTGGGGATCATCAAGTTCCTGGGCTTCGAGCAAATATTCAAGAACAGCCTGACCACCCTGGCCATGGGCGGCGGCAAGGGCGGCTCGGATTTTGATCCCAAGGGCAAGAGCGATCTGGAGGTGATGAAGTTCACCCAGTCCTTCATGCGCGAATTATTCCGCCACATCGGAGCCGACGTGGACGTGCCAGCCGGAGACATCGGAGTGGGTGGCCGAGAGATAGGCTACCTGTACGGATATTATAAAAAGATCCGCAACGAGTTCACCGGCGTGCTGACCGGCCGGGCCCGGGAATACGGCGGATCGCTGATCCGGCCCGAGGCCACCGGCTACGGGTCGGTGTATTTCGGGGCCGAGATGCTGGCCACCCGCAAGAAGGATTACAAGGGCCTGCGCTGCATAGTTTCCGGCAAGGGCAACGTCACCCAATATACCATCGAGAAGATCAACCAGCTGGGCGGCAAGGCCCTGTCGATCTCCGACTCCAGTGGCACCATCATCGACGAGGAAGGCATCAGCGCCGAGAAGCTGAAATACGTCATGGAGCTGGCCGAGGTCAAGCGCGGCCGGGCCAAGGAATACGCCGACAAGTATAAGAGCGCCAAGTATTACGAGGGCAAGAGCGTCTGGGACGTGGTCAAGGAACAGGGCATTAAGTTCGACTGCGCCTTCCCCTCGGCCACCCAGAACGAGATCAATGCCGAGCATGCCCAGGCCATGGTCAAGAACGGCTGCTTCCTGGTCTCCGAAGGGGCCAACATGCCCTCCGACCTGGCGGCCATCAAGATCTACCAGGACAACAACGTGCTGTACGGACCGGCCAAGGCGGCCAACGCCGGCGGCGTGGCCACCTCCGGGCTGGAGATGGCCCAGCAGAGCTCCCGCTGGTACTGGAACCGCGAGGAAGTGGACCAGAAGCTGCAGAGGATCATGCAGGCCATCCACCAGCAGTGCCTGGATGCCTCCGAGACCTACGCCACCAAGGGCGATTATCTGGCGGGCGCCAACATCGCCGGGTTCGTCAAAGTGGCCAAGGCCATGGTGGCCCAGGGCGTGGTATAGAATAGGGACCTAACGCTTCAAAAGTTAAGCGCTTTGCTTGTTTCAGCGCAGGCTCCAACCCTTCCCCGTGAGGGAAGGGAGCATAAAAGAGCCCCGCAGTGATGCGGGGCTCTGGTTCGTTTGTGGCTGGGCATTCCAACCCAAAAAATATGTTGACAAAAAACAAGCGGGGATATACAATTGCCTCATTAAAGGCCGGGACAAAATATAATTTTAAAAGCGGAGAAGGACCATGGCTAAAGATCAGGACATTAAAAAGGACGGCAAAAAGAAGGCCGGGAAATCCCTGATGGAAAAACGATTGGCCAAGAAGGCGAAAAAAGCGGGCAAGTAAGCAGTTCCAATCACGGAAATATCAAGGCCCCCGCCGAAAGCGGGGGCTTTGTCGTTAAATAGCTATATCAATGCCATTGACTTTAATAGCCCGGTCTTTTATAATCACACCATTGAACATTGCTTAGAACGGAGGCCATGAAGATCAAGGGCATGATCATAGCCGCCCGCAAGGAGTTCGTCAACGAAAACTTCGGCCCGGGAGCCTGGGAAAAGGTGCTGAACGGCCTGTCACAGGAGGACCAGCAGCTGATAGGCGAATCCATCCTTTCCAGCCAGTGGTATCCCTTCGAGATCGGCGACCATATCGACAAGGCCATCGTCAAGGTGCTGGGCAAGGGCGACAGCCTGGTGTTCGAGCAGCTGGGGGCCAAGTCGGCCCAGAAGAGCCTGGCCAAGGAACACCGGACCTTCCTGGCGCCGGGCGATCCCCAGTCTTTCATGAGGAAGACCGGCTCCATCTACAAGTTCTATTACGACACCGGCTACCGGGATTACCAGGCCACCGGGCCCAATTCCGGGGTGATCACCACCCATAAGGCCGAGACCTATTCCATCCCCGACTGTCTGACGGTGGTGGGCTGGTACAAGGAGGCCCTAAAGATGTGCGGGGCCAGGGATGTAAAAATAATCGAGGAAGAATGCCGGGCCACCGGCGGCACGGTGTGCCGCTATAAGGTGGAGTGGAAGATATGATAGGTGGAAAGCGCACCCGAGTATTTTAATATAAAAGATGACCAGATAGACCAGCGATAAGACAAAGCCCCCGTTAATAACGGGGGCTTTGTCTTATAAGGTATCATTTATTTTGCCGATGGTCACCGTTGACATCCAAAGGGTTCACTCATTAGTCAACAAATATTTTGCCGCCAGCAGCGAGATGTCGTTTGACGAATGTTTTGGTTTGGAGATATTGCGGATGACGGTGATGGTCAGATCGTAATCGGGGAAAATCAGATCGATCGAATTCATTCCGTCGCCCATTCCGGGATGATAATAAAACTTTTTGCCGTCAAGGTCGCTGACCCCCAGGCCCAACCCGTAATCGGTTGATTTTCCGGAATTCAATAAAATCGGCTCCCAAAGTTTTTGGTAGTTTTGGGGCAATTTTTTGCCGGAGAGCAAGGCCATTTCCCATTTTGCCATATCCCGGGAGTTGGATATCACGCCTCCTCCTCCGATCAGATTTGAGAAGTGCATAACCCTGGCCTTCCGGAACCCCGCCGAATCGGGAAGATATCGCTGGACAGCATTCACTGCGTCATTTTTGAAATCGCAGGCGTAGGTGTCGTTCATTTTCAACGGCTTGAATATTTTTTCCTTTAGAAAGGCGGCATAATCCATTTTACTGAGCTTTTCTATCAGGGCCACGATTATGGTGTAGCCGGTATTGCAGTAGATATATTTCTCACCCGGCTCGCCGCGGAACTCGCCTTTGAAGGCCAGGTCAATGATCTGGTCGACGGTATGAGCCTTATCGATGCTGTTCATGAATTCATCGTTTTGGGTCAGCTCGGGCAGCCCGCTGGTATGTGAAAGCAGCTGCTGAATGGTGATTTTCCTGCCGGCCAGGGGCAATTCCGGAAAATATTTGGTGATATCATCGTCCAGCTTCAGTTTGCCTTCCTGCACCAGGAAAAGAACCGCCATCCCGGTGAATTGTTTTGACATGGAGGCGATACCCAGAACATGGCCGGAGTTGAGTTTTTGGCCGGACTCCAGATCTGCCAAGCCATAATACTTATCGAATATTATCCTATTGCCGTGGGTGATGATAACCGACGCCCCGGGCTCGCTATCCGGGAGCATCTGGGACAGCTCCTTCTCCAATTGCCCCAGTCTGTTTTCATATACATCACCAGATCGGGCGAGCGCCGGACTTAACCAAAAGCCTAGAATAAGTGCCAATATTATTCTGTTCATGTTTTTGATCTTCTCTTGAATGATTAAGTGGTTAAAAAGACAAGGCTATCAATAGGTTTTGTTTATAAATAGCGATAGCGGTATTTATTCTGCCCAGGGTGTCTATTTCCTTTTAATGAACCCCAGGGCCTGGTCGTTGTCGCCGTCCATGATCACCGAGACGGTGGCGTCGGCCATCATCTTGGAGACATTGATCACCTTGATGACCTTTTCCAGCTTCTTGAATTCCGGCAATATCCTCTTCAGCAGGTTCGGCGCGTCTTGGAAGAACTTCTCGTTGAACACCATGTTCTTCTCGTCGGGATACAGCGGGAGGTAGCGGATCCTGGCCTCCACCAGATCCTGGAAGAAATGGGTGCCGAATGAGACCTCGGGCACGTAATCCTTCTTCTTCTTGGCCACCTCGATCAGCATGGCGGTGTTGTTGATGTCCGAATAGCCCACCCGGACCCCCAGCTTGATGTCTCCCCGGCTGCCCCAGCGGCCCGGCCCCATCAGAATGAACTTCTGGCGCGGAAGCTTATTGTTCAGCTCACCAATGGTCCGCCCCACCTGGATTAATTCCTCCATGGTGGGCAGGGAATCGTATTCCGCCGGGTCCACGTAGACCAGGTATTCGATGTCCTCCACCTGGGCGGTGGTGACGAACTTGTCGGCGGTGAACAGAATATCGTCCCGGGGCACATCCTTGGGCACCGGGATATTATGCACCCCGCCCGATTGGCTCTGGGGCCGGCACTGCAGCAGGTACAGCTTATGGATGTCGCCGTCGCAGGCGAATTCTATGTCCACCGGCCAGCCCAGTTCCTTGCTGAGGATCTCCAGTATGGCCTTGATCTGGGGGATGAAGGGGCCGTGGGTCAGCAGTTTGGAGAAGGTGACCACCGGCGTCCCCTTGTCGTAATCTATCATGGTGCCCACCGGGGTGAACATCTGGCCATCCTGGTAGATGGAGATGATCTGGGGCAGGGCCGGATACTCCTGGCCATACTCCTGCACCAGCTTCTCGAAGTTGATGGTCTCGAAACGGTGGGTGGTCAGGTTGATGACGTCGATATTCTTCTGGGAATACCACAACACCTCCTCGGGGCTGGCGTTCACCCTCAAGCCGGGCTGGCCGGGACAGACCAGGGCCGGATAATCGTCGCCCATCCGGTCCACCGCCCGGGTGCCCAGGCCGGCCACCAGCCGGATGATGCCGTCCTCCCGCCTGATGCGGGGCGACCAGCGGAACTCGTTGGAGCTGAAGGCCACCCCGGCATAGGCCGGAAAGAAATAACGCCCCACCCGCTGCCCCACCACCTCCTGGATGACGATGGCCATCTCCTCGTTGAAATCCAGCAGGCCCCGCTCCCGGCGGTACTCGATGGGGTCCGGCCCGAAGACGCTGGCGTACACCTCCTCGATGGCATCGATCAGGGCCTCCAGCTTCTCGCGCTTGGTGCCCTGGTTGGCCACGAACAGGCTCTTGTATTTTCCGGCAAAGGAGGAGCCCAGGGTGTCCTCCAGCAGGCTGGAGGAGCGCACCACCAGCGGACGGTCGCCGAAATCGTCCAGGGCCAGGCTCAGGCCGGCGATGATCTCCGGCGACATGGAGGAGTTCTTGAAGATCTGCTCGATGTAGGGGTACTCCTGGCGGATCTCCACCGGGTCGCGGTACTTGATGGTGGGCATCTCCTCCAGGGCGTTGAAATGCAGGAAGTCCAGGATGCCATCGGAGGTGACATACCAGGTCTTGGGGATGGTCAGGTTGCGCAGGGCGATGGTGTTCTTCTTGGCGGCCAGCAGGATCTTCTCGGCCCGGAACAGGCCGGCCGCCTTGCCGCCCAGCTTGCCGTTGCCGATGGCCGGGCCGATGGTGCGGGACAGCACCGGGGCGAAATCGAACACCGTCACGTATCGCTTGGTGGTGTTGATATAATCCAGGTCCTCGCTGAAGAAGCGCCGGATCAGGGCCACCCGGACCCCGATGCGTTCCTCGGGCGACAGGCTCTTCTGGGCGTCGGACATCAGGCTGAAGCGGGTGACGGCCTCCGTGATCTCGGCCAGGGAGACGTCCCTTTTTTCGGCGGCCATGGCCAGGAAGCGGGCCTGCTCGTGCTTGACCCACAGGCTGATCATCCGGGAGATCTCCTCGGCGTTGACCTCCTGGGCGGCGATGGTGAACACCTCGTCCATTATCTCCTGCAGCAACACCTGGTTCAGGCGGGGCATGGGCTGGTTCTCGCTGTACTCCCAGTCGGTGGAGGTGGAGTCCAGGCGCTTCATCAACCCCTCGATCCGGGAGATGTTGCGCTTGTAGAGATAGTTCATCATCTTGCGGCCGATCCGGTTCAGCAGGATGGGATTGGTGTCTCTCAGCAGGTCAACTATCACCTGCCATTCTGGTTTGTGGCTGTTCATTTGGGGCTCCTTGATGGATGAGTAAGGGCGCTTGATGGCTGTTGTTCAACCTGGGATGATAGGCCTGACGGGCCAAGGCCTCCGCGTCACGGCTCAACTATCCAATTCGGCGATCCGGTCCCGATACTGGGCCTTGGGAGTTCTTTGGTACAAAAGGCGATATAGAGCCAGGGCTTCGGTCCGATGTCGGTCAACGCCGGTGATTTCATACAGGCGGTGATTCAGGTCTGCCAGCTGCCGGTCGTCCGTTGCTTCCGCCAGCATGCTTTCCAGCAGCTGCCGGGCCCGGCCCTTTTGGGTCAGGCCCAGGATGTCCGCCTGCAGGATCCGGCAGCTGAAAACAATGTCCGGGACCACTATCTCTTGGGCGATCTGCAGGGCTTCGGCGTTCAGGGTCTCGGCTTCGGGGACCTTCTGCTGGGTGAAAAGCAGATCGGCCCTGGAATGGAGGTAACTGCACAGGTAGAATTTGAGCTGCAATTGTCGGGCAATGGCAATGGCCCGGTCATAATGCTGCCCGGCCCGGCGGGGATCCTGCAGCTTGTTATAAAGCTCCCCCAGCGAGCCCATGGTTATTCCGACGCTTTCCTGATCGTTCAGCTCTTGGGCAATCTCCAGGCTTTGCCGGTACGATTCCAAGGCTTTGGCGTAATCTCCCTGATCCATGTAGACAATGCCCATATTGCCGGCCGATATCCCCAGATTCCTCCGGTCCCCCAGCTCCTGGGAGATGGCCATCTGCTGGTGATAGCATTCCAGGGATCTGGCATAGTCGCCCTGCTGCATATAAAGAAGGCCCATGTTGCCGATGACGTTGCTGATCCCCTTCTTGTTGCCCAGGCTGCGGTGAAGGGCCAGCCCCTTTTGGTACAATTCCAGGGCCCGGGGATGATCCCCCTGTTCCATGTGGATCAGCCCCATATTGTTCATAAGCGAGCTGATGTTCTGCCGGTCATCGGCCTCGGTGAGTATGGCCAGGGATCTTTGATAACAGTCCAGGGCGCTTGAATACTCTCCCTGATACAGATGAACATTTCCCATCATCAGGTAGGTCCGGCCGGTTTTGGGTGCGTCCCCCAGGGCCTCGGCAATGCCGAAGGTGGTCCGGTAGCATTCCATGGCCTTTGGGTACATGCCCTGATTGAAATAGACCATTCCCATGTTGATGAGTGATTTCCAGACCCCCGGCTTGTCCTCCGAGACGGACGAAATCCGGTAGGCTTCTTCAAAAAGCGCCAGCGCCTGGGGATAAAGACCCTTCAGCCGTAAAATATTGCCCAACCCGTTCTGGTCACAGGCGATCGTCTCCGGATCATTGCTTGCCTGGACCCATTCCAGATTGGCCCGGAAGATCGCTTCGGCCTCGTTCCATCTGCCCACCACCTCAAGCACCGCAGCCTTTCGGTCCCACAGCTGATGGGGATAGAATTCGGGCCGGGCCCCGGGGTTCTTCCGCCAAAAATTTTTCAAGCTATGGATATTCTTCATTATATTTTAAGACGCGATAGCCTACTGGGGATCAAGGATAACCCCGTGGCCGGTGCGTCCGTCGATCATCACCTTCAGCGGTTTGGCAAACCGCAGGTGGCGGACGTTCTCCGATTCGCCGACCAGCGGCCCCTGTTCCAGCCGGGTCCAGTCCATACCGCCGTGCTCCGGGTCCAGGGGCACGGTGAAATAGCCGATCCTCAGCGAGGTCATGTTCTGGAAGAAGTGCGAGCCCTGGGAGGGATCCACGTTCATGTTGGGGAGGCTGACCTCGACCATGGTCTTGGCCCGGCTGATCTGGTTCCATTTGACCGGGATGCCCAGCCAGGGATCGGAGGACCCCCAGCGGCCGGGGCCGACCAGGATATAGCTGCGGCCCTCCTCCTTGAGCCGGGCGTTGAACTTCTCTATCTCGTTGGCTATCCTCTGGCTGTTGGCGGCGTTGAAGGTGTCGGGCTTGACGTAGACAATATCGGCCATCTCCTGGTTGACCCCGTTGCCCAGCACCTGATGGCTGTAGCACAGGGCGTCCCTGAAGTTGTTCTCCCTGAGGTCCACCTTGACCAGCTCATCGCCCACCACCAGGGGGCGCACCTGCAGAAAACCGAACTCGGCCGGCAGCACATTCCGGGGGTCCAGGTTCACCGCGAACTCCATCTCGATGGGACAGCCCATGGCCTCCCGGGAGAGTTTCAGCAGCCGCTCCAGGATGCCGGCCAGGGGGAAGACGTCGTTCTTCAGGATGTTGGCAAAGGTGACGCTGCGGGGCCCGGGCTGGTTGATGCCGTCGTAGAACTGGTCGTTCTGGGGGGAATAGGTGGAGGCCAGGTTGCCCAGGGTGCCGTCCCGTTCGGCCTGGTCCAGTCCGGCCTTAAGCAGGTACTGGTCCTCATCGGCAAAGGCGGTGGTGGCCAGGGGCCGCATATTGATGGCGTAGAATTCGCGCTGGGAGTTGTTGAGCATCTCCTTGGTGGTGCCGAACTGCGGCAGGATCCGGGGATAGGCCGGGGTGAACCTTAAGGTGGCCCCGCCGTCCACCACCGTCTTGCCCAGCCCCAGGGCCACGTTGACCACGCCGTCCTCGGGGGTGGCGCTGCCCACCGGATAGAAGTTGTAGGAGCGGGCCACCCCGGAGAAATCCGGGTAAAAACTGCCGTTACGCTTCTGGCCCACCACCTCCTGGATGACCACCGCCATCTTCTCCTCCTCCACCCGGTGGTTGGTGGATTCGATGTAGGCCTTGGCCTGCTGGAAGAAGGTGGAGGCCCACACCAGCTTGATGGCGTTGGCCAGGCTCAGGAAACGGGCGTCCAGATTCGGTTCGTTGTTGGGGATCATCTTGGTGACGTAGATCCCGGCGAAGGGCTGGTAGAGGGCGTCCTCCAGCAGGCTGGAGGACCTTACCGCCAGGGGGGTCTTGAGCTGCCGAATGAAATCCAGCAGGTCGCCCACGATGGTGGCCGGCAGTTCGGCATGGAGGAAGGCATTGGCGATCCGGATGTCCGAGGTCTCCTGCAGGGCCATGCTGAAAAGGTGGTTATGGCGGACGAACTCGTCGAACAGGTCGGTGCCCAGCACCAGGGTGCGGGGGATGGAGATCCTGATCTCCGGAAAATCACCGTCCTTCAGGTTGGCGGTAAGCACCTTGTCGATGAAGGCCAGTCCCCGGGCCTTGCCGCCCATGGAGCCGCAGCCCATCCGGTAGAAATGCCACTGGTTGAGATTGAACTGTCGGGAGTAGTAAAAAACGCCGCCCCGGTGCATGCCGTTATAATGCTCCAGGAAAGCCTCCTTGATGGCCCGGCGCAGCAAACGGGGGTCGGCCTGCCCGGCGATCCCCGGCTGGTAGATCTTTTCGGCCAGCTGGAACTCGGTGCGGACCAGCAGCCAGCGCTTGAGGTCCTCATGACGGTAATAGGTCGACAACAGGTCGGGCGGCAGGCTTTCCACCACCGACAGAAAGGCCTCGATATTGGCCACCCGGGCCACCTCGTTCCGGTCTTCGTCCCGGAACACCAGGTCTCCGAAATCGAAATGATCGGTCAGGATCTGGTGAAAGTCGCCTATCAAGGTGGGGCTGTTCTTCAGCAGGTGGGCGGCGTTGAGCTCCCGGGCGACCTGCCGGGTGTTCTCCTCGCTGGACTGGAACATTATCGGCAGAAAGGGCTGCTGGGACCTTACCATCCTGACGAAATCGATCCCGGCCCGGTCGTCCAGCTTTCCGTTGCGCGGACAGCGGATGTCGCTGAAGATGCCCAGCATGCTGTCCCGGTACTTTTGGTAGATGGCCACCGCCTGTTCATAGCTGCCGGCCAGGTGGACCTGGGGCCGGCCGTTCTGCCTGAGCACCCTCTGGGTGAAGGGCAGGTTCTCGTCCAGCAGCCGGCTGGTCTGGTTCCACAGTTCCTCGTATATCAGGTAGATGTAGGAGGAATAGAACTGGACCGAGTCCTCCAGCACCAGCAGGTTGGGGACCCCCACTAGACCGGTGTCGTGCTCGGAGTTCTTGACGTCCTCGATGTACTGGATGATGCCGGCCATGATCTTGCCGTCGCCCTGCCAGGCGAAGATCTTGTCCACCGAGCGGCCGTCGTCGGCCTCCACCAGGCGCTGCAGCTCCGGGGTGTTGTAGGCCAGCACCACCACCGGCAGGCCGGGGTGCTTTTCCTTTACCGTCCGGCCGAAGGTGAAGGGGTCCATGTCCCCCAGCCGCTGGATGGTGACCACCAGGTCGAAGGGTTCCGCATCCAGCGCCTTCAGGGCGGCCTGGCCGCCGGTGGCCCGGGTGATGGCCGGGACATAGCCCAGATCGCGCTGCTTGTAGATCTGGCCCAGCAGGTCGGCCAGCCGGCCCTCCTCCTCCAGGATGAAGGAATCATACAGGCTGGCCACCAGCAGGACCCGGCGGACCCGGTAGGACATCAGCCGCTGCAGCTTGGAGGAATAGAAATCGTCCAGGACCAGCAGCTCCCGATCGGGCGGTTTTTGATTTGATGATGGCATAAGCGATTTTGAATTATAAAACATTAGTATATGCCAAGCAGTGGGGTAAAATCAATGATTATTTGCAATGATAATCGCATCGTCCTCCCGGGGGCTCCAACGCAACACCGGTTGAGAGATGAATGATGGCCATCCATTCAGCTGGTCGAGCGTTGGGCTGATCTCGGGGTGACAGGGGTATTGTAATCCCGAGGGGGCTTCGAAGCGTTACAAGTTGGGGGCTGAGCTATGGTCACCCTTCAGCTTGTCGGGCCTGGGTGCGATCTCAGGGTGACAGCGTTCTCAAATAAAGAGGCGCAGGAAATATTTCCTGCGCCTGCTAACAACTAAAATCTATCAGCTAATAACTAAATTACACCCAGCCCCTCAGTTTGCAGGCCTCGGCCACCCGCTGAATGGCGATCATGTAGGCCGCATCGCGCATGTAGACCTTTTTGTCCCGGGCCAGGGCGGAGACCTTCAGGAAGGCGTCGGTCATCTTGGTGTCCAGCTTGGAGAGCACCTCGTCCTTGGTCCAGAAGTAGTTCATGTTGCACTGCACCTGCTCGAAGTAGCTGCAGGTGACCCCGCCGGCGTTGGCCAAAAAGTCGGGGATCATGAAGATGCCGCGCTGCTTGATGATCTCGTCGGCCTCGGGGGTGGTGGGGCCGTTGGCGCCCTCCACGATCAGCTTGACGCTCTTGGCCATCTTGGGGGCGTTGTCCTTGGTGACCTGGTTCTCCAGGGCGGCCGGAACCAGGATCTCGACGTCCTGCTCGATCCAGGCATCGCCGTCCAGCACCTGGTAGCCGGCGGCCTTGGCCTTTTCCTTGTTGATGCCGCCGAAGCGGTCGGTGATCTTTAAAAGCTCGTCGGCGTCGATGCCGGTCTTCTTGAGGAAGGTGTAGGATTTCTGGTCGGCCTGGTCCCAGCAGGAGACGCAGACCGGGGTTCCGCCGTATTCCTTGTACAGCTTGACGGCGTACTGGGAGACGTTGCCGAAACCCTGGAAGGCGGCCTTGGTCTTCTTGATGTCGAGGCCCATCTCGCGCAGGGCCTCGCGCATGACATATACCACGCCGTAGCCGGTGGCCTCGGTGCGGCCCAATGATCCGCCCACCCCCAGCGGTTTGCCGGTGATGAATCCGGGGTACTTGCCGTTATGGATCTTTTCGTATTCGTCCATCATCCAGATCATGTGCTGGCCGGAGGTCATCACGTCCGGAGCCGGCACATCCTGGAAGGGCCCGATGTTGTAGGCGATCTGGCGCACCCAGCCGCGGCAGATGCCCTCCTGTTCGCGTTCCGAAAGATGATGCGGATCGCAGATGACCCCGCCCTTGCCGCCGCCCAGGGGGATGTCCACCACCGAACACTTCCAGGTCATCCAGGTGGCCAGGGCTCTTACGGTGTCCACTGTTTCCTGGGGGTGAAAGCGGATGCCGCCCTTGCCGGGGCCGCGGGCATCGTTGTGCTGGACCCTGAAGCCCTTAAACACCTTGACGGTGCCGTCGTCCATCCGGACCGGGATGTTGAAGTGATACTCCCGCATGGGGTTGCGCAGGAGGTCACGGGTTGCCTGATCGAGCCCCAGTTTTTCGGCCACGCCATCGAACTGCTTTTGGGCCATCTCAAAGGCATTAAAGGATTTGTCAGCCATGAGAATCAGCTCCTTTTATGAGTATTTGATATATATGAAGCCCCTGCAGAATAGCCGCAAAAAGCACAGAATATTCGACAGAGGCCTCTGTTATTCCAAATTCATGCGGATTATATCACAAGCAGAAATTAAAGTCAAATCCATTCGGATGGCATTTCGTATTGACAAAACCTTTCGATAGTCGTATACTTCGTAACAGCTGGGGGAGCATAAGGCTTAAAATGCCAGGCTGAGAGGCCCGATCAAGTGAAAGATGGGGCGACCCCTTAACCTGAACTGGGTAACACCAGCGGAGGGAAGCGCAAGTACCAGGGGGTTATCGGCTTTTGCTCCGCAAGATAGGGCAAAGGTTTTTTTGTTTAAGATCACCTGCCCACGAAACACACGAATATTTTTGCCGGGAGGGAACGATTTTCTTTGCCGCGGAGAGCGCAGAGGGTTGTTAATCGTTTCTACGTTTATACATTATTACTGAGTACTTTCTCATCATGCGAATCATTTTGAACGGAAATAAATACGAATTAGCCGGACCGGCCTCGATCGAAGATCTGTTGAAAGATCTGGGGCAGGATGGAAGCCGTCTGGTGGTGGAGCTCAATGCTAGGATCGTCAGCAAAGAGAATTATACAGCCACCATGCTGAAGGAGGGCGATTCCCTGGAGATGGTCCGTCTGGTGGGCGGGGGATGATTTCCTGAAGGCTAAATGAAAGGCCAGTAGTCAGTATTCGGCATATGGTAGATAGTACCGGGAGAAACAATGACCAGATAATCAAGCAAAGTGGACCTTTGGGAACTTAGTGTTCTTTGTGGTTAATAAAAAACGGAAGAAAATAGCAATATGCTCAGACCATTAATAATAGCCGGAAGGCAGATCAGATCACGCCTGCTTTTGGGAACAGGCAAATTCCCTAATTCCACCGTCATGGCCCGGGCCCTGGAGGCCTCCGGCGCCGAGATCGTGACCGTGGCCCTGCGCCGGGTGGAGTTCGACGATCCCCAGGACGACATCATCTCCCACATCGACCAGAAAAGATATCTGCTGCTGCCCAACACCTCCGGAGCCCGGGATGCCGGCGAGGCGGTCCGCATCGCCAAACTGGCCAGGGCGGCCACCGGCTGGAACTGGCTTAAACTGGAGGTCACGCCCGAGCCCAACTTTCTGCTGCCGGACCCCATCGAAACGCTCAAGGCCGCCGAGATGCTGATCAAGGAAGGTTTCGTGGTCCTGCCATACATCAATGCCGATCCCATTCTGGCCAAGCGCCTGCAGGAGGCCGGCTGCGCGGCGGTGATGCCGCTGGGTTCGCCCATCGGCTCCGGGCGGGGGATCAAGACCGCCGACCAGATCCGGATCATCATCCAGCAGGCCACCGTTCCGGTGGTGGTGGATGCCGGGCTGGGCCTGCCCTCTCATGTCTGCCAGGCCTTCGAGCTGGGGGCCGATGCCGTCTTGGTCAACACCGCGGTGGCGGTGGCCCAGGATCCGGTGAAGATGGCCCAGGCCTTCAAGCTGGCGGTGGAAGCATCATTGGCGGGGATGGAAGCCGGACCGATGACCGAAGGCGATGCCGCTTCTGCCTCCAGCCCATTGACCGGATTCTTAAGATGACCCCGTTTTATGAAACAATAAGATCTTTGGACGGCTCCCGGATAAAAACCGATCCCCAGAATGCCACCACCGGACAGGTCAAGGCCCTTATGGGTTCGATCAGCTCCGGGGACATTCCAACTCCCGGGGATATCGCGATCCTGACCTCTCCGGCCGCCGCCGAAGTTCTGGCGCCGATGGCCCAACTGGCCCAGGCCATCACCGCCAGAAGATTTGGAAAGACCATCCAGATGTACGCCCCGTTGTACATCTCCAACCACTGCAGCAATTCCTGCGTCTACTGCGGGTTCAATGTTCACAACAAGATCAACCGCCGGACCTCGGGCCGGGAAGAGATCCTGTCGGAGGCCAGGCTGTTAAGAAATAAGCACATATCCCAGCTTTTGCTGGTCAGCGGGGAATGTCCCAGCCAGGTCGGCGTGGAAATGCTGGAAGGCATCGCCGGGGATCTCAAGGGAATGTTCCCCTCACTGTCCATAGAGATATATCCCCTGGATACTCCGGACTACCAGCGGCTTTATGGGGCCGGCATAGACGGGCTGGCCATCTACCAGGAGACCTACGACCAAAATATTTATTCCACGGTACACCCGGCCGGGCCCAAGCGCGATTATCAATACCGGCTGGGGGCCCCGGAGCGGGGCGCGGCTGCGGGCTTCCGGCAGATCGGCATCGGTTCGCTGCTGGGCCTGAACGATTGGCGGGTGGAATCGTATTATCTGGCGCACCATGCCGCCTACCTGATGAAGCATCACTGGAAAAGCCAGGTCTCGATCTCCTTTCCCCGCCTGAGGCCGGCGGCCGGGGGATACCGCCCGGAGTTCCCCGTCAGCGACCGGGAGCTGGTGCAGATGATCTGTGCCTTCCGTCTGATATTTCCCGACGCCGGGCTGGTGCTATCCACCCGGGAGCCGGCGGAACTGCGGGACCATCTTATAGGGCTGGGCATCACCAGGATGAGCGCCGGCTCCAAGACCTCGCCGGGAGGATACCTCGACAAGCTCGATAACAACCTGGACCAGCAGGAGGCGGCCGCCGATGGTCAGTTCAACGTGTTCGATGACCGGCCGGTGGAAGCGGTGGCGGCCAGCATCAGACAAAAAGGTTATGATACGGTGTGGAAGGACTGGGATAAGGGGTTCGAACGATAACAAGTCATGCAAGAGGCCTATTCCGTTTGAGAAGGCATACAGGGTTGCAGGGCAATGTTTGAAATGTTGGGGTAGTCATCTAACGGGCATAACAACGTTTGAATTGTTTTATGGAAAATAAACAACAGCGGCTGAAAGCCTTTCAGCAAATAGATCTCTATCCGGTCACCGATCAATGTCTGTCCTTGGGCCGCACCAATCTTGAAGTATTGGACGGCCTGATCGCCGGGGGCGCCAGGATAGTCCAGCTGAGGGAAAAACACCTCTCCAAAAAAGACTTTTATCCCTTGGCCCAGGCCTTCCGTGAAAAGACAACCAAAGCCGGGATGCTGCTGCTGATCAACGACCATCTGGACATCGCCCTGGCCTGCGGGGCGGACGGGGTGCATCTGGGGCAGGACGACCTGCCGCTGTCCGCCGCAAAGAAGCTGGCCCCCCATCTGCTGATCGGCGTTTCCACCCACAACCTGGAAGAGGCCCTGGAGGCCCAGGAGCAGGGGGCCGATTACCTGAACATCGGGCCGATATTCGCCACCCAGACCAAGGAGGTTTCCATGGAACCGCTGGGCCCGGGGGCAATCAAAAAAATAATCCCGCAGATCAATATTCCCATTACGGTGATGGGCGGCATCAATTCATCGAACATCGACCAGGTCCTGCAGGCGGGCGCCAGGAGGATAGCGGTGATAAGCGCCGTCACCAAGGCGGGCAACATCCAACAGGTGGTCCGTGAACTGCGGAAAGCCATAAATCAGTCTGAATCCTTTGATTGACTTTTGGCATCAAATATACTAGAATCCCCAATATCATAATATTTTCTTTGGAGAGCAGATGTACAGCGAAAAGGTGATGGACCATTTCATGAATCCCCGCAACATGGGGGAGATCGAGAACCCCGACGGGGTGGGCATGGTGGGGAACCCGGTGTGCGGAGACATGATGAAGATAATGCTGAAGATAGAGAAGGACGTCATCACCGACATCAAGTTCAAGACCTTCGGCTGCGGAGCGGCCATCGCCACCTCCAGCATGGCCACCGAGCTGGTCAAGGGCAAGACCCTGACCGAGGCCCTGGAGGTGTCCAACAAGGCGGTGGCCGAGGCCCTGGACGGCCTGCCCCCGGTGAAGATGCACTGCTCGGTGCTGGCCGAGGACGGGGTGAGGGCGGCCATCAACGATTACCTGGTCAAGAACGGCCGGCCGGGGCTGGAGCTGAAGCAAGGCGGGCACGAGCACGACCATAGTGAGAATGACCATAAAGGACAGGAAAAGTAATTTGATGCATCCTTAAAAAAAGAATATATTCTGACAATAGACTTGACATTTAATCAATATATGATATAATATCAATGTTGCGATAATTCCGTGAGTAACACTCCATTAGAAGAGGCTTATAATCCAGCTAAAGCCAAACAGCTCATACGAGCTATCATATCAGATGGAACCGTAATTATAACAGGTCATGCAAAGCAAGAGATGCTTGCTGACAATCTGACCAGTGTGGATTGCGTCAATGTGCTCCGTGGAGGTATTGTTGAACCTGCGGAATGGGTAAATGGAGCTTGGAGATACCGGGTCAATACTGTTAAAATCTATGTCGTTATTGAGTTTGAGAGCGAAAAAGAACTCGTTCTTGTTACAGCATGGAGAAAGACCTGAAAAGGAGATTTCATAATGAAATGCCCTAGCTGCAGATCAGAAATGGTTAAACGGAAAGGCAACTACTTATATACCGAATCCGGCCTGAACCGTATCACCCTGAATAATGTCGAAATCTGCAATTGTAAAAAATGCGGTGAACAGACAGTGTCTATTCCAAAAATTGAAGAATTGCATCGTGTCATAGCTTTTGCTGTCATTAAAAAGAAAGAACGGCTTTCTGCAGAAGAAATCCGTTTTCTACGTAAGTATCTTGGTTGGTCTGGAAAAGATTTTGCTGAATATATGGGAGTGGCACCTGAAACAGTATCTCGATGGGAGAACGATAAAGAGTCCATGGGTCCTGTTGCTGACAGGCTTCTTAGGTTGATAATTGCGCAGCAAAAACCGGTTGATAGTTATTCCCTGGAACTATTGCGGGAAGTTAAAAACGAAAATCAAAAACAATCTCGCTTTGAGATAATTGCGGATGCTGCCGGATGGAGTGCAAAAGCCGCTTAAACATTGCACAGTACAAAAGCCTCTCCTAAATATTTAGGAGAGGCTTTTCCATTGCTAAAATATTATTTTAACAAAACCATTTTTCTGGTCAGGTTGGCATCGCCGGCGTTGAGGCGGTAGAAATACACACCGGCCGAGACCGGCCGGCCGGAATTATCCCGGCCGTTCCAGGCGATGTTATAATAACCCGGAAGCTGTTTGGCGTCCACCAGGGTCCTCACCAGCTGGCCGGAGATGTTGTAGACGTTGAGCCTAACCGGGCTCTGGGACGGCAGCTGGTATTTTATGGCGGTCTGGCCCCGGAAGGGGTTGGGCCGGTTCTGGTCCAGGGCGAATACCCCGACGTTCACCTCTTCTGGTTTTCCGGCAACTCCGCTGGGGAAGGGCTGGACCTTGAGGTAGACATCATCCAACAGCCAGCCGTAAGCGGTGGTGGCACTGTTCGATTTAAAGTTAAACCGGAAAAGAATGCTGTCGTTGCCGGCTTTGGTTCCCAAAATACCGCCGACATCGGCGCTGTCCAGCAGCCAGGAAGTGGTAACGCCGGTGCGGTATTTTAAAACCTGCCAGGCGATGCCGTCCTTGCTGGCTTCAATGAAGGCGCTGTCTCCGGCGCCAATAACCCCCTTTTGATACCAGTACAGCTTGACCCAGTTGTTGTTGTCGGCATAAGCGTCCAGGTTGAGCCCGTGATCGGGCTTCAGCTGAAGCACCAGGGTCGAATTGACCAGATAGTTAGCGGTTCCGGTCCTCATGGCTGCCGGCGCAGAGCGGGGGCTTGCAGTAAAGGTTCTCCAGGGCATTGTTCCGCCCAGGCTGTCCCACATCGAAAGATACTGGGCATTGTCGAAATTGGTGACCATCATCGAATCCACCATCACAAATGAGTGGAAATCGCTGGCCGGGCTGCGGCCGATGTTGCGCTGGCCGGAGGTATCGACGGCCGTGATGTAGTAATGGATGGTATCCCCGGTGTAAAGGTGGGCAGGCAGGCCGATGCTTCCGGAGAAGTCGCTGCCGGCCGAGGTCATCAGGACGGGGGTATTTTCCGGACCGGAATTTATTTTGTAGTGAATGTAGCTGGAATCCGGGAACACCCCGTAGTTGTCGGTGATGACGGCATCAATCCGGTAGGGGCCGGACAGGTTGATGGTGTTGGCCAGCGGGGTGTGGCTGATGGCCGGGGGGTAGGGGTCCGGCCCGGCATAGAAGGAGTAGTAATTATAGGGGGCTCCGCCGGGCTGGGTCTTGGCCAGACCGTTGCTGTTGACCGCATAGACGAAGTAATCCAGCTGGTTGCCGCTGTGGGCCGGGATCGACCCCTGATAGAGGCCGCCGCCCAGGTCGGTCATCAGGGTCCGGTTGGCAAAGGGCAGGGTTCCGTCGTCGTCCCAGTACAGGTAGACCTGGGCCACGCCGGCGCTGGAGGTCACGTTGGCCTGCACAACATAATCAGACAAGGTATCCTCGGTGTCGGTCAGGGGGGTGTGGGCGATCTGGATATCCCCCAGGAACCATTTTATTATCCGGTCCATGACGGTATCCCGGACCGATCCCGAAGTGATGGCCTCGAAGCCGAATCCGGTGTAGACCACCTTATGGGCCCCGGAATATTTTATTCCGGCCTGGCCCGAGGAGAAACCAGAATATTCAAGGATGACATCGGCTCCGGCCCGGGGTGAAAAGTAATCGTAATACTGGGAAGCTCCGATATAGGGCTGCAATATCGAGAAGGCCAGGCCGTCGCCGATGGGATCGCTGGCCGTGCCCACGACAGACGATACTCCGCTATGGTCGCCGCCGTAAGTGGCATGCAGATAGTCCTGATAAAAAGCCTCGGCCTCGGCGCTGTACTGCGCTCCGGTGGGATCGGCCAGATCCCAGCCGATATCCTGTCCAGACAGGTACAGGTTTCCCCCCTTATCCAGGTAGCTTCTCAGAGCCGCCCGGTCCATGGAGTCCAGCGAGGGGAAGGCCCACTCGCAAAGCCAGATAACGGTATTATAGGAATTCAACAGGGCGGTGTCGGGGGCGCCTTTTTGGGAATGGTCGTAATGGTCGTAAAAATAGCCCAGCTGGGAAATGGATTTGCTGTAACAGGTGTCAACATTGAGGGCCCCGGTATCGTCGTCCACCAGCAGGATGGGGGATTTCTCGATCTGGACGTAGAAGGTATCGGTGCGGCTCTGGGCATCGGCCGAGATGTCCACGGTGAACATGGCCCAGTGCGGCAGGGCGGTGTTATCCACCGTGAAATCGAAGCCGGAGACCGAAGTGGTGTTCCCGCCGTTTATGCCCCCGTAGCCGGCAGTTGCGGTGCCGATCTGGACAGCGTAGTCGTCACTGTGAATGGTGGCGCTGACGCTGGCGGCATCGCCCCACCAGTTCTTGAGCGAAAGGCTCAAAAATACCGACTCCCCGGCCTCGGCGATGCCGTTGCCGCCGTCGATGACCTGATGGGAATGGTATTTAACCAGCGGGACCGGGGTGGTGGTCAGGGCCTTATAGGCATTGATCCTTCCGGTGCCCAGCAGGCCGACGTAGGAGGGATTTGAGGCATCGATGTTATCGGTGGTCATCATCAGCTGGGTGGCCACCTGGGTGTTGTTCCAGGCGGGATTGTTGGCCCAGATCAGGCCAACCACTCCGGCCGCCACCGGGCTGGCCATGGAGGTGCCGTCCCAGGAGTCATAGGTATTGGAGTAGGCGGTGCTCAGTATGGCAGAGCCGGGGGCCGAGACATCGATCGTGGTGCCGTAATTGGAAAAGGAAGATCTGATATCCGAAGAGGTGGTGGCGGCTACCGACAAGGCGTTGTCGTAGGCCGAGGGATAATGGGGGTCGGGGCTGTTGTCATTGCCGGCGGCGCAGACCACCACCGATCCGCCCTCCCAGGCATAATTGACCAGGTCCTGGGCGAACTGGCTGTAGCCGGAACCGCCCCAGCTGCAGTTGATGGCCTTGGCCCCGTTGTCGGCGGCATAGACGATGCCGTCGTATCCGAAATATATGTAAGACTTTCCGCCGTCTGCCCGGGTGTCATTGTCAAAGGAGCATTTTATGGCCATCACCCTGCAGCTCCATCCGATACCGGCCACCCCGACGGCGTTGTCGGTCACTGCCGAGGCGTCGCCGGCCACGTGGGTGCCGTGGTCGTTGTTGGACCCGTAGACGTTGGGGTCGTTATCCCCGGCATAGGCCAGGTTGGCGGTGTCCGGGCCGCAGAAGTCCCAGCCCTGGACGTCATCAACAAAGCCGTTCATATCATTGTCAAGGGAGTCTATATCTCCGCCCGATCCGACCGGAAAATTGTCGAATATCCCGTTGTGATTGATATCCTCTATCGGGTTGATCCAGATATTGTCCGCCAGGTCGGGATGGGTCAGCTGGACCCCGCAGTCCACGATGCCGATCCAGACGGTGGTGTCCCCTTTAGAGATGTCCCAGGCATCGGGCGCCTGGATCTTGCTCAGGAACCACTGGGCGCCGTATGATGGGTCGTTGGGGGTGGTGGCCTCCATCTGGTAGCCATACCTCGGCTCGGCGTATTCCACCTGCCCGGTCTTCACCAGGTCCCGGCACAGCTGGAGAATGTCGGTCTGTTTTGAGACATTGGCCTGGCAGATATTGGCCAGCGAACGGCCCAAAGCGGTCTTGGCGCTCTGTTTGGCCCCGAAAAGCTGCTTGACCTCCTGCCGGCCATAGCTGTTTAAAACGCCGTCTACCGCCGAATTGCCGGTGGATGTGCCCTTGGCGTCCATAACCGGCTGGGCCTTCAGTTTGAATATCACCACCCCGGGTAGGTAAACCTGCCGGGAGGTGCTGCCGGGCATTTCGGCCAGACTGACGGAGATGAAAGAAGCCGTCAGGAGCAGGGCTGCAAACGCAAGGTACTTTTTCATATATCATCCTTTCTGTTATTGATTGCAAGATTTTGGCACCATCTCTAATGTTACTACCGAAGGCCGGCTTTGTCAATATCATATCGCAGGTAAAATAAGCCCGAACCCTTGACAAAGAGGCAAAAGTAATATAAAGTTATACCAATATATTCAAACTGACTTAGGGGTCCAACTATGAATCATAGAACCATCGGATCACTGGCCGCCCTGATCCTGGCAATTTCAGCCACCGCGGCCTTGGCCGGGCAATGGGTCCCGCTGGCCGCCCAAAGCAATTCCGGGCGGACGGTAGGATTATCAGGCGCCGGCCCGGAGGCCATCACGCTGGAGGTGACCCTGCCGGGGCTGGATATCTCGGAGGCAAAGACCAAGGACGGGGCATATGTCCTGCTCTCGGTTCCGGACCAGGGATATAACACCGAGCCGGGCCATCCCAGATTACCGGTGGTCTCCGAATGGGTGGAGATCCCGCAGGGAGCCAGGGTCGAAGCCTTTCTGGAGGTGATCTCTTCGGAGAACTTTAACCTGAAGGACAGGGGCTTTGATAAAAAGATCCTGCCGGTCCAGCTGCCGGTGCCCAAGATGCCCGGAGCGGAGGAGAAGGTTCCCTTCAGCATCGACCGAGCCGTATATTCCAACAACGAATTTTACGGCAAAGCCCAGGTCACACTATCCCAGCCGGTTCAGATGAGGGGACACCGGGCGGTATTGGTCACTTTTTGGCCGGTAGCCTACAATCCGGTCAGCGGCGAAGTCAAGGTGATAACCAAGGCCCGGATAAACCTGAAGCTTTCGGGTTCCGATATAGCCCAGACCCGGAAGATGGCAACCAAATACCGCTCGGCGGCATACGACAGCCCGCTGTCATCGACCTTGATCAACTACGGCACATACCAATCGGCCAAGGCCGTTCCAACCCTGCCCATCAACCAGCTGATCATCGCGGGCGATGAATATTATGACGCTTTGACGCCGCTGGTGGATTGGGACACCCGGAAGGGGTATCGGGTATTCGTCACCAGGACCTCGGAGATCCCGGGCGGGGCCGACACCAGTCATATCCGCCAGTATATCAAAAGCCAGTATGACGGCGAGACCCCGCCGGATTTTGTCCTGCTGGTGGGTGATGTGGATGTGATCCCGGCCTATATTGCCAGCTCCGCGGATAATCCGGCCACCGACCTGTATTATTCCACCATGGCCGGGGCCGATTACCTGCCGGATCTTTATGTCAGCCGGATCTCGGTGGCCGACACCGTCCAGTTGCACAATTACATAGTCAAATACCTGGGCTATCAGCAGGGGGCCTGGACCGGCGATCACTCTTGGATGCAGAAGGCCTATTTCACCGCTTCCAATGATTACAGCTATCATGGTCTGGCCGAGGCCACTAACAACTACTGCATGGCCCTGGCCAGATCCCATTCCATGACCTGCGATTCGCTTTACTACTATTACGGCACCGGCACCCCGGTGTCCGACGCCTTCAACCAGGGCCGCGGCATCATGACCTATACCGGACATGGCGCCGTCACTTACTGGGACGGCCCCACCTTCTACCAGTCCAATGTAAATGCCCTTGCCAATACCGACAAATATGCCCTGGTGACCAGCTTTGCCTGCCTGACCGGGCAGTACACCTATTCCGAGTGTTTTGGGGAGACCTGGATAAGGGCGGCGGATAAAGGGGCCATGGCTTATTGGGGTTCATCCGTAACCTCCTATTGGGACGAGGATGACATCCTCCAGCGCAGGCTGTACAATGCATTCTTGGACAGCGGTTATGCCTGGATAGGCGGCATGACCACAAAGTCCAAGCTGGACTACTTCCGAACCTGGGGTAATATCCCCATGACCAAAAGATATTTCGAGATGTACAACATCCTGGGCAACGGGGCCATAGACCTTTATACCCGGCAGCCCCTGGCCCTGACCGTCAGCCACCCGGCCACGGTGCCGCTGGGCCCGGCCACGGTGAATGTCAATGTAACGGCCGGGGCCGCGGTGCAGAACGCCCTGGTCTGCCTGACCTATAGATCAAACGGAGAGGTCCTGGCCTCGGGCTACAGCGATGCCTCGGGCAATGTATCGCTGGATATCGTGACCACCGTCATCGACAGCATCGGGGTGGTGGTCACCGCCCATAACTGTGCGCCGTATGCCGGGCAGATCAATGTTTCGGTGACCGGCCCCTGTGTGTTGCACTACAAACACACCATTGATGATCCGGCCGGCAACGGCGACGGTGAGGCAAACCCCGGGGAATCGATGATCATGCCCCTATGGGTGAAAAATTACGGCAGCGTCATATCCACCGGCACGGTCACTGGCACCTTGAGGACCGCCGGCAGCCAGGCCGCCGTCACCGACAGCTTATATAATTTCGGCCTGGTGTACTCCGGGGATTCGGCCCAGTACGCTGCGGGATACAAATTCACCGTCTCGCCGGCCTGCACCAACGGGACCGTCATCCCCTTCACCCTGGAATGCCATGATACCGAGAACAGCTGGACCACAAATTTCTCGGTGAAGGTCTCGGCCCCCAAGCTGTGGTACAGCACTTACAGCATAATCGACCCGGCCCCGGCCAACAACAACGGCTTTGCCGAGCCCGGGGAGACCGACAGCCTGAGGGTATATCTTAAGAATACGGGGCTGCAGACGGCGGACAATGTCACGGCCATCCTGGCCAGCAGTGATCCGTATATTACCATAGTGAGCGACAGCTCGGGCTACGGAAACATACAGCCCGACAGCGCCGGCGGCTCGGTCATTCCCTATCTGCTGACCTTCGGGACCCCGCCCCAAAACCCGTACTATGCCCGGCTCAGGCTCCAGATGAAAACCCTGGGGGGTGCGCTGGTTCAGTATGACAGTTTTATGCTGGCCGTCGCCAGCCCCGGCTTCTACGACAACGTGGAGGACAGCATTCTGACCAACCGATACCAGGTCGGGGATCTGTGGCATACCACCGAATATACCTCATACAGCCCGACCACCTGCTGGCGCTGCGGGGTGGGGGACGATCAAAATTACCTTGACGACATGAATTCATCCCTGATCACCCCCGAGTTCGCGGTGGGCTCCCAGGCCACGGTATCGTTCTGGCACAAATATGCCATCGAAAACGGATATGATTACGGCTTCGTGGAATACAGCACCGACGGAGGCTCCAGCTGGGCCGGGCTGGCCAGCTATACCGGAAACCTTAGCAACTGGACCCAGCGATCATATGATATAAACGGGATCCCGGTGGGTTCCCGGGTGATGCTGAGGTTCCGCTTCACATCCGACTATTCCCTGAATTACAGCGGCTGGCATATCGATGACATCTCGGTGACCAGCCCGGCCGGAGTGGCCGCCCGTCCGGAGGAGCCTGAACTTTCAGGGGTCTTAAGGCTTAACCGCAGCCATCCCAACCCCATGCGTTCCAATGCCGTGATATCATACCAAATACCCGGCAAATCACCGGTCACCCTGACGGTCTACAATATCCTGGGCCAGACCATCAGAATGCTGGATTCCGGGGAGAAAGCTCCCGGCCTATACCAAGTCAATTGGGATGGCCGGGACAGCCGGGGAAACAGTATGGCTTCGGGCATCTATTTTTACCGTCTGACGGCCGGAGCGGTCACTTTGACCCAGAAACTGATCCTGGTAAGGTAACGAAAGTTCATAATAAGTTATGAAGTTTGGCTGATATTTTACTTGACAAGAACCGCCGATCTGTGCTATGGTGTACATTGTTATCGCTTAAATTTTAAACCTAGCGATTGTTTTTGTTTATGGGTCTAAAAGAAAAAACACAACTTACCATAGTATTTATCCCCCACCACGGGGGCAATACCGTAAGTGTCAGGGTGCCCCAATGGCTTCTGGTATGCCTGGGGTGCTTTGGGTTATTTCTTTTATTGGGCCTGGGTCTGGTAACCACCGGCTATATCAACAAGATTGTCGATGTCTCAATGCTGCAGAAGCTACAGGTGGAAAACCGCATACTCAGGACCAAACTGAAAGAATTTGCGGCAAAATCGGCCGATCTGCAGGAGCAGATAGCGTTGTTCGTGGATTTCGACTCCAAGGTCAGGATGATGTCCGGACTCCGGATCATTGATCCCGACATCCGGCAGGTGGGCATCGGGGGCGACAGGCAGGAGGAGCTTCCCGAAGGGGTTTCGGTGAAGACCGGCTCTTTCATCCGGGAGGTGGAGGATGACCTGGGCCGGCTTATCAGGGAGGCCAAACTGCAGAACGAGAGTTTCCAGGAGCTGACAGCCGCTCTTGAGCAGCAGCAGCAAAAGTGGAACCATATGCCGTCCATTCAGCCCACCCCCGGATGGATCATCAGCAATTTCGGCTACCGGCGCGATCCCCTGACCGGCGAAATGAGGATGCACGAGGGGGTGGATATCGCCGCTCCGGGCGGGACCATCATCACCGCTCCGGCCGACGGGGTGGTCAAAGCGGTAGGCTCCCGCGGCAATTACGGGCTGTGCCTGGAGGTGGATCACGGCTACGGGATAACGACCCGCTTCGCGCATTGTTCGCTGATCAGGGTCAGCCAAGGCTCCAAGGTGTCGCGCGGCCAGGTCATCGCCCTGGTGGGATCCACCGGCAGGACCACCGGCCCTCACCTGCACTATGAGGTGCTTTCCAACGACAAGGCCAATGATCCGATCAACTATATTCTTTCCGCCCGGATGTTCTGACGGCAATGAAATTTTAAAGGCCAGGATAGCTCCTGGCCTTTTTTATTGGATCAACGATCACTCAGAGATCCTCCGCCTGGTAGGGATGGCTTTGGGGAAAATCCTGGAGGGATAATTTACGCATCAGTTCGGAGGCCCGGTTCATCCGGTCAATTTTCGGGCCGCCGGGCCGGGCCTGAATGAAGGAATGCACCCTGAGGCTCAGATATCTTCCCCGGCTGTCAAGTTCCGCCCACAGCAGGGGGGCATAGCCGGACTCCCCGCTCAAGTTCATGCCGCCGTAGGTGCAGAAATTGCCCAGGCTGTAGGCTATCAGCCGGTCCCGATAGACCTCCAGGGCCCGGGGGACATGGGGCCCGTGGCCGATTATCAGATCGGCCCCCCGGTCAATGGCGTCATGGGAGAATTTTATCAGGCGCCCCCGCGGCTCGTTAAGGTATCTCTCCGGAGCGTCCTTGATGTGCAGGGCGGCCTTTCCCTCCCCGCCGCCATGGATCGAGACGATCAGGATATCGTAAATTCTGGCCAGGGAATCGATCTCGCTAAGCGCTTCTTCGGGATGGACGATGGAGCGGGGAGGCGCCCCGGCGGCCAGGGCGATCACCCCGACGGAAACTCCCTTTAGGTTGAATTCGGCGACAGCGCCCTCTTTGCCGGTGTACTGAATGCCGGAATTTTCCAGGGCCTGGCGGGTAGACCGGCTGCCATTGGAACCGAAATCATTGGCATGATTGTTGGCCAGGGACATCACGTCGAACCCGGCCCGGGCCAGATTGTCAGCGAAAGACGTCGGGGTGCGAAAGACGTAGGCCCTGCCATTTTTTGCCACCTTGGCCGGTTGGCCGGAATCGCACAACGGCCCCTCCAGATTGCCGAAGGCCAGGTCGGCTTTTTCAAGGATCTCCCGGCAGTCGTCGAACAAGCGCCGGCCGTCCTCCGGCGGCAGCAGCGGGGCCGGATAGCAGCTGCCCATCATGATGTCGCCCACCGCGGCGACGGTCAAGTTGCCCTTGGGCGCTGAATCCGGCAGGGCCGGATCATCAACAACCAGCTCGGTTGCGGCAGTATCCGCCGGTTGCAGGACGACGGCCACAGTATCGGGAGCGGTGTTAACGGCCCGGTCCAGACGGACGGTGCCGCAGGCCGGCAGCACTAGGGAAAGCCCGATGATGGCGTAAAACCTGGTTTTTTTCATAGGCTCAAACCGCTTTCAAGATCGAATGTTTTTAAAGACAAAAAATCCTACAGCCAGTCGTTCTCCCGGTACCACCGGGCGGTGATCTCCAGGCCCCTTTTCAGATCATAACGGCAGTTGAACCCGAAATCTTTTTGGGCCCGGCCGGGGGAGCAGGTCCAGTATTTTTGGGACATCTCCCGGACCTTCTGGCGGTTGAAGATGCTGTTTCCCCCGGTTGCCAAAGCCCCGCCTTCGGCCAGCAGGGCCGCGAAATTGGCCAGGCCCAGCGGGACCATCAGCGGGAGAGGCTTCTTGTTAAGGCTCCGGGCGATGGCCCAGGATATCTCCTGCCAGGAATGACTTTGGGGGTGGGACAGGAAATAGGTCTTGCCGGCGGCGGCATCGGACCGGGCCGCGGCGACCATCCCCTGGGCCAGGTCCCCAACAAAAATCAGGTGGGCGTACCTTTTTTTGAATCCCGGCAGCAGGGCCAGCCCCCGGTTTATCCATTGGAAATATAACAGGACATCGGTGTCCCGGGGACCGTAGACAGTGGGCGGGCGGACTATGGTTATGGGGATCTGCTCCGCCAATTTCAGCAACTGCCGCTCGGCCTCCAGCTTGCTGCGGCCGTAATCGGAGATGGGCCGGCATTGGTGGGACTCGCACCGGGGCTCCTCCAGGCGGTCCGACGGCCCGGCCGCCGCCTGGCTGGAGGAGAAGACGAACCTCCTGATGCCGGGGGCATTTTCAATGGCGGCTTTTGCCAGGTTGACGGTGGCCTCCACATTATGGTGGAAGATCCTGTCCCGGCTGCCGGACTTGGCGGCGGCGAGGTGGAAGATGTAATCCGCGCCGCTGACGGCGTCATACAGCGATGGCTGGTCGTCAAACGACCCATAGGCCAGCTCCAGGTCCAGACCTTTCAGCCATCTTAAGTTGCTGGCGGTCCGGACCAGGGCCCTGACCCGGAAGCCTTTTTCCAAAAGGCCTTCCGCCAGGTGGCTGCCGATGAATCCGCTGGCCCCGGTAAGCAGGGCCAAAGATTTTTCCTCCGGTTTGATCATCCCGTTAGTTTAACTTAAATCATCGCGGCTGTCAACATTTCCCCCGCCCCTGGTTTTAATATTATTTCTTGACATTTCGCCAGATTATGATAAATTTATCAATTACCGGCCGGAGGTTGACGGTAACTGTCCGGACCGGACACCCCTCTATCCATCCGGAGCAGATCGGGACCTTCCGGAAAAGAACCGGCGAAAAAATTATTCCATAAATCACATCAGAACGAGATCGGCTTTCTATGATAGCATCGACCGGGATAGACATCGCCGAGGTCGGCAGGATCGAGCAGGCCATAAACCGCTGGGGGCAGAGGTTCCTGGACAAGGTCTACACCCCGTCCGAGATCGCCTTCTGCCAGGGGCGCCCCAACAAGTACCAGAGCTATGCCGCCCGGTTCGCCGCCAAGGAGGCGGTGTCCAAGTGCCTGGGGACCGGTTTCCGGCGGGGGGTCCATCCCAACCTGATAGAGATCGTGGACAACGAAAAGAGCCGTCCCACGGTAAAACTTCACGGAGCGGCGGCCGAACACGGAAAGGGATACGCCATCCATCTCTCGCTGTCCCACGACCGGAGCATGGTGGTGGCGGTGGCGGTGATGGAGAAAGTTTAATACGGGAGTTGCCCACCAAACACACAAAATGACGCTAAAATATTTTTTAGTTCCAGTCTTTTTGGCGGGCAAGGAAAAAGGATAAATTGAAATGTTAGTAGTCACTACTTCCCAGATGCGGGAGATAGACGCCCGGGCCATAAAGAAATATAAAATCACCGGGCTGGCCCTGATGGAGAAGGCCGGGCGGGCCCTGGCCGATCAGGCGGCGGCCATGCTGGGCGACCAGCGGAGCGTCTGCCTGATCTGCGGCAAGGGGAACAACGGGGGGGATGGTTTCGCGGCCGCCAGGATGCTGGCGGAAAAAGATTTCCGGGCCACGGTTTTTTTGCTGGGACGGATCGGTCAAGTCAAAGGCGAGGCCCTGACCCAGGCCAAAAAGCTGGGCAAGAGTGGATCGAAGGTCAGGGAGATAGTCTCGGCCGCGGGGCTGGCCTTCCTGAAAAAAGAACTGGCCGGTTCCCATCTGGTGGTCGATGCCATTTTCGGAACTGGCTTCCAGGGCCCGGCCGACAAGCTGGCGGGCCAGGCGATCGAAGCAATCAACTCTTCCGGACGAAAGGTTTTGTCGGCCGACATTCCCTCCGGGGTGGACGGTGAGACCGGGCAGGCAACAGGACCCGCTGTCAGGGCAAGCGTCACGGTGACCATGGGGCTTTTGAAGACCGGCCTTTTATTTCATCCCGGGAAGGAACTGGCCGGAAGGGTGATCGTGGCCGACATCGGTTTTCCCGAAAAATGCCTTGCGGAACAAAAGATAAATGTCCACCTGGCCGGGCATCAGATGGCCAGGAACTGGCTGCCGGCCAGAAAGCCGGACGCCCACAAGGGCAGCTGCGGAACGGTGCTGGTGCTGGCCGGCTCGGCCGGCATGACCGGCGCGGCCGGCCTGGCATCAAACTCCGCCATGCGCTCCGGGGCCGGGCTGGTCTGCCTGGGGGTCCCCGAGAGCCTGAACGATATCCTGGAGGCCAAGCTGACCGAGGTCATCACCAAACCCCTGCCGGAGACCAGAAACCGGACCCTGTCGCTGGCGGCGCTGGAAAGGATCCTTAAGCTGATAGACAAAGCCGACTCGATGGTCATCGGCCCGGGCCTGTCCGGCCATCCCGAGACCGCGGAACTGGTGCGGACGGCGGTCAAGTCCATCAAGATCCCGGCCGTATTGGACGCCGACGGGCTGAATGCCCTGGCCGCCCGGCCGGAGCTGCTGGGGTCCGCCGCAAACCTGGTCCTGACCCCCCACTACGGGGAATTGTCGCGGCTGTTGAAAACCGACATCTCCCCGATAAAGCGCCAGCCTCTCAAATACGCCCTGGAGGCGGCCAGGAGGTTCAACCAGACGGTAGTGCTGAAGGGGGCCCCCACCGTCACCGCCCTGCCGGAGGGGAGGGCCTGGATCAACTCCACCGGCAACAGCGGCATGGCCACCGCCGGGTCGGGGGATGTGCTGGCCGGGCTGATCGGCGGGCTGCTGGCCCAGGGGCTGTCGGCAGAAAGGGCGGCGGTGCTGGGGGTCTACCTGCACGGGCTGGCCGGGGACCTGGCGGCCGCAGACAAGACAGAATACTGCCTGCTGGCCGGGGACATCATCGATCATTTCCCCCGGGCTTTTAAAAAAATAATGGAGGATAGCTAGATGGTTTGGCTGGGATATGCGTTATTGGGGGCCTTGGCCGGAGTGGTCAGCGGACTGTTCGGCATCGGCGGGGCGGTGGTGATCGTGCCGGCGCTGGTGATATTGTTCAAATTCTCCCAGCACCAGGCCCAGGGCACTTCGCTGGCCACCCTGCTGCTGCCCATAGGTCTGCTGGCGGCCTGGCGTTATTATTCGGCCGGGCATGTCGACATCAAGGCGGCCGGGGTGATGGCGGTGTGCTTTTTCTTCGGCGGGCTGCTGGGGGCGGTGCTGGCCGAGAAGATCTCCGGGGCCTGGCTGCAGCGCTCATTCGGCGTATTCCTGCTGGCTATCGCGGTAAAAATGATCCTGACCAAATGAGCAGACTCGGCGGCTGGATCATAGGAAACGTCAGGGAGGCCGGGGCCGGAGGCCGCCTGGAGCAGGGCCTTCCCTTTGCCGTCTGGCAGCGGCAGTGGGAGGTCTGCGATGTAATAGCCAACCGGAGAATATCCGAAGAGATATCCCGGCGGGTGGGGGTTCTGGCTGAGAAAAACGACGCCTACCAGATAGACGCCCTGTATTATCAGTACGCTATTGCCAAGTATAAGGCCAAATATTCGGAGTCACTGGATCTGTCCCGGAAGGGACTGGAAATGGCCCGGGATAGGGGGGACCGGGAAAAAACCGCCCTGATGTACGGCCTGATGGGCGAGGCCTGCTATAATCTGTCCGATTACCCCAAGGCCATAGATCACCGGCTCAACGCCCTGGCCATCTACCAATCGCTGGGGATGGAAGTGAGAGCGGGCGATGTCAAAGGAGATATCGGGCTGGCCTACTGGCGGATGGGAGATAACCAAAAGGCTATGGACTTTTACCGCCAGGCCATGTCCGTTTACCAAAAATTCAACGATATCCGGAAGATGGCCACCAATAAAGCCAATGTGGCCGGGGCCATGTTGCGGACAGATCAAGCGGACCAAGCCTATGACCTTTACCAGGAAGCCCTGGTCCAGGCCCGGCAATTGGGTGATATCCAAAAGCAGAGCAACATTTTGAACAATCTGGGGGTCATACTGTTAAGAAAGGGACGTTATCAGGAGGCGCTGGTTAGGCTTCAAGAGGGTCTGAAGATCGACCGGACCATTGGGGATATCACCTCCCAGGCGACAAAACTGAACAATATCGGGGTGCTCCAGGGGACCCTGGGCGATTATGACCAATCGCTGGAATACATGAAAAGGGCGCTGGAAATAGATGTCTCGACCGGCAACCTCAACGGGCAGATCTCCAAGCTGAGCAACATCGCCGACCTGTGGGCCATGAAGGAGGATTTTCAAAAGTCCTTCGAATGCAGCCAGAGGTCGGTCGACCTGAGCCGGCAGATAAATTCCAAGGGCTATCTGGCCCACGCACTGATAAGAAATGTCCTGCTGTGCATTTGGATGAAGAAATATCAGGAGGCGGTCGCCTACGGGCTGGAAGGCATCGCCCTGGCCCGGGAGATCGACAGCAATTCGGTCCTGAGCATGGGGCTGTCCAACATGGCCGATCTTTACGACGCCATGGGCCAGCCGGCCAAGGCCCTGGAGTACTCCGACCAGGCGATGGAATTGATAACCAAGCATTCCACCTTCGAGGTGGCCCTGGAGAAGATGTACTACCGGCGGCACCTGATCCTGGGGAAGATGGGCAACCAACAGCAGTCGCGGGAATTTCTGAAAATGGCATATCTGGAGGTGCAAAAAAAGGCCCGGGACATAAATGACCCCCAGGAACTGGAGAAATTCTATAATAATAATAAATCCAACCAGACCATCATCAGGGAGTGGGGGGAGCTGGAGAAGAGCCGAGCATCACAGGCCGATCCATGATCGAATATGTCATGGCGATGAAAGAGCCGGTCCGATGATGCCGAACCGCAATAACCGATCAGCGAAAACCGGATGAGAAGCGGAACAGTAAACTGGATAAAAACCAACGGGGGGGGATCGGGGACCGCCGAAGAGATCTCCAACTTGATCCCCTTTGTCATCTGGCAACGTCAATGGGAGGTGTGCGACGTGGCCGGGGACCGGGCCCGCAGCCGGGAGATCGCCGGCAAAATTTCCGCCCTGGCCCGGAACCACCCCCGCTACGGCATCACCGACCGGCTCTACAATTCACAGGTCTGCATCTTCTCCGGGGAATACGCCAGGGCGCTGGAGCTTTCCGAAGAGGCCCTGCAGCTGTGCCGGCGGGACAGGGATGATACAAAGCTGGCCGAGATCTACGGGCAGCTGTCGCAGGCCTGCCAAAGCCTTTCCAACTACCCCAAAGCCCTGGAATTCAGGGAGCTGGCCTCCGGGATCTACCGGTCCCGGGGCGACCGGATCGGCTGGGGCAATTCCCTGGCCAATTCGGGGCTGATCCAATGGAAGATGGGCCTTTTCAATGAAGCGCTGACGCGCCTGGATCAGGCCCGGCTGATATTCGAGACCGAACGCGAGGACCGCTCCATGGCGGGGGTGCTGACCAATACCGCCAACGTGCTGCTGGCCACCGACGAAATGGAAAAAGCCCAGGAGAACTATCTGGCGGCCC
Source organism: Candidatus Edwardsbacteria bacterium (assembly GCA_031082425.1). Taxonomy (NCBI): domain Bacteria; phylum Candidatus Edwardsiibacteriota; species Candidatus Edwardsiibacteriota bacterium. The sequence continues at coordinate 254,499 of JAVHLB010000002.1, read as the reverse complement.
TGGCCATCTGCCGCCGCATCGGCGACCTGGCCAAGCAGAGCACCCTGCACAATAACCTGGGGGCCATCATGTTCCGCCGGGCCGATTACTCCAAGGCCATGGAGCATTACAGCCAGGGAATCAAGCTGGACGAGATGCTGGGCAACCTGACCGGCCAGGCATCCAAGCTGAACAACATAGCGGTGATGCTGGGCTCGATGGGAAAGCACGACCAGGCCATGGTCTATTTCGAAAAGGCCCTGAGGATAGACACCGCCACCGGCAACCAGGACGGGCAGATGCGGAAGCTGGGCAACCTGGCCACGCTGTATGCCATCACCGACGACTACCGCCGGGCGGTGGAGTACATCGACCGGGCGCTGGAGATAGGCCTGAGAATAAACAGCCGCAGCTACTACGGGCACTTTTTGACCCAAAAGATAGGATACCTCCAGAACCTGAATGATTATCCGGGGGCCAAGGCCGTGGGCCAGGAGGCCCTGAAGGTCATCAATGACTCGGGCAACCACAGCCAGATGGTCACGCTCTACTCCTCGCTGGCCGACATCTATTACGATACCGGGGAAATGGACCAGGCCTTTGAACATTCCGACCGGGCCATAGAAATGATAGCTAAGCAGGAGCTTTTTGAGGTCTACAAGGAGAACAGCTATTTCACCCACTGCCTGATATTGGAGCGGATGGGCAAGCCTGAGGAATCCGGGAAATATCTGGAGCTGGCCTACAACGAAGTGCAGGCCAAGGCCCGGAACATCGATGATGAACAGGAGCGAAGGGGCTTTTTGACCAAGAACAAGATCATCTCCCAGATCGTGGAAAAGTGGGAAAGCTCCCGGCCAAAGGAAAAGTGAAGCATGCCGATATACGAATACACCTGCCGGGGCTGCCATAAAAAAATCAGCCTGCTGATACTGAATCCCTCCAGCTACGGCCGGCCCAAGTGCCCCCACTGCGGAAGTCCCGAGCTGGAGCGGCTGATGTCCCGTTTCCGGACCCCGCAGTCCGAAGAAAGGCGGATGGAGAAGCTGGCCGACCCCTCATCCTTCACCGGGCTGGACGAGAACGATCCGGGTTCGGTGGCCAGATGGGCCAAGAAGATGGGCCGGGAGCTGGGGGACGAGGCCGGAGAGGGTTTCGATCAGATGGTGGACCAGACCATGGAGGAGGAAACAAATAAAAGCAACGGCCCGGAAGAAACGTTTGAGTAGCCGGACAGGCGGCCGGGCAGCGGTTGAAAGATGGGGGAAAGGTTTGAGGAGTCTGACATTGTGCCGGGCAATGTTCGAATAGTTTGAGAGGTTATTCAGGCTGTCGGGCGATGTTTGAAAGGTGGGAAAGGTATATGAGATATAAGGGAAAATACTGGACTGAAATTGTCTCGGCGGGCTTTGTGAACTTTGTGGTAAATAGGTAGATGAAAATGAAACCCAGAATCGCCATAACCATGGGGGACCCGTCCGGGATCGGTCCGGAGGTGGCCCTGAAAGCGGCCCTGGACAGCCGGGTCAGACGGGCCTGCCAGCCGGTGCTGGTGGGCCCGAGGGACCTGTGGCGGGAATTTGCCGGGGTCTTCGGGCTGAAGCTCACAGATGTCCCGGTGCACGACATCTACTGCCCCAGGTTCAACATCGGGCCGGGCCGGGAGAGCGCCCAGACCGGTAGGATGGCGGCCGAATCCGTCATCGCCGCCGCGGTGATGGCCCTGGACAACGCCGTCTCCGGGATGGCCACCGCCCCCATCTCCAAGAAGGCCCTGGCCCTGGCGGGCTATAAACAGACCGCCCACACCGAACTGCTGGCCCAGCTGTGCGGCTCGGGCCCCTGCGCCATGATGTTCGCCGCCGGAAAGCTCAGGGTGACCCTGGCCACCATCCACCAGCCGCTGGCCAGGGTTCCCGGACTGATCACCAGACAGTTGATAATGGATAAATTGTCACTGACCGACGCCGCCCTGAAAAAAATGTGGGGCATCAAAAGGCCCCGGATCGCGGTGCTGGGGCTCAACCCCCATGCCGGGGAGCAGGGCCTGCTGGGCCGGGAGGAGACGACCGTCATCTCCCCGGCGGTGGCCCGGGCGGCGAAGGCGGGCATCAATGCCGCCGGGCCGGTGTCGGCCGAGGCCGGGTTCAGATGGTGCCAGGAGGGGAAGGCCGACGCCCTGCTGGCCATGTATCACGACCAGGGGCTGCTGCCCCTGAAGGTCCTGGGCGGGGCCACCAACATCACCCTGGGCCTGCCGTTCATCCGGACCTCGCCGGACCACGGGACGGCCGGGGATATCGCCTGGAAGAACCAGGCCGACCCGGAGCCGATGGTCAAAGCGGTGCTGCTGGCCGCCCGGCTGGCGGGAAAGCCGGGAAATGATCAAAGCCGGCAATAAGCATTAACTTTTCCGGGCCGACAGAAAAGTTACAAAAGAACCCTTGGGGTGCAGGGCTTGCGCGGATAAATACTGCCAACATAAATAATATCTGGCGATGTTTTCAGGCCGTCTTGGTGTCCGGCCTCCGCTTCCGCTCCCGGCCACGCCCTATAACGCTACTGCACCCCAAACCCCTGGATGCAGGCAGTCCCGGATCGACCGGGATGCCGGCATCCGGATGATAGGACGATATGAAAAGAGCATTGTCCGTTGCTGTGGGACCGATGGTCCGGGCGGTGCTGCCGGCGGCCCGGCTGGCGGGAAGAACAAAAAGATAAAATAAATAATGAGAGCATGATAGAATTATTGCACGTATCCAAGACCTTCCAGAACAGCTGGCAGGCGCTGGCCGAGATCAACTTCACCATCGACAAGGGGGAGTTCGTCTTCCTGATCGGGCCCTCGGGCTCCGGCAAGAGCACCATCCTGCGCCTGTTGATGATGGAGGAGTTTCCCGACCGGGGGGTGATCAAGGTGGCCGGGTTCGCCTCGGACTGCATCAAACGCCGGCAGATACCCCAGCTGAGGCGGAAGCTGGGGGTGATCTTCCAGGATTTCAAGCTGCTGCCGGAGCGGACGGTCTACGAGAACGTGGCCTTTGCCCTGGAAGTGACCGGGGCCTCCCACGGGATGGTCCACAAGAAATCCATGGCGGCCCTCAACCAGGTGGGGCTGTCGCACAAGCGGCACTCCCTGCCGCACCAGATGTCGGGCGGCGAGCAGCAGAAGGTGGCCATCGCCCGGGCCCTGGTCAACGACCCCTTCATCCTGCTGGCCGACGAGCCCACCGGGAACGTGGATCCCCAGGGGACCCTGGAGATCATCCAGATACTGAAGGACATCAACGCCAGCGGGACGGCGGTGCTGATGGCCACCCACGAGCAGGAGCTGGTGAAGAAGATGCCCTACCGGGTGCTGATGCTGGACAACGGCAGGATCGAGAGGGACCTGCCGGCCAGGATCACCCAGCGGAGGCGGGAGGAGTGAGATCGGATTACAGGGAAGGGATAATGGGAGATAGGCGGGGAACCGTTTGGGGTGGGCAATATTTGAGCAAAGCGATGTTTGAAATGATCGAGAAGCCTGTTATGCCGGCAGGACGGTGCTTGAAGCGGCGGGAGATTTTTACAGTATTTTAGGATTATAGGTGACCTCTGTGTGCTTGGTGGTGGATCGAAAAACGGACAGGGACGGACCCCACCCTACCCTCCCCTGAAGCATCAGGAGAGGGAAATAGATATTATTTAACCAGGAGGTAAAATGCGATATTTCATCATTGCCGCGGCATGTTTTTCGGCCGTCCTCTCAGCGGCCGGCTGCGGGCCGGCCCCCCGCGACCAGGAGTATCTCCGCGCCATGCGGCCGCTGGTGGTGCAGTATGCCGAGCTGGCCAACAACTTCAACAACTACCTGCCGGCCGATTTCGACAAGTTCTCGGCCAACATCGAGGCGCTGCGCAGGCAGGCCATCCTGGTGTACCCGCCCTCCTCGAAGAAGCTGCGGCAGTTCAACAACGACTTCATAGACCTGCTGAACAAGGCCAAGAAGGCGGGCTTTGTCTTCGGCACCGAGTTTTTGGACTGCGAGGAGCAGGCCAACGGGTCCAGGGAATACGACCGCAAGGTGGACCTGGCCGACAAGTGGCGGTGGGACGCCCGGGAGTCGTCGCAGGGTTTCGGCGAGGCCCACCAGAAGATGAAACCGTACCTGCAGAAGATCTTCGAGTACCCGGTAAGCGACATCGACCTCAAACCCACCATCAGCGCCTTTGCCAAGCAGATGACCCAGTAGCGTTGCCTGGCCGGGCAGGGGTCAGCGGGGGAAGGACGGGGGACCAATAGCACACAGATTAACACGGATCTTTTCCGAATAACTAACAACCAATAACTATCAACTAAATTGTCTTTGTGCTCTTTGTGCTCTTTGTGCTCTTTGTGGTTAAAGCCCCGGGGGAACCATAGCACACAGATCCACACGGACTATACGGATGCATACGGATCTTTTCTGAACAACCAACTGGGGACGGGGGACACCCCTCTGACTCTCCCCATAAACTTTGGGCGCCCTGTGGCGCGGAACCGGTGAATGAAAAGCCCCGATAGCTAATGCTATCGGGGCTTCTGCCAAACTCTACACTTTGGAGTGGTGCCCCGATACGCTTTCGCTATCGGGGCTTCTGCCGTGCTCTGGAGCAGATATGGTGGAGATGCATAGACTCGATTAAAACCTACTATTTGTCACGATTCTCGGAAACCGCAAAGGAATCATAACAACTATCACTAACAAAGTCAAGGCTCGCCTTCGGGTGGGCCTTTTTCTTTTTATAAGGAGAAAATATGATAACCCGAACAAAACCACATAAGCCTGATGTCGCCCAGATAGTGACCAATCAGATCCTGGATGCTTTGGATCGCGGCATCGTTCCCTGGCGCAAGCCCTGGAAAACTGAATTGCCCAAGAACCTGATATCCCGCAAGGTCTATAAGGGAATAAATTTGCTGCTGCTGTCGTTTTCGCCCTATTCCAGCCCATATTACCTGACCTTCAAACAGGTTGAGGAATTAGGCGGCCATATCGTTGCCGGGAGCAAGGGATTCCGCATCATCTATTGGAGGATTCTCGAGCATGTTTCCCCCCAGGGAGAGCTGACCACTATTCCGCTTTTAAAGTACTACGTGGTGTTCAACCTGGAACAGGTGGGCGGCATCCCGGAGGACAAACTGCCCAAGGTTGAGAAAGCCGCCGTCCCTCCTATCGGCCTTTGTGAAAGGATCGTTCAGAAGATGCCTAACCGGCCGGTTATTGAGACCGCCAGCTCTGCCTACTACAGCACGGCCAAGGACACCATCGGCATTCCATCCAAAAAACTGTTTGTCAACTCCGAAGAGTATTATTCCACCTTGTTTCATGAAATGGTGCATTCCACCAGCCATCCCAGCCGTCTTAATCGGGAGGTCAAGGCCCCCCGCTATTCCATGAAAGAGGACTACAGCCGGGAAGAGCTGGTGGCTGAATTGGGGAGCGCCTTTTTATGCGCCTATTCCAGGATATCGCCCAAAACCATTGACAACCAGGCCAGCTATATCGCCGGTTGGCTGGAAGCCCTGAATAACGACCGCTGGTTTATCCTGTCGGCATCGGCTGCAGCCAGCAAGGCCGCAAATTACATTATCGGGGTAAAAGACAACCATATCGCCGAAGCTTCAACTTGGGAAGGAGATTATCATGCCAACTATTGATACCCGCATTGCCGAGTGCCCCTTGTGCGGGCATGAAGCCCTTTTCCTTGAGGATTATGAGAATAAGGAGATCGTGGTCCTTTGTCCGGACCGGTATTGCCCCAACTGCCAGGACCGCCTGGATACCTAACCCCACCTATTAAACCAAGCCGCCCATTTAAACATGGGCGGCTTTTTTATTTGAGGAGAGCGATATGTCCAAATATAAGAGATATCCCTTGGAGATCATCCGGGTATCGGAAACTATCCACTCCATTCCTATGAGCAACCCCAAAACGGTGTTTGAGTACATGAAAGACGAAGCGCTGGCTGATAGGGAGCTGTTTTTTGTATTGCATTTAAACACTAAAAATCGTATTATTAAGAAGGAACTTACAGCCATGGGAGCCGTGGATCACTGTGCAATATCCCCTGGAATTGTACTTAGGGGAGCAGTGGCCAGCGGTGCGGCCGGTATTATTACGGTACATAATCATCCCAGCGGGGATCCCACCCCTTCCATCGAGGATAGGCAACTTTGGAGGACCATGGGAGAGGTTTGCCGATTATTAGGAATTAGGTTGTTGGATAATTTGGTTATTGGTGCAGATGGATTTTACAGCGAGGAACAGCACAAGTAGGCTTTGATGTTGTTTGTTTCATGTGTAGGGGGATATTGTCTTGGGTTCTACGTGGGGTAAAATCCATCTTTAATATTTATATCGATCTAACATTGTCGAATAGTTTCTTATACAAATATTAAAAGATTGTCAGCAATGGAATACATTTTAATTTTAATTGTTTTAGTAGTCGTTGTTCTCGTAAATGTTAAGAAGGACAAAGGCAATGCCGTTGACAAAAGTTCATATAATAATCCCGGAAGATGTTCTGTTTGTGGAACTGAATATTATTCTGTCTGCCCCAATGGGTGCATGAATAAGGATAAGAATGTTATACCAGTTAGTAGTAAAAGAAATGAAATAGTTGCGCCAGTTAATAATAATTTAAAGTACTGCCCTTTGTGCGGCCTAAAACAGACCAGGGGAAATACCACAAAATGCCGTAAATGCGGGTATGCATTTGGTAAAGCACCTAAACAGAAATCTCAAATGCCGTTATTGGCGGATGCCTCAGCTTCCCAAAGAATAAACGGCATAGTGAACAAGACGCCTCAAAAGGCAGATTCGTTTGACTTTATTGAAAAGTGTTTGTGTAAAACGTGTGAGAGAACTTTTATTACTGGTCCAATTAATTATTACCTAAAAGCAGAGATACCTTGTCCAGATTGTGGTGGTGAGGATTTTATAAATGAAAGTTATTTGAGAATGAAGTGTCCGGGATGTAAAAAGATAATTGAATTTCATGAAGATACATACAACGCGTTGTATGATACACACGTTTGCCCTTCGTGCCGTACAAGCTTTACAATGCATTAAATCATTCCTTGATAATATGGTGTCCCCAGCCCTGCCGTCTGCCTCTGCCGTTTTGCAGGGTTTTAGTCCACCTGTTAAATATGTTTTACATTAATATGGCACTTAATATCTGCAACCGACAAATCATTCTTGAAATTGTCAGGCGTAGGGAATATACTTAATTTAAACACTTATTAATATTTATTAAATAGAAGGTATTATTATGCCTCAACCGTCATCATATAGCTGGGTTCCTTTTTATGAGGAACTTGCAACGAAGCTTTTACAATATGAAAATAAACAGAAACAACTAGCAGATATATTAATTAATAGTGGCGTTGTCGGCGGCTTTCTGGATAAGGATGAAAATCGAAGGGATATTAAGTTTGAGGCTCTGGATCCTTTTACCTTTTTTTCACAGATAAATAAATATGGGATTGATAAAAGGTTTACGATAGTTCAAAATCTGAAGATAAAATTATCTTTGCAAAGCCCTGCGCCTGTGGATTTTGATGGTGTTCCTTCGTCGAATCCCAGGGGAAGCTGGTTTATAAGATATTCATACGAGCGGGATAGTAATGATGTTCCTCTTTTATGGTCATTATTTAAAGAATGCTTGGAAAACAAGGTAAAGCAGAAAACTTTTGTTGATACTTTAAATTTACCTTGGGTTGGTGTCGCGAAGCTCACTCAAGCAATGTTTTGGGTCAGGCCTTCGTATTTTTTGCCTATAGACCGGCAAACTCGCCCCTTATTGTCCGGCTTGGGTATTGCTGCTGACTTCGATGATTGGAATGGTTATAATCACATATTAGATGAAGTTAGGGGTAAGAATGACGGGAAACCATTTTATCAGATATCTCATGAGGCATGGAAATCCAACCAAGATGCTGTACATGTGGAAGCTGGATATAAAGATGCTTCTTCTCCTGATGTGAATACATGGCTCATTGCCGCAGGTGAGGGTGGGATGGCTTGGGATGATTTTTATGCTAACGGCATTATTGCTATCGGCTGGGATCGGCTTGGTGATCTCCGAGGCTATCATGACCAGGAGGCAATAGCCAGCAAGTTGCGCCAGCTTGATGATGAGCCAAATTCATCTAAAAAGAATAATGCACTGGGTTGTTATTCTTTCGCGAACCTGATGAAAATCGGGGATGAGGTGTTTGCCAAGGTGGGTCGGAGAGAGATAGTTGGCTATGGAACCGTGACGTCTGACTATATATTTGATGATTCCAGGAACCGGTACAAACAAGTCAGGAAGGTAACCTGGCACAAGAAAGGCAGTTGGCTGGTTGAAAGTGATCAGATGTTTGCGATGAAGGCTGTCACCAACCTCACCAAATATGTAAAGTATGTGGCAATGCTACGGAAGTTAGTTAATGGTGAATCGGGTCCTGCTGCAATTGAGATTCCGGTACAGGAGGTGCGGGAGTCTGCCCCTGAATATACTAGGGCAGATGCCTTGAATAGCCTTTTTATGTCGGATGACAGTTTTGATGAAATCCTGCGCATCCTGTTTGCGAAAAAGAACATCATTCTGCAGGGACCTCCAGGCGTGGGAAAAACTTATGTCGCCAAGCGCATAGCTTATTCCCTTATTGGCAGCAAGGATGAGGACAAGGTGGAGATGATCCAATTCCATCAGTCATATTCCTATGAGGATTTTATGCAGGGGTACCGGCCAAATGACAGTGGGAAATTTGCACTTAAGGATGGGATTTTCTACAAATTCTGTAAGCGGGCGCAGATGGATCCGACCGGGAAGTATGTTTTCATCATTGATGAGATAAATAGGGGCAATCTCAGCAAGATTTTCGGTGAGTTAATGATGTTGATAGAACCCGATAAAAGAGGTGCCGACTACTCCCTCCTTCTGACCTATTCAGAAGATGATGAAGACAGATTTTTTATACCTGAGAATGTTTACTTTATAGGAACGATGAATACTGCTGACAGGTCATTGGCTTTTGTCGATTATGCCCTTCGCAGACGTTTCCGCTTTGCAGACTTGCACCCTGAGTTCAGCTCCACTAAATATAGGAAATACCTTTTGGATTCTGGGGTTTCTGCAGAATTAGTTAAGAGTATCGTGGACAGGATGAATTCGTTCAACGAGAGAATTGCCACCGACAAGAACCTTGGACCGGGCTTTAGGATCGGGCACAGTTATTTTTGTCCCCCGCCGGGTATGACACCAGATGCTGGATGGTATTCCTCCGTTGTGAAGATGGAACTTGCTCCTTTAATCAGGGAATATTGGTCTGATGACGTCGAGAAGGCACTGAAAGAGATACGGTCTTTAGAGCCCTGACAATGGACATTCCCATAGAAAATATTTATTATCTTCTCTGCTACGCTTTTAACAAGCTTGAAGAGGGCAACCTGGTAGACTTGGATGCTAAGGATGAATGGAAGCTTCAGGACTTGTTTGCTAGTGTGCTGGTCAGTGGTGTTCGCTATTTGCTGCGCCGGGGAATTGATCGAGGGTATATTCCCGAGGAAAGCGAGGGCAGGGTCCTCAAGGGCCGCCTGCAAATAAGTGAATGCATTAAGAAAGGATCTCTGGAAAACGGAAAAGTTTTCTGCACCTATGATACCTTCAACGAGAATGTGCTGCACAACCGCATATTGAAAACTACCATATGTAGGCTTATCCGAATAAGTTCACTAAATGAGGATTTGAGGGCTTCTTTAAAGTCGCTGATGAGACCTTTAGCGGGGATCTCGGAGATGCCTGTTGATAAGTCGATTTTCCATAAGGTTCAGTTGAACAGCAATAACAGCTTCTATAAGTTCCTTATGAATATATGTGAGATCATACATGACAATATAATAGTCAATGAAGAGGATGGCCGGGTTAGGTTCAGGGATTTTACCAGGGATGAGATGCAGATGGCGTCATTATTCGAGGAATTTGTGAGGAATTTCTACAAGCTTGAGCAGAACCGATATTATGTCTCAAGAGAATACATCGAATGGGACATTGCAGCTATCGATGATACTTCTTACCATGGATTGCCCAGGATGCAAACCGACATATCTCTGGAAAACGGACAAAAGAAAATCATTATTGATACGAAGTTTTATAAGGATATATTCCAAAGGCATTATGATAGTGAAAACCTCAGGCAAGCGCATCTAAGTCAGCTATTCACTTATGTAAAGCAAATTGAAAGAAAAGGCGGGGTAAACGAAAACTGTGAAGGTTATTTGCTCTATCCCTCAGTGGATAGGCCATATAAGAAGGAATTTATAACGCAAGGGCATAAATTGAAGGTATTAACCATAAATTTAAATCAGGGTTGGAAAAATGTTCATAACGATTTAATTGCTATCCTTGATTGATTATAATGTGTCCCCAGCCCTGCCGTCTGCCTCGTCACAGCAGATAGGCTTTTTGTCGGCATCCTTGCCAGCCCGCCCCCTGCCGAGCCCTTCCCTCTGGACACCCATCCCTGGCAACCCCCACCATCTTCGGAACTCCCAAAGTGAAGGGCTGCTCTGGCGCAATTAAGATAAAGCGCCTAAGGGGGCGGATGCTGTCGTGTCCGTCCCAACACGACCCTTTCAGGGGCAGTCCTTCGGACTTCGGGCTGGGGGTTTATCCTAAGGTATAGTATTTTGCTTGCATTTTTTCATCTTTATGATGTATTCTTAATGTAAGTATGACTTGGTGTATTTTATAATTAGTATTAACAGATAGGAGAGTTTGGGGGAGCGAGATCTCCGGAGCAGCGTTTTTCGGCGGCTATCTATTCTAAATCGGTCTATATGATCGAAGAAGGAGGAATGCCAATGAAGGTAAAAAACAATACGGAAGCTCCCCAGGTGTATGTAAACTGGAGGCATCTATCCCTGGTGATTGTCCACTTCGTAGTTTTTATTATCACGGTTTTAAGCCAAGATTTAATAACACAGGTGGCCGCCAGGGCGCTGCCCCAAACTCTTTAAAATCTCTACTTATTAATGATTAATGTTAATATTCATGGTTCTTTTATGTCAAAAGATGATGAGCAAATAAATAGCCTTATTGGAAGACCACAAGAAAGTCTTTCGATTGAATTAAAGCGTTGGATAGACCCTGATCAGCCTGACGGTATATGCAAAATGGTGAGGGCAGCACTTGCTTTAAGGAATAATAACGGAGGGTATTTAGTTATTGGATTTGACAATGAGACTTTACTCCCTGATCAAAACAATATTCCTGCCGATGTTAGAAGTATTTTTAATAAAGACAAAATACAAGGCTTGATTTCAAAGTATTCTTCGGAATTATTTGAGATAGATATCGAATATCCGGAGCGAGAAAAACAGCTATATCCTGTGATAATAATTCCCTCTGGGGTGAAACAGCCCGTAGCTTGCAAGTCGGATTTGATTCACGAGGGGAATAAATTGTTAGCGGTTGATGCAGTATATGTTAGAACCTTGGAATCAAACAATACGCCAAGCACTTCAATTGTAAAATGGAAAGATTGGCCGAAAGTAATTGATATTTGTTTCGACAATAGGGAAGCTGACATAGGGCGCTTCATTAGGAGGCATTTATCTGCTTTGGCTTTGCCGGAAGTACAAAGTGTTTTAACTGCTTTGTTTACCGGTACGAACCAAAAAAAAACAATTGAACAAATAATGTCTGACTTTATTGGTTATTGCGATTCAAGATATGAAGTAGTGCGTAGAGAAAAAGCTGTTGAATTACCTGATTTTGGTACATGGGAAGTAGCTTTAATTATATTGGGTGAGGTGCCACAATATCACTCTAATAAAGAATTTCTGAATCTTATAGCTTCCGCTAACCCAAATTATACAGGTTGGCCTATATGGTTGGATACGCGTAGTTTTCATGAAAGTGAAAGACCGTATGTTAATAGCAACACCTGGGAAACATATGCTGCCAGCAGGATGAGCATTTTAAGTCATGTTGATTTTATGATATATGATCCATTAGGGCGTTTTTATCTTAGGCGTGCACTTCAGGATGACTTGAGAGAAGGAAGGAATGCACCAGAACCGTTTAAAGAATTAGATTTTGGTTTAGCGATATTGAGAACGGCAGAGGCTATGGCAGTAGGTATGGCTTTTGCTAAAGCAATGCGCTGTGAAATTGATAAAACTACATTATATTTCTCTTTTAAATGGACTAGGTTGCAAGGTAGGGAACTAAGTTCATGGGCAAATTATGACAGGTATATGAACTCAGGTAAAATATCATATCAGGACTTATTTGAGCAACGTGTGCAAATACCTCTTGAAACACCTTTATCCGCAATTGGTGATTATGTAAGTAAAGTGGTGAATCCCTTGTTTAACATTTTCGATGGGTTTTCTTTGAGTAATCAGATAATTGATGAAATGATAGAAAAACACTTTTCACGTAAACGATAGTTATAATTATTATGCCTACACTATCTTGGATCGGTAAAAAAGCTGTGGAAAATCACCACCGAGAGGTTCCCTTTCACCTTTTAAAAGAATTGCCGGAATTGTCAGTTGGCGATCCCGGTTCTGGGAATTTATTGGTGGAAGGCGACAACCTTCTTGCTTTAAAGGCCCTATTGCCTTATTATGCCGGCCAGGTAAAGTGTATATTTATAGACCCGCCTTATAACACCGGCGAGGAAAAGTGGAAATATAATGATAATGTCAATAGTCCCGAAATAAAAGATTGGTTGGGTGATGTTGTGGGTGGTGAAGCAGAGGATCTCACACGTCATGATAAATGGTTATGTATGATGTATCCTCGACTAACATTACTAAGACTTCTTTTGAAAGAAGATGGCGTCATATTTATTTGTATTGATGACAATGAATTATCTAATCTGATTTTGTTAGCTGATAGTATATTTAAAGAGCAGAATAGATTGGCTGTTTTGGTTTGGGAAAAGGGGAAAAAGGGTGACTCAACATTTTTTTCTAAAACACATGAATATATCCTTGTTTATGCAAAATCAAAAAGTACACTGGTTAGCCTTAAAACAAAGTGGAAAAGGCATAAACAAGGGGTTGATAAGGTACTTGCATATTATAGCAGTTTGAAAGAAATACATGGCAATCACCACGATATTATTCATATTGAAATGATGAAGTGGTATAAATCATTAAAAAAGGGTGACCCAGCTAAGGCACATAAACATTATAAATGGTCTGATGAGAGGAATTTGTATTTTGCGGCAGACTTATCTGGTCCAGATGATGGGAGAAAAAACAGACCACGCTACGATATTCCCCATCCATTAACAGGTAAGTCTTGTAAAAAACCGTCAACGGGTTGGAGGTGGGAGGAACCAACTACGAAAGAAGAATGGGCGGAAATGTTATCATATGTTCATTTTGGTCCCGATGAGACTACTATACCTTGTCGAAAGACATATTTATATGAAGTTAACCAAGAACCATTTCCTTCTGTTTTTTATAAAGATGGGCGTGCAGCAACACTTCTTTTAGAAAATATTATTGGTAAAAATAAGTTTGAGTATCCGAAGGATCCTGAGATAATTGCAGAATTAATTAATATGACAACCAAATCAAAAGATATCGTATTTGATTCTTTTGCTGGCTCGGGGAGTACTGGTCATGCAGTGTTAAAGCTCAATAATGAAATACCTGATAGTGAGCGCAAATTTGTATTGATTGAACTTGATAATGAAATTGCTAGAAATGTAACAAGGAAGAGATTAGGTAATATAATAAATAGGGAAGCAACAATAACACAGCGTGGTATGGGTTTCCGTTATTCTATCCTGGGTGATTCACTTTTTGATGAAAAGGGGGACATTCGCAATACTGTGCGTTTTGCAGATCTTGCCCGGCATGTCTATTTTACAGAAACTGGGGAACCCATACATAAGCAAGCTAAACTAAACAACCCTCTTATTGGCGTATGCAGAGATGTGGGTGTTTATTTACTGTATAATGGGATATTGAAAGACAAAACACCTGATGGTGGAAATGTATTAACTACCGCTGTGCTATCTCATTTGCCAAAGCACAAAGGCCCAAAGGTTATTTATGGCACAGCCTGCAGATTGGGAGCAAATAGACTCAGGCAAGAGAAAATCACTTTTAAACAGCTGCCTTATAAGATAAGGGTGGATGCACTATGATTTTAAAGGAATATCAGCAGCAAGCCATTGATTGGTACGAGCTGTTCCTGCGCCGTTGTCGTGATCTACCAAGCCATAGCCAAGCCTACGAAGAAACCACCAGGGAATGGTATGGTACACCACTTTTGTACCGTAATTTGAAAAAACTGCCCGGTGTGCCCTATGTCTGTTTGCGGATCCCCACCGGCGGTGGTAAAACCTTAGTTGCCGGGATGACCATTCCGCGGGTTAATCAAAGTTATTTGTTTGTCCAGCATAGCATAACCTTGTGGCTTGTGCCGTCCGAGCCGATATTGACCCAAACCCTGAAAGCTTTAAAAGACCCAAACAATCTCCTTCATCAGGCTGTCTTTTCTGCGCTCGATTCGGTAGAGGTAATGGATATTGACGAAGCAATGCGGATAACCCCAGCCGTTGCCAATTCCAGCAATGTCATAATTGTTTCCACCATGCAGTCTTTTAAACAGGACGATAAAGACCGTTTGACTGCCTATAAGCAGAATACAGACATGGTTTCACATTTTGATGGTATTACCGATGCACAAGTGCGGGGTAATACCTCTTTTGTTGATATGTTAAGGCTTCGCCACCCCTTCGTTATTGTTGACGAAGCCCATAACCAGGGCACCACCCTTGCTTTTGAAACATTGTCCCGTTTTGAACCTTGTGCTATCCTGGAATTGACAGCCACCCCCGACCGTTCTCACCAGCCCAGCAACGTTCTATACAGTGTGTCCGCGGCATCACTGCAGGCTGCCGAGATGATTAAATTGCCCCTAGAGTTGATCCGGAGGCCTAATTGGCAGGATGCTTTACGGGATGCTATAGCCCGGCTTAACCACCTGCAGGAAAAAGCCAACGAGGAAAAGAAGCTTACTGGTGAGTATATTCGGCCGGTTATGTTGTTGCAAGCAGAGCGACATGATGCCGGCCGGGAAACCCTGGTGCCGGAAAAGGTAAAAAAGGCCTTGATGGAAGATTTCGGCATACTGGAGGAAGAAATAGCTATAGCTACCGGAGCCGAAGATACGCTTGGTAAAGAAGATGTTCTTAGTGAGACCTGCCGTTTGCGGTATATAATTACGGTTGACAAGCTAAAAGAGGGCTGGGATTGCCCGTTTGCTTATATATTGTGCACCTTCCGCAATACTAACTCATCTACAGCCGCCGAGCAGGTTTTGGGCCGTATATTGAGGATGCCAAGGGCCTATAAAAAGCAGTGCCCAGAGCTAAATGAAGCCTATGCATTCGTAACCTCATCGGATTTTCAGGCTACGGTGGAAAGCTTGCGGGATGGTTTGGTTAGAAATGGCTTTGAGAAGCAGGAAACCAAGGATCTTATCCATGCTCCGGAAGAATCAGAGGCTTTAGAGCTATTCAGCCCCACCTCGATTACTTTTGCCACGCCCGAAGTTCTTGATCCTGAAACAATCCCTTCAAATTGGGAAGATAAGTTTGAAATTATACCGGAATCCGGTTCCATTACCATAAAAGGGAATTGGAGCGCTAAACAAGCGGAAGAAGCGGTCAGTGTATTTAAAACCGCTGAAGGCAAGAACGCATTTCGTAAAGCCTTTGAAAAGCTGAAAACCCCTATCTCTAATAAGCCAAAATTTCCCTCTGAAATGGATGTAAAATTCAAGGTACCATTACTGTCCTATCGAAATGGCGATCTGTGGGAAGCATTTGAGGAAACCCATTTGCTCCAGGGCGAATGGCGGTTATTGGATTATCCCGGTGAGTTATCGGAAAGCGAATTTAGCAAAGATGAAAGCGCCGTCCAGGGAGGCCGATTCAATATCAGCACCAAGGGGAAGGTTAACTTTGAATATTTCGATAAACTAACAACCGAGTTAGCGTTTGTAGAACACCAGGAGGTGTGGGATCAGGGCATATTAACAAGGTGGTTGGAACGGAATATTCCGGAAGACACCATTTCACCGGATGAAAAGGCTGCCTTTCTGAACAAAGCTATCACCAATCTTGTCGAGCAAAGAGGCTTTACTCTTGAACAATTAACTTATCTGAAATTCCAGTTGCGGTCCAGGCTTGACGAAAAGATTAAATCGGCTAAATTGAAGGCTATGAAATCAGTCCATCAGGGACTTATGGGCTTGCCTGATAATTTCATTGCTGATGACCATTGTTTTATGTTGTTTGAACAGGGCAAGTATGCCTATAATACTCCATATAACGGGTTTACCGAGTTGCCTAAGCACTTCTTCCCTGTTATCGGGGATCTAAAGGCCGATGGCGAAGAGTTTGAGTGTGCTGTATTCCTGGCCACTCAGTTAGAAGGTGTTAAATACTGGGTCCGGAACATATCCCATAAGTCTACTTCATTCTCCTTGCAGACTAGTACGGACCGTTTTTACCCTGATTTTGTGTGCCTATTGGAGGACGGCCGGGTGCTGGTTGTCGAATATAAAAATGAGCGGGATTGGGATTTACCGGACAGCAAAGAGAAACGTCAGATTGGAGAACTTTGGGAGCACCGAAGCAATGGCAAGGGATTGTTCATAATGCCGAGGGGTAAAGATTGGGCAGCTATTCGCGCAAAGGTTGATTAAAGTTCTTATTGCAAATTCCTAAAATTTGGGATTTTTTATTGAGCCTATAGATATTATCTCTTTGAAATGGAAATATTTTCGTGCCTCCGGGGTCCTTATATGGAAAAGAGTAAATCCTGTTTTCACCCCCTTTCACCTGGTCGTTCTGTGCTGTTCGTACCCTTTTGCTCTACCTCCATTATTTTAAAACGATCGCCACTGAAGCAGTGTATGCCCTTGCACAATAACGCATTATATTGATTTGTTGGGCTGTATATTGTTTTACAAGGGGCTAAAAAAGTACCTAAATACTCCATTTTGAGTGGATTTGGACGAAAGTGCTCTTATGAAGAATGATCAATATAAAAAGTTCAAAGATTTAAAAGACCAGTACGATGCCAAGCGCAGGGCGATAATTAAGGATGCCAACCCTCAATCCAAAGCATCACAGAAGCTTTCACGGGATTTCCGTATCTTTGAACGATGGATAAGGAAACAGCCCGGCTATATGCCTTCTTACAATGCTAACAGCAATGACAACCACATCCGGATCCCCAAGGCCGTATTGGAAACAAAGAAATTGAATGCCGCTGATAAGCTGGTCTATGGTTATTTCTATAAGCTGGGTACTCATATGCCCTTTGTTACTGTTACATGCACAACCATATCTAAAAGATTGGGAATATCTCTGAGAACCGTGCATCGATGCTTGGAAAATCTCGAAAAAGGGGAATATATTACAATAATCAGATACAGTAAGGGAGAGCAGCTTTTTCAGGGTCGTGAAAATGTCTATATATGCGAACCCCCTATGCCGGATAATGCTGAAGAGGCCATGGATGCCATTATGAAATTGCACGAGGATCAAAGTGAATAGCTGTTTTTACCTTGTACAAACATTGATAATGCCATTATGGCACACAAATTATTATATAAGCCTATAATATATAGTATGTCATTTTGACACCTTTTGGGGTTAGTTTTTCAAGGGTATTCCTTTGGGGGGGCTGTCCACTGGTGCTTTCTTTTTGCTGGCTCTTTGGCTTTCTTGGTCTTTTAAGTTTTTTTAGGGTTTTCCGTTCCCCTGTGCCTGTAGGCATGGGGGTTTTGTTTTTTGTGTAAACTATACGCTTTTCTCTTTTGAATTTTCTTTTCTCCCTTTCATCTTTCTCTTTCTTTTAGTCTCTTGAGTAACCGTTTAGCCTTTCCCCCTTGGATGTTGAAATCCGGAATAGAAGATAACCACTATTAAATAAAAATAAGAAAGGAGGTGATATCAGCCAGTAGACAACTTTGAAGATAAACCCGTAGTGGTTTTAAAAGAGAGCCTTGTCTCTGATCCCCAGGTTGAGGAATACCGCAGTCTGTACAAGAAAGTTTATGGTATAGACCTCGATATATCCGAGGCTAGTGATCAGGTGGCGAGGCTCTTATCGATTTACCGCATTATTTGCAGTAAAAGCCCGGGCGGTTGCCCGTAAACAACGAGGCTACCTTAGTATCAATATTAAGGTAGCCTTATCTTATTTATTTTAGTAGGAGGTATACTTCTATGATAGACAAGTTAAGATTGCAGATCAGCAGTCATGCTGTCAAGTCTGCAGGCCACAAGCTTTCCCTGGCTAACCGTTTTGAACAGGACGGTCAGCCTACTGCCCAGGG
Organism: Candidatus Edwardsbacteria bacterium; assembly: GCA_031082425.1. NCBI lineage: Bacteria > Candidatus Edwardsiibacteriota > Candidatus Edwardsiibacteriota bacterium. Next base: position 236,121 of record JAVHLB010000002.1, on the reverse strand, counting down.
TATCGCCCTTAAATTCGACAACGGTACGGAGATAACATATGGGTCCCTGCGGTATGATTATCCCGGCCTCAGGCTGGAATCGGTCCGGGGTCATTTGTACCTGACCGTAAATCCCAGGCGTTTCGCTAATGGAGGCGGAGCCAATGTTGGTTCTCTTTCCAAGGAGGAGTTTATCGCCATCATGGAAAGAGTTCAGCACCATTTGGAAACCGAGGCCGGATTCACCTTTGACCTAAACGGGGCAAAGATAGTCCGCCTTGACGTCTTTACAGATGTCGCTACCAGAAACCCATTCATGCACTACAAACCGGCCTTGGAGGACCTTACCCTGTCCCGGTTATCCAAAGTGGTTTATGAGACAGGTGTCCAGTATTCCAATTCTCAGTTCGCAATGGTTATCTATGACAAACTTGCGGAATTACGTTCTAAACAGTACGGCACCTTTGGACTGGGTGATAATCTAATGCGCTGGGAGTTACGGTATCTTACCAGCCTGTCGGTTAGTAAGCGGCTGGGGTTTGATACCTATGCCCTTCTGATAGAGCACTGGCAGGATGTAAAGGATATCTTTACCCGGCAGATCCAGGATTCATTGAATGCACATCATTACACGGAAAATACTGTGGGTGTGGCAAACATCCTGGATGACCTGAAAGCTATAACTGCTGTCAGCGGAGAAAAGGATTCCTTCAACGAGCTGATCAAGTTCTATGGAATCCATAAACTGGTATCCCTGGCCGGAAACCTGAAATCTCTGGAACAGGTTCTCATAGACCACGGCTTCGATGCCAAGGCCAGGTGGCGATACCGCAAATTCATCAACCTCCGGTTATCTGCCATGGTACAGAATCAGGACATCACCTATAATGAGATACGTGAGGAACTGATACAGTACTTCCCGGAGTAACGGAAACGGGGGCGGTCTCATAAAGAGGCTGCCCCCTAAACTTTTTTATACAAGGAGGTATCATGAAACAGCGACCCAAGTATTTTCTCTACGCGAGGAAATCAACCGAGGACCGAGATCGTCAGGTGGCTAGCATCGATTCGCAGGTCAGGGAGATGAAAGCCATCGCAGAGAGAGAGAACCTCGAGATAGTCGGGGTCATCACGGAATCTCGGTCAGCCAAGGACACGGGCCGGCCGGAGTTCAACCGCATGGTAAAAGAGATCCAGTCGGGCAAGGCATCGGGGATCCTGTGTTTCTCTTTGGACCGTCTGGCTAGGAACAATTGGGATGGCGGCCAGATCAACTACCTGTTGGAGAAGGGTGTGATCCTACATATCCGGACCAGAGAGAAAAGTCATTATCCGGGAGACAATGTCCTTTACATGATGTTTGAATTCGGTGTGGCTACCGAGTACATCAAGAGCCTGCGCGATCACATCAATCGTGGGCTTAGAGCCAAGTGCGAAAAGGGCATCATGCCCGGCAGGCCTGCCATCGGATATCTTAATGCCCGCGCCGAACAGAGGGAAAAACGGATCATCATAAAAGATCCGGTAAGGTTTCCCCTGTTATGCAAGTACTGGAAATGGTTAATAGAAAAGAGATATCCTCTAAGCGAGATCCATCGGATAGCCACAAATGTGGACGGCCTTCGCACCGTCACCGGAAAGAAGCTGGCCAAGAGTTCCTTCTACCGGATCTTCTCAAATCCGTTCTACTGCGGATACTTTAAGTTCGGCAACCGGCCGATGATGCGGGGCATCCATCCACCCATGGTAACGGAGGAGGACTTTTATCGTGTGCAGGATTACATTCACTCTCCGAATAATCCCAGGGCTCATAGCCGGGTATTCCTTTATCGGGGTATTTTCAAATGCGCTCGTTGCGGGTCATGCATTACTGCCTTCGAGAAGGTCAAGAAGCAGAAGAACGGTAATGTCCATCGGTGGGTGTATTACATGTGCACCAAGTCAAATGACCCCAAGTGCCCCCAGGGTCTGATAAAGGAAGAAGAGATCGCTACCCAGGTCCTTGCCCTGCTGGAACGGATACAGGTCAGGCCGGAGGTCCATGCCTGGGCGGTATCGAAACTACAGAAGATGAAGGATACCGAAGTGGCATATCATCAGGCCGAGGTCGAGTCCAGGAAGAAAACCCTGGCCCTATGTGCAGACAAGAAGGCGAAACTGCTGGACCTGATGCTGGCGGGTAGTGTCAGCGAGGAAGCGTTCAATCAGAAGAACGATGATCTGTCCAAGGAGCATGAGAAGCTCAAGATGATCCTGGAAGGGTCTGAGCACCGGCTAAAGAGCTGGATCGATGAGGCCATTGGCGTCTTTGATACAGCCAGCGAGATCGTAAGGCGCTTCCAAAATGGCAGCCAGGAGGATATCCGGGTGCTATTACGGTCTATCGGATTGAACCTGTCCATAAAGGACCGGAACGTAATGATTACGCTGCTTCCGCCCTTTGAGATCATCCAGCAGTTTCATGATGGTCCTAAAAAGCAGAAACCGCCGATTGAACCCGTTTCGATATTGAAATATCAACGAGTTAAGGCGGTTCCCGCAAAATGGTGGAGGCGGTGGGAATCGAACCCACGTCCGAAAAAAGAACAACCGAAGCCTCTACATGTTTAGTTTATGTTTTGTCTTTTCCTAAAGGCCCGCATAAACACGGTCCTGGTCGGAGCAGCCCCTGAGATCTCGTTCCGAATGCCGGGACATCACCCGGAACCAGCCCTTCTTTACGATGTCGTTTGCAGGCCCGATGGGCGGAGACCTGCAGCGACATAGCGCTTAAAATTAAGCTGCTAAAGCGTAATTATAGTTGCCATTTAGATGGCTTGCCAGTATTTTAACGAGCCCTCTGACCTTCTCGACATGCCACTTTGATCTATCTTGATCCGTCGAAACCTGTCGCCCCCCTTTTATAAGTTTAAAGTTTAAAGCTTAAAGTTTAAAGAATGAAAGCCCAAGCAGTTTGGGATAGAAGTTTTCAGTTCATAGTTCACAACGCGAAGACATGATAAAGATAACCCATAAAGGGGAAAAAGTCAAGGTTTCATACAGTTTACAGTAAGTTATAATGCAGAAAGCCTGTCACACTGAGAAGGCATCGTTGCCTGGCAGGTTGAATGTGTGAGTATGGGATACCGGGCACCATGGAACGCGGATTAGACGGATCTATACGGATGCACACGGATCTTTTATTGTGTTGGGTTGCGGAAGCGGATAAAAATTTAATGTAGCGGCGGGTTTGTAACCCGCCCCTACGGTGCCGGGCATAGGCAGGACGGGGGACCAATAGCACACAGATTAACACGGATCGGCAGGGATGCACACGGATCGGGCGGGGAAGCAGCAGCAGCGGTAATTACTTAATACGAATTACTAAACACTAAACAAGCACTAAGCACCAGATCCAAAACTCGTGACGGTTTGGTGTTTTATCCTTTGGTATTTGATATTGTTTAGGATTTCGATATTAGAATTTAGAAATTGAAAGGTGCCCCGGGATGACAATACGGGATTGCTTCCGCTGGGAGGCAGGGAGTGTTTTCGCAATGACTGTTCCTTTTTAAGTAAAAGCCTTTGCGCCCTTTGCGTCTTTGCGGTTCAAAAGCCCGGAACCCCTATCCGGCCGGGGATAATCCGCCAATTATAAATCCACGTAACCTGTTAAAATATATTGACATTAAGCCGCATATAATGGTAATATAAAATGTTAAAAAATAGGCATTATCACCAGAGAATAAGGGAACCAACATGGACAGCAACAGCATCAAGATCACCCTGCCGGACGGCAGCGTCAGGGAGTACCCCAAAGGGATCAGCGCCGCCGAGGTGGTAAGATCCATCGGCAGCGGATTGGCCAAAGCTTCGCTGGCGGCCACAATAGACGGTAAGCCGGTGGACCTGGGCACCGCCATCGACCATGACGCCGCCTTCACCGCCCTGACCTTTGATTCGGCGGAGGGAAAAGACATATACCGCCATTCGGCCAGCCACCTGATGGCCCAGGCCGTCACCGAGCTGTACCCGGATGTCAAGGTGGCCATCGGGCCGTCCATCGAGGACGGCTTCTACTACGATTTCGACCGGGATACCCCCTTTGCCCCGGAGGACCTGGCCAGGATAGAGGCCCAGATGGCCGAGATCGTCAAGCGCGATCTGCCGATCACCAGGCAGGAGCTGTCAAGGGCCGAGGCCCTGGAATACTTCGGCTCCAAAGGGGAAAGTTATAAAGTGGAACTGATCAACGACCTGCCGGAGGGCGAGAAGATCTCCCTCTACCGCCAGGGCCAGTTCGCCGACCTGTGCCGGGGGCCGCACCTGCCATCCACCGGCCGGATGCGCTGTTACAAGCTGCTGTCGGTGGCCGGGGCCTACTGGCGGGGCGACGAGAAACGGAGGATGCTGCAGCGGATCTACGGCACCGCCTTCGACAAGAAGGAACAGCTGGAGGCCCACCTGCAGAAGCTGGAGGAGATCAAGAAGCGGGACCACCGCAAGCTGGGCAAGGAGATGGACCTGTTCTCGCTCCATGAGGAGATGGGGGCCGGGCTGGTGTGCTGGCATCCCAAGGGGGCCAGGATGCGGTCCATCGTGGAGGACCACTGGCGCAAACGGCATTTCGCCGGGGGCTACGACATCGTCTACACCCCGCACATCGGCAAGGAATGGGTGTGGCAGACCTCGGGCCACCTGAAGTTCTACAAGGAGAACATGTACTCCCCGCTGGACATCGACGGCACCGACTATTACCTGAAGCCGGTCAACTGCCCGATGCAGATCCTGATCTACAAGTCCGGGCACTACTCCTACCGGGACCTGCCGCTGCGCTGGGCCGAGCTGGGCACCGTCTACCGCTATGAGAGAAGCGGAACCCTGACCGGGCTGTTCCGGGTGCGGGGCTTCACCCAGGACGACGCCCACATCATCTGCACCCCGGCCCAGATGGACGACGAGATCCTGCGGGTGCTGGACTTCTCGCTGTCGATCATGGCCGATTTCGGGTTCCATGACGTCAAAATAGAGCTGTCGGTGCGGGACCCCAAAAATCTGGACAAGTACGCCGGCTCGGACGAGATGTGGGTCAAGGGCGAGCAGTCGCTGGTCAAGGCCCTCCAGGCCCGCCACATCGACTATGAAAGGATGGAGGGGGAGGCGGTGTTCTACGGGCCCAAGATCGACATCAAGATCCGGGACTCCCTGGGCCGGCTGTGGCAGTGCACCACCATCCAGTTCGACTTCAACATGCCGGTGGGCTTCGACATGACCTACATCGGCGAGGACGGCAAGGAGCACCGGCCCTACATGGTGCACCGGGCCCTGCTGGGCAGCCTGGAGCGCTTCTTCGGGATCCTGATCGAGCACTACGCCGGGAACTTCCCGCTGTGGCTGGCGCCGGTCCAGCTGGCGGTGATGAACATCACCGATGCCCAGGCCGGCTACGCCGGTCAATTGATGGAGAAGCTGGCCAGCGCCGGGTTCCGGGTCAAGAAGTTCCTGGGGTCGGAGAAGGTGGGGGCCAAGATCCGGGACGCCGAGATGGAGAAGATCCCCTACATGGCGGTGGTGGGCGGCCGGGAGATGGAGACCGGGAGGGTCTCGCTGCGGAAGCACGGCCAGGGGGACATCGGGCAGATGACCATAGAGGAGCTGATGGCCAAGCTCAAGGCGGAGGTGGAAGCTAAAAGCTGAAAAGATAAAAGCCCACAAGGGTATACAGTGGACAGGAGACAGTAAACGGGGAAGGACGGGGGACCAATAGGACACGGATGCACACGGATATTTTCCGAATAACTAACAACCAATAACTATTAACTAAATTGTCTTTGTGTTCTTTGTGTACTTTGTGGTGAAAGGTACCCCGGGGACCAATAGCACACGGATTCAACGGATATATATGGATGAACACGGATCTTTTCTGGTGTTGGGTTGCGGGGGCGGATAAAGATTTAATGTAGCGGCGGGTTTGTAACCCGCCCCTGCGGAGCCGGGCAAAGGCATAACGGTCCCGATCGGAGGCAGAATGGTAACCAGGCGGCCGGTCCTCATCTTACTTTTCTGCGGGCCAGAAAAGTAACAAAAGAGCCTTTACCGCCCAGCAATTTCGGAAGCCATGATGCCCAGGGTCTAAATTCCTTGACCAGGGCGGGGAGAGTAGCTCTGCAATGAATTTTTCACGCCCCTGTTGGCCAGGGCAAAATTGCTTAAAGGCGGGGAACCAAAGACCGGGGACCGGGGCGCAGTTAACGGCCTGTCACACCGAGAAGGCTGGCTTGCCTGGCGGGCTGAATGTGTGAATATAGAAGATCGTCACCCGTTCGGCCTGAAAGGCGGGAAGAGGTCTCAGGGTGACAATGGGGGATTGCTTCATCTGCAAGGCGGGATGTCTTCTCGCAATGACTGTAATGAACCAAGTACCATTGGTGTCTTTGTGCCTTGGTGGTTAAAAAGCCTTTGCGCCCCTTTGCGTCTTTGCGGTTCAAAAGATCTGCGGTTAAAAGAGAAACCATTTAATTTAAAATATTGTTATGAGTAAAGTACTGGTCACCGGGGGGGGCGGATACATAGGCTCGCATACCCTGGTCAGCCTGCTGGAGCGGGGATACGACGTTATCTCGGCCGACGACCACTCGCGCTCCGATCCGGCCATGCTGGAGGGGGTCAAAAAGATCACCGGGACCGGGGTCAAAAATTACCAAGTGGACCTCAAGGACCAAACGGCCGCCCAGCGGATCTTCGCCGAAAATAAGGACATCGAGGCGGTGATCCATTTTGCGGCCTACAAGGCGGTGGGCGAGTCGGTAAAAGATCCCCTGCTGTATTTTGCCAACAACAACGGCTCGCTGCTGTCGGTGCTGGGGGCCATGGAAAAGCAGGGGGTCAGACAGCTGGTGTTCTCCTCCTCCTGCACGGTCTACGGCCGGGTGGAAGAACTGCCGGCCACCGAGCAGACCCCCCTGGGGGAGCCGGAGTGCCCCTACGCCCGGACCAAGCTGATGGGCGAGCAGATGATCACGGACCTGGCCGCCAGCTACCCCGGGCGGTTCGTTTCTTTGCGCTACTTCAACCCGGCCGGGGCCCACCTTTCCGGGCTGATCGGCGAGAACCCCGCCGGCCAGCCGGACAACCTGGTGCCCAACATCACCCGCTTCGCCGCCGGGCGCCTGCCGAAGCTCACCGTCCACGGCTCCGACTACCCCACCCGGGACGGCAGCTGCATCCGGGACTACATCCACGTGATGGACATCGCCCGGGCCCACGTGGACGCCCTGTCCTACATCAAGAACAAAATGTCCGACCGGCGCCATGAATTCTTCAACCTGGGGTCGGGCGCCGGCACCACGGTGCTGGAACTGCTGAAGGCCTTCGAGCGGGCCAACGGGATCAAGCTGAACTACCACATCGGGCCGCGGCGGCCCGGCGACCTGCCGGCCATCTACGCCGACAACCGGAAGGCCAGGGAAGTGCTGGGCTGGGAGATCCGGCACGGGCTGGAGGAGATGATGTCCAGCGCCTGGAGGTGGGAAAGGAATCAGTTAAAAGTATAAAGTTTGTAAAGTAGAAAGCAGACGACGAGTTTACAGGATACAGGGGACAACACCCAGTTTAAAAGCTTAAAGTGCAAAGTTTAAAAGAAGTAAAGATTTCGTGTGGTTTAGTGTGTTTCCCGCCATTATCAAGTTAGCATCTATAGGCGGACAAGCGTGGGGAAGGCAATCAAAAACCATCAACCAAAAAGGAGGAAACAAAATGAAGAAGACCATGATGGCGATGATGATCCTGGCGGGGCTGACTCTGCTGGTGGGCATCCTGTCCAAGGGCGGGATCCTGCCCAACGAGTTCCTGGATATCCGGCACCATACCTACATCGACCTGGCCCAGCTGTTTCTGATAGCGGGGTTAGCCTTCGGGGTGTACGGGAAGAAGAACCAATAGCACACGGATTGACACGGATGGGGCGGGATAAACAACGGTTGACGGGGGACGGACCCCACCCCGGCCCTCCCCCGAAAGGAGAGGGAGGATCAATGTAGCGGCGGGGTTGAAACCCGGCCCTGCGGTGCCGGGCAACAAACACCATACCGGGAACCAAGCGACCTTGCTTTACTTTTCTGTAGGCCAGAAAAGTAACAAAAGAGCCTTAACCGCCCAGCAATTTCCGGCAGGAATGATATCCCCGGACTAAATTCCTTGACCGGGGCGGGGAGCCCAGCTCCGCAATGAATTTTATACGCCCGTTTCTGCCCGGGCAAAATTGCTGAAGGCGGGGTACCAAGAACCCGGGGACCGGGACGGATAAAAATTTAATGTAGCGGCGGGTTGAAACCCGTTCCTGCGGTGCCGGGCAACAAACACCATACCGGGAACCAAGCGACCTTGCTTTACTTTTCTGTGGGCCAGAAAAGTAACAAAAGAGCCTTAACCGCCCAGCAATTTCCGGCAGGAATGATATCCCCGGACTAAATTCCTTGACCGGGGCGGGGAGCCAAGCTCCGCAATGAATTTTATACGCCCGTTTCTGCCTGGGCAAAATTGCTGAAGGCGGGGACCGGGATGCAGTTCAAAGCTGAAAGTTACAAGTTGAAAGAATAAAGGTCTGTCACACTGAGAAGGCTGGCTTGCCTGGCTGGCTGAATGTGGGGGCTACAGGAGACAGGAGACAGTAACCGGGGAAAGTACGCAGTTTAAAGTTCATAAAGTAGAAAGCAGATGCCAGTTTACAGTTGACAGTTGACAATACCCAGCTTAAAAGCTTAAAGTGCAAAGTTTAAAAGAAGTAAACCCTTTGTGTTTTCTGTGCATTCTGTGGTTAAAGGTAGCCGGGGGACACCCCTCTGTCTCTCCCCTTGATAGGGGCAAGACACCCCTCCTATCCTCCCCTTATTAGGGGAGAAAGGGTGCTATCGGAGGGCAATAGCCAGCTATTGAAGGGTAATAGCGTACTATCGGGGAGTAATAGCCAGCTATTGAAGGGCAATAGCCAGCTATCGGGGAGTAATAGCCAGCTATTGAAGGGTAATAGCGTACTATAGGGGAGTAATAGCCAGCTATTGGAGGGTAATAGCGTACTATCGGGGAGTAATAGCCAGCTATTGAAGGGTGATAGGGGGCTATTTTTAAAAGGCGGAAAACAGTAAAGTAAAAAATGGCAAGTGATTAAACGTTTTTAAGAATTTAAACAATAGAATGCAACGTTTTTTGCCAGAAGGCGTAATAAAATATATCAATGATAAATTACCCTACGATACGCTCAGATACAGGTTCGCTAAAGGGATCTTTTGGACTGTAACCGGGAATGTTATCGTAGGGGTATTAGCTATTGTATTATCTATATTGAATGCCAGAATGCTTGGCAGGACCGGGTTCGGCGAATTGGCCATGATCCGCAGTACAGTGGAAATATTCGGTGTTTTTGCCGGGTTTGGTTTGGGTATAACGGCTACAAAATATATTTCGGAATATAAAAACAAGGACGTTGAAAAAGCCGGCCGGGTGTTGGGCTTGACCAATTTACTGGCTATAAGCACGGGCTTAATTGCTTCTTTGGTTTTGCTTGTATTTTCGGCTTATATTTCCAGAAATGTCATAAATGCACCGCACCTTTCCGATGAGATAAGACTTAGCTGCGGATTATTGTTTTTCAGTACATTGGTTGGGGCACAATTTGGAGCCCTGACAGGATTTGAGGCCTTTAAAGTCATTGCCAGAAACAATGCCATAATTTCGATCCTTAATTTTGTCTTTGTGCTGCTTGGTACTTATTTGTGGGGCCTCAGTGGTTCAATCGTTGGCTTTGTATGCTCAAGCGGGGTGAGTTGCGTGTTCAATCATATTTCATTAAAAAAAATACTTGGATCGGCAAAAATTAAAGTCAATTACAAAGATTGGCGGCAAGAAATCAGAGTCCTTTGGAGGTTTTCTTTGCCGTCCTTGCTTTCTAATGTAATGGTGAGTCCGATACAATGGGTGATCAATGCCATTATGGTTAATACTACAGGAGGTTACGCGGAACTTGGCTTATTCAACGCGGCCAACCAATGGCGCAATTCGTTGCTGATATTCCCCCGATGGATGGGACAAACAATAACACCCATACTATCAGATAAATTTGGTTCCGGCGACAATAAAAGCGTAAGAAAAATGGTAGGAACAAATTTATTGCTTAATATGGCAGTAGTTATCCCGGCAGCAATCATAATTCTATTCGGTAAAAATATCATAATGCAAAGCTATGGTAAATCGTTTGAGGCAGGCAATACAAGTTTGTTAATATTGGCTTTGTCCGCCGTGTTTTTAGCGATCCAAATGCCTTTGGGGCATACTATAGCCGCATCAGGCAAGATGTGGATAGGTTTTATGCTCAACGGCATAAACGGCATAACATTGATAGTGTTATTTTATATATTAAGGAACAAGGGCTCCCTTGGGCTTTCCTACACGTATCTTTTTGCATATTTGCTACACATTGCATGGACGGTAGTAATGACACGTAATATTGTTGCTGCAAAGAAAACCTAAGACATGACTAAATATTTTTATAATATTGGCCATGCTGCTATTTTTGCCCTAGTGCTGGCGATACCTTTTCAGGGTTATTTGAAAGGTTTTGTGGGTATAAGTTTAACCATGGCGGAAGTTTTGGCTAACCTTGCAGTGTTATTTATGTTTTTAGCGAACATAAAGAGATTAAATACATGGCCCAGATACACACCCTTTAATTTGATAATAATACTTTATTTGTTGGCCAGAGCGATTAGTTTTTTTATAACACCCGAACCAGATTTAACATTGTCGGATTATTTGGTGGTAATCAGCAGCCTTATGTTTTTCCTTGCCGGTTTATATGCTGCTGACAATTATGAGCAAGCACTTAAATTAATAAAGTTATTATTGTACGTATCTGTTGTTTCAACTTTGCTGGGCTTGGTACAGGTCATAATGGGTGCCAGTTGGATATCAGCTTTGATAAGCAGTAAAATAGGCGGGTTTATTTACGGTGACTATGCCCAGTATGCCTCAAAAATGGGCGGTTGGTACTGGCAGCCGGTGGCAGCAATGGGTTTGGCCAGGGCTATAGGGCCTTTCTTTTATGCCAACCCTTATTGCGTTTATCTTGGTATGGTATCATCTTTTGCTGTTACACTAGTGTTGGTAGAAAAAGAAAAAAACAAGTGGCTTTGGGTCGTTATACTGGCTTTGGCACTAACAAACATAATATTATCGCAATCCCGGGCAGGATTGATGGCAATTTCGATAATAGTTTTGTTCCTTGTATTTATGTTCTTTGGTCGGGCAAAAAAAACGCAGGTGTTTTATACGATAGTCATTGGCGTCATTATGATAACATTTGTTTTAGCTGTTTTGCCGTATGGTACTAAAAGTCATATCGTAGAATTTACGAAAACACCGATACAAGAATTTTCAAGATGGTCAATATACCAGGCGTATTTTGCAAAAGTTATTGAGAACATATGGTTTGGGCAAGGGTACAACTATTCACTTTTAGTAAGAGGATACACTCAGGGACCTACGGCAATACATGCTCACAATTTGTTTTTGCAGGAAGCCTGGTCCTATGGCATCTATCCCGTAATTATACTCATCTTATTGAACGTGGTATGGCTGAGGGTAATGATAAAAGCGTACCTGAAACAAAAAGATAAAAACAAAAGGATAATGACCCTGGGTTGCGTAATTGCCTTGAGTTGGTTTATATTTCAAAGTTTTTTTGATTACACATTTAATTACGGGCAGTTGAGGGAACTGTATTGGTTCTTGTTGGGGCTCTCAATAAACGTTATCAAGGATGCATGAAATGATCTGGATCATTTTTATAATAATGCTTTTTATTGGGTATATTGTGATAAAGGTGTCAACAATATATCAGGTGGTGTCCTTTTTACAGTTAATAATAATATTATATGTTTTGATCGGTGGTTTGATCAGACATCGTAAACAATGAAAATACTAATTGTTACAGCTGATTTTGTCCCAGGCTTGGGCGGCATAGCAAGCTTTAACCAAGGTATCGCGGAAAGTATGGCTTTGGCTGGTCACCAGATGTTTGTTTTGGCACCAAATTTACCCAACGCAAGTGATAAGGGTTTACCATACCGGGTAATACGGTATAAGAGGACAATGAGATTTGCTAATTTATGGCCAAGTTTGATAACTTTATATTTAAGTCTGACAATAAAGTATGATATTGTATTATATGGCCACGCCGCCAGCACTTTAAGTGCTGGTGGAATAATTGCCAGAAAGCTTAACTTAAACCGGTTAATCGTTCTGACCCATGGAAATGATCTAGATTACGTTATATCAAATAAAATCGACAAATATTTTCTTGACAAGATGCTAAGGACATCTGACCTAATATTAGCCAATAGCAGTTTTACCAAAGATAAAGTATTAAAAAAATACCACGACATGAGCAAAAAGGTAAAAATACTAAACCCCGGTGTGTGGCCTAATAAAATATATAAAACAATAGGAATAACAAGAGTTGTCAAGAACAGCAAAATAGTGATACTAACTGTAGGTAGACTTGTTCCCAAGAAAGGCCTGGATGACCTTATTGTTGCTTTTGCTACAGTGATAAAAAAACATCCAAAGATTACTTTGAAAATTGTTGGGCAAGGACCGGAAAGAGTTAATCTTGAGTCCTTAGCCAGACAGTTAGGGGTAAACAATAGTATTATCTTTGTTGGCGAAAAACCAGTAAATGAAATATATGATGAGATGATGCAATGTGATTTATTTGTTTTGCCATCAAAAATCGTTAATGGAGATATTGAAACATTCGGGATAGTGTATTTAGAGGCTGGTGCTTGTGGTAAAGCTGTTATTGGAACACGTCAAGGTGGGGTGCCAGATGCAATAGCGGGTGGCGTTAGCGGAATATTAGTTGCGGCCGGTAATATAACACAACTAATTAATGCAATGCTTAAACTTATTGAAAATGAAGGTATGCGCAGTAAAATGGGTATTGATGGGAAGAAACGCGTTGAGGAAATGTTCGCTTGGCCAAAAATTGCAAAAATGCTTGAAGAACATCTAAAATCTATAAAATAACAATAAACAATTAAAATGACAGAACAGGTATTATTTCTTAATCAATTCTTGGCAAATGATCATGCCAGGCAAGTAACAGCTACATATTATGCTGCCAAATTATTGACAGATAATAATAATTATACTGTCATAGATTTGGGTTGTGGTCGTGGCGAAACTGAAGTAATACTGAAAAAAATAAATCCAAGTATTACTTGGATTGGAATAGATGTAAAAGACTCCCCGGAGGTAAGGGAAAGATACAATAAAAGCAACAATCTTATTACATATGACGGTATAAGCATTCCAATAAATGGTAATTCCGTTGATGTTATCTATTGCAGACAAGTGTTTGAACATGTCGAGTATCCACATGAGTTAATAAAGGAAATTATTAGAGTTCTTAAACCAGGTGGTCATATCATTGGTTCAGTCTCGCAACTAGAACCGTACCATTCATTCAGTATATTTAATTATACGATTTACGGTGTATGCAAATTATTCAATAAAGATGGTTTAACCCTTAAGGAAATACGACCGGGCATTGACGGTTTAACATTGATTATTAGAAGGGGCTTTAATAGATTAAAGTTGTTTGATAAATGGTTTAATAATGAATCACCTTTGAATAAAGTAATTGATGCAATAAGCTATTTACGTAAATGGGAATCAAACAAAACGAACCTAACAAAATTAATGTTTTGTGGCCATGTGATATTTTGGGCAATAAAAGATAGACAAGATTAAAGTATAAGAGCAATAACTGGAAGTATATTATGAGGTTTAAATGGTAAGAAAAGAGTATTTTGAGCAAAATAAATATGATGAAAACTATTTTAAACAGATGGCCCCTGGCAATTACGATTATTTTTATAAGAGCAGAGGGACTGAATTGCTGGCCTGTCGGCTGGATGATTTGTGCAAAGTTAAAATATTGCCAGGTATGAAAGCACTTGATATAGGTTGTGGCCGTGGTGAATTAGTTATGTATTTAGCCAATAAGGGTGTATATGCCGTTGGATTAGACTATGCTTATGAGGCCATAAGAAAAGCGAAAGAATGTTTAGAGTTTTATAACCAAGACGTCAAAAATAGATTTATGATAGTACAGGCATGTGCGGAGTCTATGCCCTTTGGGACAATGTTATTTGATAGAATTATGAGTTGGGCCAATGTGGAACATTTGTATCAATGGCAATGGTTGGAATGCTTAAAGCAATCGTATAGTATTTTAAAAGAAGATGGCGTGATTGTAATAGGTACACACCCCAATGAGTGGCTGCAAAAGTATGCATATATGGCGACACGCAATATTCGGCAAGTGCTTCAACGGAAAAAATTGAAAAGTGTAAAAGAACGACAAGCTGAGGAATATGAGGCCGGGCACGTAAATATTAAAAATCCTATATCTTTGAAAAAAGATCTACGGTCGGTTGGTTTTTATACAAATGTTTATGTGGTAAGACGAAGCAATATAACCAATCTTTCAATAATTAATAGAACAATAATATTTGTGTTAGAAAGTGTCCCATTTGCAAAGTGGATATTTAGAGATAATATTATTGTGGTTGGTGCAAAAAATAAAAATACACTGAAAGAGTTTGTTAAGATGCCGGGGAAAGGTATTATTGGTTGTAGGTAGATGCCAAAACGAATACTATATTTTGCTGACAGTTGGGACGATAAGTGTCGCCGTCGCCAGCAGATAGCCTTTAGGCTATCCAGATTGACGGAAATCAAAAAGCTGTATTATATCGAATTGCCGTTAAGCGGCACTTCGTTCATCAAATACTTGGTGGGCCGGGCGGACAAAGAATCGGCCCAAAGATGGTCCAGGGTTTTAAAGTCGGGTTTTTCCTTTGATCATGGTAAGGTTACAATTATCACACCCTTTTCTTTCTTGCCATTTTTTACACCCAAGGCATTAGTAAGTTTAAATGCAACAATAGTAGCTTATAGCATAATTTCTAAACTACCCAAAGGGTTTAAGCCGGACATATACTGGTCCAGTCTGCCTTTCGATGCCTTATGGCTGAAATATTTTGGCAATTATAAACTAATATATGATTGCAGCGAGCAATTCAGCGAATTCACTAATTGGCATAAGATCAAAAGCAATATAGTTGAATGGGATGGCCTGCTGACCCAAAAGGCGGATCAGGTATTTGTTCAAACAGATCATCTAAGAGATGTTAAGTCCCCATTAAATAAAAATATTATAGTAATACCCAACGCAGTAGACGAAAAGGTATTTTCTTTTACTGCCGGTGATGCAAATGATGCACTGAAGGGAATACCCAGACCGGTATTGGGTTATGTCGGCAGTATTAATTACCGATTGGATGTGGATCTTATCAAAAGCATTGCCCAAGCAAGGCCCGATTGGAGCATTGTTCTTGTCGGAAACAACAGCTTGGATGCTCAGATCGACTGGCCCCAAAACGTATATTTTATCGATGGGAAGGAATATAAGCAAATGCCTGGCATCATTGCTTCATTTGACGTTTGTTTATTGCCGCATTTGTCCAACAAACTCGTTGACAGCGAAAGCCCCATAAAATTATTTGATTATATGGCTACCGGCAAACCAATAGTAAGCCAGAACCTGACCGGGGTGAGACCGTATAAGGATTATGTGTATCTGGCGGAAAACAAGGATCAGTTCATTGATGCCATAGAAAAGGCCCTTAAAGAAGATGATCCCACTAAGATGAAAAGAAAAGAATTTGGTTTGACCCAAACATGGGACAACCGGGTAAAACAGATCGGGGAATATTTATGAAAATAATAAAAGCCTACATGTTTTATTTTGGCATGTACGTTATCAATCAATTCGTAAATACCTGTCCTTTCTGGATAGTCCGCCGTATAGCATATATTTTTGTGCTAAGGGCAAAGTTTGGCCCCCGTTCAGTGATACAAAGATGCTGTCATTTTGATTTTAAACAACCTGGCAAGCTGGTAATGGGAAAAAACAGCGTAATTAACCATCATTGCCATTTGGATTTCAGAGCCGGGTTAACATTGGGTGATAATGTTAATATCTCGCCCTATGTAAAAATATTCACCTGGCAGCACATGCCGAATGATCCCATGTTCAACACCGAAAAGAAGCCGGTAACAATAGAGGATTTCGTCTGGGTATCCTCTGCGGCGGTAATACTACCGGGCGTAAAAATAGGCGAAGGTGCAGTAGTGGCAGCCGGTGCGGTGGTAACAAAAGACGTGCCGGAATATGCTATCGTTGCCGGTATGCCGGCCAAGCAAATAGGCACCCGCAGCCGGGATTTAAAATATAACTTAGAATATATATTGCCTTTCCAGTGATTAAAAATCTTGTGGTTTCCCTTTCGCCCGACTGGGAAGTATCCTACCGGGCCAGTATGTTTCGGGAGTTGGCGCGTCAGCTGGCCCCAAGAGGCGGACAGATTATTTGCTTAAATCGCCCGATCTTTGCTGTGTCCGACCTGTTCAGCAACCCCAAAAGATGGATGCAGATCTTCACCGGCCAGACCATAAAACCAGCCGCTAATATAACAGTATATAGGCCAAAGCTATTCGTTCATCCGCTAATTGCCAGGCGGTTGCCAGGGTTCCATAGTTACCAAAGAAAGATCTACCGCAAGCAGATAGAAAGGTTATTAAACGAACATAGTCTTTCCCCAAAAGAAACTGCCTGGTGGGTATCTCACCCATATCACTTTATGGAAATGGACCTACCCCATGACCGCAAAGTTGTCTATGAGAGATACGATAAATATGATTATTCTGTGGTCTTGAATACTGATCTGGCAAGTTTAGTTGCCGGGCTGGACCGAAAACTGGCAGAAAGGGCTGACCTGATAATAACCACCTCTGTAAATCTAGCCGGTGAACTTGACGAATTCAAGGCCAAGGTGCAATGCCTGCCTAATTCTGCCGATTATGAATATTTCTCAAACGTTGGAACCGCAGAAGACATAAGTGGTGCTCTGGCCGATAAAATCAAAAAACCGGTCATAGGTTATCTGGGCACCATCCATGAAGGTTTGGATATATTGCTTATATCCAGGCTGGCCGAGATAAAGAAGGAATGGACCTTTATGCTGGCCGGCCCGGTGCAAAGTGTAAAACTTAAGAATGATCCGGCCTTTAAAATAATGCAAAATATGCCAAATGTGGTCATGACCGGCTGGCTTGATTGGACAGTGCTGCCAAGTTATCTGAAGCTGTTTGATGTGGGGATAATACCGTACCGGCTGGATTGCGGGTTCAACCAATATGTTGACCCCAATAAATTCCACGAATACATGGCCATGGGCCTGCCGGTGGTCACCACTTCGTTGCCCGAGATGGGAAAATACAGCGAATGGGTGGAAACAGCGGACACACCCGAGGCATTTATAACCGCCATTGAAAAGGTCCTTGATCAAGACAGTGTGTTGTTGCGGGCCGGCCGGAAAAAATATGCCAGAGAAAACGGTTGGGAACAAAGGGCGGCAAAGATAATTGCCTCATTGGATAAGATCATTTAATATTATATGCGTATCTGTTTTGTCCACCAAAAAATGATGTCTTTCGTGGAGAAGGACATTAAAATATTATCTGGCGCATACCAGGTAAAGAATGTCGAAGTAACTTCTTTCTTGCCCAGGCTAAATGTCTTAAAAGCTGTTTATGGTAGTGACCTGGTCTTCTGCTGGTTCGGGAAAATGCCGGCGTTTTGGGCTGTTATATTTGCCCGGCTGCTAAATAAAAGATCAATCGTTGTCGCCGGCGGCGACGACGTGGCCAATGAACCGGCCATAGGCTACGGCCTATATACAAAATGGTGGAAAAGTTGGTGCCCGGATTATGTCTTTAAGCATTGCGACCTGGTCCTATCAGTTTCGGAGTTCAATCGTTCAGAAACCATAAAAAATACCGGGGCCGATGAAAACAAGGTTAAATGCCTTTACCACGGTTTCGGCCAAGAACCGTTGCCCCAAAACCCCAGAGATAATGCCGTAATAACCGTCGGCCGAATTACCAGGGAAACTGTAATTAAAAAAGGTCTTAAGCTGTTTGTCCGATCAGCTTCCTTATTGCCGGATATAAAATATTACCTGATTGGTCCCTGCAATGACGGCAGCCTGGAAGAATTAAAAAAGAACGCCCCGCCAAATATTATTTTTACCGGCGGGTTGTACGGCCCTGAACTTGATAACCGGTATGCCAAGGCCAAGGTATACGTCCAGGCCTCATATCACGAATCCTTCGGCTGTTCCGTGGCCGAGGCCATGCTGGGTGGCTGTATCCCGGTAGTATCCCGGCGGGCGGCCCTGCCCGAAGTGGCGGGCGATACCGGCATCTACATCGAAGAACAAACCCCGGAGGCCGTGGCCGTGGCCGTGAAAAAAGCCCTGGCCCTGCCGGACGGTTATGGTTTAAAGGCAAGGCAAAGGATCATTGATGTGTTTCCTCTGGAAAAGAGGAAGGAAGCATTGCTTAAGGCCGTGGAAGATGTGATGAAAGGCAAGTAAGTCATAATAGGTTTGAAAGGTTGTAAAGGTTTTATAAGTTCAAAATGTTATTGTTTGCCCATAAGTAATGTAAAAATCATGTTAATCCTGTCAAAAATATAATGCAGCCATTTGTTTCCATAATCCTCCCCGTCCGCAACGAAGCAAACTACATCATTCCCTGCCTGCGCTCCATCGCCGCCCAGGACTACCCCAAGGACCTGATGGAACTGCTGATAGTGGACGGCCGGTCAAACGACAGCACGGCGCTAAAAATAGAGGAATTCAGAATTCAGAATTCAGAATTCAGAATTCATTTGATTGACAATCCTGCCCGTACCGTGCCCCATGCCATGAACCTGGGTATAGCCGCGGCCAAGGGCGATATAATACTGCGCTTCGACGGCCACGCCGTGATGGCCCCGGATTACGTCTCCAACTGCGTAAAATACCTGGAACAGACCAAGGCCGACAACGTGGGTGGCCCGGCAATCAATATTAGCAACGGCACAGCAATCGGCGATGCGATCCTAATATCACATAATTCCGCATTTGGTCTGGGCGGCGGTGCCTTTCGTATGGGCAATTTTGAAGGATTTGCCGATACGGTTACTTTCGGTTGCTACCCCAAGGAGACCTTTGCCAAGTACGGCCGGTACGACACCCGGCTGACCAGGAACCAGGACATAGAGTTTAATGCCAGAATAAGAAAAGGAATAATAAAGCGGACAGCGGACAGCGGACAGAGAGATCAGTTTAAAGTTGAAAGTTTAAAGTTGAAAGAAGGACCAGATTCTTCGGATAGTAAGGCAGGTAGTTCGCCTCAGAATGACGAGAATGAGTTAAAGGAAAAAAACTTTGTGCCTTTGTGTCTTGGTGGCAAAAAACCAGAAAAAGAAGAAAATGATCTGCGGAAATCTGCGCAATCTGCGGATAGAGAAGCCCCCGGCAAGATATACCTGACTCCCAAGATCAAAAGCTATTATTACTGCCGGAACACCTTAAGGGGCCTGTGGTCCCAGAACTTCCGGAACGGCCAGTGGGTGGTCTATACCAAATATATTGCGCCCTACGCGCTGAGCCTGCGGCATTTCATCCCCCTGCTGTTCGTTACGACTATTCTGTTCCTGATAATAGCAAGTTTGATAAGTTTAAAAAGTTCAACAGGTTCAACAGGTTTAATGGGATCAACGGCTGCAAGCCTTAGCCAGGTTTTTGAACTTTCAACTTTCAACTTTCAACTTACAGCTCTGCGTTTGCTGTTATTGGTGTTGGGGGTGTACTTTGGGACGATGCTCATTGCTGTCATGCAGGCGGGTTGGCGCCAGTACAAAGTTTATAAAGTCCATAAAGCAGAAAGTAAAACGCAAGACGGTGACGCTAAAGCACCCGGAACAATCAACTCCGAACATTCAACTTTGGAACTTTCCAACTTTAAGACTGTGCTGGGCGCAAAAGCTAGCGACGAGGGTTTTAATACCAAATACCAAATACCAAATACGGAATACCGGATACGCTCCCTGCTATTGCTCCCCATCGTCTTTATGACCCTGCATTTCTCCTACGGGCTGGGATCCATTTGGGGACTGGTCTCGCTTCCCTACTGGGCGGCAAAACAGCAGAAGCGATAATTACTAAATACGAATTACGAATTACTAAACAAGCACCAATCGCCAAATTCAAAACTCGTGACGGTTTAGTGTTTTAGCCTTTGGAATTCGATATTGTTTAGGATTTCGATATTAGATATTAGAAATTGAAAAGAGGCTCTGCCCATGGAAAACCATATTGCAGTATTTAATGGTAAAAAAGTAAGAAGGACCATCTATAAAGGGGAATGGTATTTTTCGGTGGTGGATGTGGTTCAGGCGCTGACCGACCAGCCGGACGATCTGGCTGCCAGAAAGTACTGGAATAAGCTGGCCCAGCGTCTCAGGGATGAAGGCAGCCAAGTGGTGACAATTTGTCACCACTTAAAAATGCCGGCGCCGGACGGGAAAATGGCAGAAGCGATAATTACTAAATACGAATTACCAATTACTAAACAAGCACCAAAAACAAAATTAAAAACTCAAGGCTGTTTGTTGCTTTATCCTTTGGTGTTTGATATTGTTTAGGATTTCGATATTAGAAATTGAAAGGATGGGGGCCAATAGGACGCAGATCAACGCTGATTGACACGGATCTTTTCCGAATAACTAACAACCAATAACTATTAACTAAATTGTCTTTGTGTCCTTTGCGTCCTTTGCGTCTTGGCGGTGAAAAAGCCCCGGGGTGACAATATAGAGGATTGCTTCATCTGCACGGCAGGGAGTGTTATCGCAATGACTGTAACGATCCAAGTATCTTGGTGTCTTAGTGTCTTAGTGGCAAAAGGTCCCCGGATACCCCAAACATCAACCAACGGATGACCGATGCTGAAATACCTTTTCATCTTCCTGACGGCCCTGGGCACCACCGTGCTGGCCATGCCTTTCGCCCAGATCATGGGCCGGCGGATGAACGCCTGGGACGTCCCGGATGGCCTGTCATACCGCACCCACCTGTTCCATCTGGCCCGGACCGGTGGCATCGCCATAGCCATGGGGCTCTACGCCGGCCTGCTGGCGGTGATGCTGGTCAATCCCGGGCTGATGGGCTCCCGGAACATGATCGCCTACATGATCGGCGGGATGGTGGTGTTCCTGGTGGGCCTGCTGGACGACCTGCGCGAGATCAAGCCCTGGGTCAAGGCGGTGCTGCTGCTGGCCGCCTGCCTGGTGACGGTGCTGATAATGACCGCGGTCCCGCTGACCGGCTATGAGCGGCTGGATTTCCTGCTGGCGGCGCTGGTGCTGATGGGCGGCTGCAACGCCTTCAACCTGATGGACGGGATGGACGGGCTGGCCGCCGGGATGGCGGTGGCCGCCGGCCTGGGGCTGCTGCTGCTGTCACTGCAGCTCCAGACCTTCGAGGGCATCAGCCTGAAGCTGGTGTGCATGGGGGCGGCCCTGGGCTTTTTGCATTTCAACCGGCCGCCGGCCCGGATCTTCATGGGCGACTGCGGCAGCCTGATGCTGGGCTTTTACCTGGCCGGGATGGGGCTGAACATCGTCAGGACCGGGCCGGGGACCATCATCCCGGTGCTGCTGGTGCTGTCGCCCTTTGTCCTGGACACCGGGCTGGCCATCGTCCGGCGTCTGCTGGGCAAAAGGGACGTCTTCACCGGCGACCGGCGGCACGTCTACGACCTGCTGCAGGCCAGGACCTCCAGCGTCTGGCGGGTGGACTGGATGATGTGGGGCCTGGGGCTGTTCTTTTCAGCCCTGGGCTATGCCGCCCTTTTCCTGCCGCCCTGGCAGCAGGCGGCCCTGCTGGCCGCGGCCTGGCTGGCCTTCACCTGGAGAATGGCCGGGCTGGGGATGTTCGCCCCGGAAAAGCCCGGCGGCCCGGGCCGGCCGGCCCTGCCCGAGGTGGAGGACATGGACCTGGATAGGGGGGCCAACGGGTGACCCCACCCTGCCCTCCCCTAACGCATTAGGAGAGGGTGGATTAATGTAGCGGCGGGGTTGAAACCCGCCCCTGCGGTGCCGGGCGAAGGGTGTCATTTCATGGGAAACGGAAACCAGGCGGCTGGACCTTAATTTACTTTTCTGTGGGCCAGAAAAGTAACAAAGGCCTGTCACACTGAGAAGGCCGGCTTGCCTGGCAGGTTGAATGTGTGAGTGGGGACCATAGCACACAGATTCAACGGATATATACGCTTGCCCGCCTATATGGACCACTTGCTAATGGCGGGGATTCACACGGATCTTTTCCGAATAACTAACAACCAATAACTATTAACTAAATTGTCTTT
>JAVHLB010000002.1:0-213683 GCA_031082425.1 Candidatus Edwardsbacteria bacterium | reverse complement strand
GTGAGCTTTGTGCGCTTTGCGGTTCAAGAACCCCGGGGACTGCCCACTAAAAAACACTAAATTATCTAAAAAGATGTTTCGTGTGGTTTAGTGTATTTGGTGGGCTGGTCTCCGTGTCTCTGTGGTTAAAATAAGTCACTGGCCCACTGCGGACCAAAAACAATATTGAATGGAAAACATATGATCAAGCTGGCCCATCCCGACATCGGTTCAAGAGAGATCGCCGCCGTGGCCAGGGTGCTCCGGTCCGGCACCCTGAGCCTGGGCCCGGAGGTCCTGAAATTCGAGCGGGCCTTCGCCCAATACATCGGCCGCCGGCACGCCCTGGCGGTATCCTCCGGCACGGCCGGGCTGCACCTGATCACCCGGGCCATGGGCCTTAAGCCGGGGGACGAGGTGATCACCCCGCCCTACTCCTTCGCCGCCTCGGTCAACTGCATCCTGTACCAGGGGGCCCGGCCGGTGTTTGTCGACATCGATCCCCGGACCCTGAACCTCGACCCCCAAAAGATCGAACCGGCCATCACCCGGCGCACCAAAGCCGTCCTGGCGGTGGACGTCTTCGGCCTGCCGGCCGATTATAAAAGGATCCAGGCCCTCTGTAAAAAGCACCGGCTGGCATTGATCGAGGATTCCTGCGAGGCCCTGGGGGCGGTGTGTCAGGGAAAGAGGGCCGGCAGTTTCGGGCTGGCCGCGGTCTTCGGGTTCTATCCCAACAAGCAGATCACCACCGGCGAGGGCGGGATGGTGCTGACCGACGATGATCGGCTGGCCGAGGCCATGCGCAGCCTCCGCAACCAGGGCCGCCATTCCATGGGCGGCTGGCTGGCCCATCACGACCTGGGCTACAACTACCGGATGGCGGACATCAACGCCGCATTGGGCCGGGTCCAGCTGTCCCGTATCGGCGGCATCCTGGCCCGGCGGAAAAAGGCGGCCCAAAATTACCAGAAGTTATTTGCCCAGCGCCTGCCGGAGTTCACGGTGCTGAAAGATTTTCCGGGAATGACCCGCAGCTGGTTCGTGTTCGCGGTGCTGGTGCCGCCGGCCCTGAAGGGGGGGAGGCGCGATCTTTTGATCCAGGGCCTGCAGGCGGCCGGCATCCAGTGCGCCCACTATTTCCCGGCCCTGCACCTCCAGCCCTATCTGAAAAAAGAGCTGAAGCACAAAAGGGGCGATTTCCCGGTAACCGAGGACATAGCCGACCGCAGTTTCGCCATACCGTTCCATCACAAGCTCACCCGGCGGGACCAGGAGAGGGTGGTGGAGGCCATCAGACGGATCATCTGACCAAATGGGACGCTGATTTACGCAGATTCACACGGATCTTTACTGAATAACTAACAACCAATAACCAATAACTAAATTGTCTTTGTGTGCTTTGTGTACTTTGTGGTTCAAAAGCCCCGGGGGATAGGGGACGGACCCCACCCTGCCCTCCCCGCAGCGGAGAGGGAATATGGTTTTCTTTGTGTTCTTTGTGCCCTTTGTGGTGAAAGGTACCCCGGGGACCAATGGAACACAGATTCAACGGATATATACGGATGCACACAGATCTTTTCCGAACAACTAACAACCAATAACCAATAACTAAATTGTCTTGGTGTTCTTTGTGCACTTTGTGGTGAAAGGTACCCCGGGGACCAATAGAACACGGATTTAACGGATCTATACGCTTGCCCGCCTATATGGACCACTTGCTAATGGCGGGGATGCACACGGATCTTTTCCGAACAACTAACAACCAATAACTATTAACTAAATTGTCTTGGTGTCTTAGTGGTCAGGGTCCCTAAAAAACAACAATCATCAACCAACAGCGGCAGACAATGAAACGGATACTGATAATCTCGGCCTCGGCCGGCTCCGGCCACACCACCGCCGCCCGGGCCATCCAACAGTGGCTGGAGACGGTCCAGCGCTATCCCGATGAGTTCCAGGTGAGCCACATAGACATCCTGCAGTTCTCCACCATGCTCTACAAGAAGGTCTACCGGGACGTCTATCTGTACCTGGCCAGCAAGCAGCCCCTGCTGTACGGCTATATCTTCACCACCTCCGACCGGCTGAAGCGGGAGAAGAAGCCGGACTTTCTGCGCCGCTTCATGGACAACATCAACGCCCTCAAATTCAACAGCTTCATCCAGGATACGCCCTGGGACGTGATCGTCACCACCCACTTTTTATCCTCCCAGCTGCTGGCCGAGCTGAAGCGGAAGAAGAAGATCTTCTGCCCCCTGGTGACGGTGGTCACCGATTACGGGCTTCACTCCTACTGGATCAACCAGGAATGCGACTATTACATTGTGGCCAATTCGGCCAGCCAGCACCACCTGGGGGCCATGGGCATCAGGCCGGAGCGGATCCATGATTTCGGCATTCCGGTGCTGCCGGTCTTCTCCCAGAAAAAAAGCCTGGCGGAACTGAAAAAGGGGCTGGGCCTGGCGCCGGCCCTGCCGGCCGTTTTGCTGCTGTCGGGAGGCTTCGGGGTGGGCCCCATCGAGCATATCGTGGCCGACCTGGTCCGGGTACGGAGAAAATTCCAGCTGCTGGCCATCACCGGGCACAACCGCAAGATGCTGCAGAAGCTCCAGGCCCTGGCCCCGACCCTGCCTTTTCCCCTCCTGCCGGTGGGGTACACCGACCGGATGGACCAGTACATGGCGGCCTGCGACCTGGTGATCAGCAAGCCCGGCGGACTGACCACCGCCGAGGCCATGTCCCAGGGACTGCCGATGATAGTGATCAACCCCATACCGGGGCAGGAGGACATGAACAGCGACATGCTGCTGGAGGGCGGGGCGGGGGTCAAGGCCATGCATCCGGTGGATGTCAGCTACAAGCTGGAGATGGTGCTGGGCACCCCGGGGCGCCTGCAGCAGATGAAGCGGGCGGCCAAAAAGCTGGCCCAGCCCAGGGCCGGGCATATGACGGCGGATTTCATCGCCCGGCTGGCCCGGGAGCAGAACTTTTAGGGGGCGGACCCTCAAAGCTAAAAAGGTAAGCAGACCGCAGGTGGACAGCATTAAGCTTAAAGTTCAAAGTTAAAAGTTGAAAGAGTAAAGGTCTGTCACACTGAGAAGGCTGGCTTGCCTGGCGGGTTGAATGTGTGAGTGGGGACCAATAGCACACAGATTAACACGGATCGGTACGGATGCACACAGATCTTTACTGAACAACTAAAGTTAAAAGCCTGTCACACTGAGAAGGCTGGCCTGCCACCTACCCCTGAAAAGCCGGGGGTGAATGTCGTTCACGGGAGAACGGGATCCCGGTGATAGCCCCACTTTCTCTTTGAAGAGAAAGTGGCAAAGAGAACCCGTCGCTGCACCTCTGCCCGGTGGCCACAGACCGGCGGCCTAAATTTGACGAACTCGCTGCGCTCAGACAGCGCCAAATTATATACGGCCGCCTTCGCCCGGCAGCAGAGCTGATGCGACAAGGGACCGGGACGCAGTTCCAAGCCTGTCACACTGAGAAGGCTGGCTTGCCTGGCAAGTTGAATGTGTGAGCATACGTCAGTTGAGAGTCTACAGCTTACAGGGGACGGACCCCTCCCTACCCTCCCCGAAGCGGAGAGGGAATATGATTTTCTTTATCCGATAGCTAGCAAAAGAAATCTTTGTGCCTTGGTGTCTTTGTGGCAAAAGGACGGGGGACCAATGGAACACGGATTTAACGGATCTATACGCTTGCCCGCCTATATGGACCACTTGCTAATGGCGGGGATGCACACGGATTTTTCCGAACAACTAACAACCAATAACTATTAACTAAATTGTCTTTGTGTTTTCTGTGTATTCTGTGGTTAAACCAGTAGTAAAGTAATAAAGATTTCGTGTATTTTTGTGTGTTTCGTGGGGAAAGGTTCCCGGGGGACCAAAGGAACACAGATTCAACGGATCTATACGCTTGCCCGCCTATATGGACCACTTGCTAATGGCGGGGATGCACACGGATCTTTTCCGATCAACTAACAACCAATAACTATTAACTAAATTGTCTTGGTGTGCCTTGGTGTCTTTGTGGTTAACTGTCAATCAAACGATTGGAAAAATATCATGAACAAGATCAAACGCATCGGGCTGCTGACCGCCGGGGGCGACTGCCCCGGTTTAAATGCGGTGATCCGGGCGGTCACCAAGGCCGCGGTCAACGATTATAACATGGAGGTGATCGGGATCGAGGACGGCTATGCCGGGCTGATCGAGGGGCGGTTCCACCAGCTCAAATGGAACGACGTCTCCGGCATCCTGCACACCGGCGGGACCATTCTGGGCACCTCCAACCGGGACAATCCCTTCAAATATCCGGTGCATAAGCCGAACGGCGATCTGGAGTTCATAGACGTTTTCGACCGGGTGGCCGGAAACATCAACAAGCTCCACATAGAGGCCGTCATCGCGGTGGGCGGGGACGGCACCATGGCCATCACCTCCCAGATGATGGAGCGGGGCATCAAGGTGGTGGGGGTGCCCAAGACCATCGACAACGACCTGGCCGCCACCGACGTCACCTTCGGCTTCGACACCGCCCTGGTCACCGCCACCGAGGCCCTGGACAAGCTGCACACCACCGCCATGTCCCACCACCGGGTGATGATCATGGAGACCATGGGGCGCTACGCCGGGTGGATCGCCCTGTACTCCGGGGTGGCCGGGGGCGGCGACATCATCCTGATCCCGGAGATACCGTTCAAGCTGGACAGCATCTGCCGCGCCGTGCAGGAGCGGGGCAGCAAGGGCAAGCGCTTCTCCATCATCGTGGCGGCCGAGGGGGCCAAGCCGGAGGGCGGCCAGATGGTGGTCCAGAGGATCATCAAGGAGTCCACCGACCAGCTGAGGCTGGGCGGCATCGGCCAGCAGCTGGCGGAGCAGATAGAGGACCGGACCGGCATCGAGTGCCGGGTGACGGTGCTGGGGCACCTGCAGCGGGGCGGCAGCCCCTCGGCCTTCGACCGGATACTGGGCACCCGCTTCGGAGTCAAGGCGGTGGAGCTGGCGGCGGCCGGGCAGTTCGGACGGATGGTGGCCCTCAAGGGGCTCAATGTGGAATCGGTGCCGCTGCAGGAGGCGGTGGGCAGTTTAAGGCTGGTCAGTCCGGACTCCGAGGTCATCAAGGCCGCCCGCTCGGTGGGGGTCAGCTTCGGGAACTGAGGGACCGACCCCTCCCGGTATTCCCTCCCCCGGCGGGAGAGGGATGGTTTGATGATAGTAATGTATTCATGGCCGGCGATCGTTGGCGTAAAAAAAATTATGATAATTTAAAACGAGTGTCCTATGGCCCGATCGGTAAAAATTATTATGGCATTGGCAATCGTTTTTGCCGGTCCGGCCCGGGCGGCCGACAGCGGGGGATCATACGATCACCTCCTGGTCCTGCCCTTCCAGCATAATTACTACCAGCCGATAGAGGCTGAAGGATTGGGGCGGGGCAAGGGCCTGGATTTTGCCCGGGGGGCGGCGGCCCTGTTCGGCAATCCGGCCCGGATCACGGGGCCGGGCCGGTATCAGCTGATGCTGTCGGCCTCCGATCTCTCCGGAGGGCGCAGCTCATTGTCGGTATCCACCGAAAACTCCCCGGCCCTGCCTTCGTCCGCCGCCGTCAGGTTAAAATGGAGGGCCAACGATCTGGTCCTGGGCTGGCGGCGGGCCATGGATGCGGAGCTGAGCTTCCCCGATATGCTGGATCCGGAGATAATCGACCGGGCCGGATTGTCACTGGATCAATACGCCGCCGGCTGGTCGCTGTCGGCCATCAAACATTTTACCCTGGGGATCTCCCTCAGCCTGGCCAGTTTTGATTTCAAATGGGACGGCCCGGCCGGGCCGCTGGCCGAGGGGCGGGGCACGGCTCCCGGCTTTACGGCCGGGATCTCGGCCGACCTGGGCCAGGACCTCTGCTTCTCGGCCGGCTTCAGGAGCAAGTCGCAATTATCCTGCTATACCACCTTCTACGGGGATTCTACGGAGGATCGGCTGAAGCTGGCCGGGGCCATTCCCCCTGTCGGCTGGCTGAGCATCGCCTACGCCCCGGAGCCGGGCTTTGAGACCCAGGCCGGGATGGAGCTGACCGGCTGGCACCTGGTGTCGTCGGGATACCTGGAGCAGGCGGATTATCACCTGGGCTGCCGGATCGAACTGATCGGGGGCCGGCTGGATGTCCTGGCCGGAAGCTACAGCCTGCGGCATCCCCTGGACCCTTTCCTGCGGCGCTACGACCCCCACCTCCAGGACCTGTATTTCTTAAGCGGAGGGCTGGCCTTCCGCCACGGCCCCTTGAGGCTGGTCTGTTCCGGGGCCTCCAGCCGGCCGCTTTCCGGCCAGGGCCTGAACCAAAATATCATATCGGCCGGGCTTGAATATCAGGCCCAGCCGTGATATAAATGAACAGGAGGATCGCCATGAACCACCGCATAAGGTTCGATTTCAACAATCTGATGGCCGACCGGCTGGGCAATTACGGCCTCAGCCCGGCCGAACTGGAGGCGGCCGGAAGAATTGCGGCCCAAGCCAGCCAATGGTTCTACGCCAAGCGCCAGGCCGGGAAGATGGATTTCTTCGACCTGCCGGCCACCGACCGGCATCTAAAAGCCAGCCTGAAGCTGGCGGCAAAATATAAGGGAAAGCATGACGACCTGGTGGTGCTGGGGATAGGAGGCTCGGCCCTGGGCACCAGCGCCATCCATGCGGCCCTCAATCCCGCCACCCATAACCTGCAGGACAAAAAGGACCGCCGGGGGCGGCCCCGGCTGTGGGTGCTGGACAACGTGGACCCGGAGAAGCTGAAGGCGGTGCTGGCCCTGCTGAAGGCCAAAAGGACCCTGGTCAACCTGATCAGCAAGTCCGGCACCACCGCCGAGACCAGCGCCCAGTTCCTGTGGATCAGGCAATGGCTGATCAAAGGCCTGGGGAAGAGCTGGTCTAAGAACCTGGTGGTCACCACCGACCCGGCCGGCGGGATCATGCGGCAGATCGTGGACCGGGAGAAGCTGTCCAGCCTGGAGGTGCCCCCGGGGGTGGGCGGGCGGTTCTCGGTGCTGACGGCGGTGGGGCTGTTCCCCCTGGCAATGGTCGGGGCGGACATAAAGTCCCTGCTGGCGGGGGCCGAACAGATGCGGAAGATGACCCTGGATGAGAACCCCTGGAAGAACCCGGCCCGGCTGTACGCCCTAAGCCAGTATCTGCTTTACCAAAAAGGATACCGGATCAATGTGATGATGCCCTATTGCGACAGCCTGTACCCCCTGGCCGACTGGTTCCGCCAGCTGTGGGCCGAGAGCCTGGGCAAGAGGGTGGACGACCAGAACCGGGTGGTGGAGACCGGGCCCACCCCCATCAAGGCCCTGGGGGCCACCGACCAGCACTCCCAGCTGCAGCTGTACATCGAAGGGCCCCGGGACAAGGTGATCACATTTATGAGGGTGGAGAAATTCCGCAGCGACATAACCATCCCCCGGGCCTATCCCGGGATCGGCGACATCTCCTACCTGGGCGGCAAGAGCTTCGGGCAGCTGCTGAATGCCGAGGCCCTGGCCACCGCCCTGGCCCTGTCCAAGAACGGCCGGCCCAACTGCAGCTTCATCATCCCGGAGACAGGCCCCCGGACGGTGGGCCAGCTGGTGTTCCTGCTGGAGACCGCCACCGCCTACGCCGGCGGACTGTTCGGAATAAACCCCATGGACCAGCCGGGGGTGGAGGAGGGCAAGCGCTACGCCTACGGCCTGATGGGCAAGGCGGGGTTCGCCAACCGCAAGGCCGAGGCGGAGAAGTTCCAGGCGGGAAGCCAGAATAAATACATCGTATAATGGCCGGCGATCCCCCCCGGCCGGAAAAACAATCACCCTGAACGGAGACCGCCGCCATCGGAAGGACATGAAAGGAACGGCCAGAAAGGAACATAGGATCGAACCCCTGAGGGCGGTCCATATCCTGCATAACCGGGCCCAGGTCCTGGGGCTGATCGGCCGGAACCAGCAGGCCCTGCAGGACCTGGAGCGCGGCCTGGCCCTGGCCCGGGAATTTCATGACCTGAAAGCCCAGGCCGAATGCCTGCTGCAGCTCAGCCAGTCCCAGGCAGTGCTCAACCGCTACCAGGAAATGGAAAGCTATGCCAGAATGTCCCTGGAGCTCGAGCGGAACAGCGGCAACCAAAGCGGGATGGCGGCCTGCCTGAACAATATCGCCATGTCGATGGCCTACCGCGGTCAGCACCTGGCGGCCCTGGAGTCTCTATTCCAAGCCATGGAGCTGCACCGCAACATCGACGACCCCAACGGCCTGTCCTACACCCTGGGAAACATTGGCTTTGTAAAAGGGCTGATCGGCGAGAACCGGCAGGCGCTGGACCACCATAGGCAGGCGCTGGAACTGCGGCGCCGGTTGGGCGATCGCAGGGGCGAAGCCACCACCCTGGACAATATCGGGGCCTCCCTTTTCCGGCTGGGGGACAAGGGATCGGCGCTGGACCACTTCAACCAGTCGCTGGCGATCCGGCTGGAAATAGGCGACCGCACCGGCCAGGCCACCTGCCTGAACAACATCGGCTACGTCCATTCGCTGTTCGGCGACTACCGGCGCACCCTGGAATGCTACGAGAGGTCCCTGAAGATCCGCCAGGAGACCGGCGACCAGCTGGGCTACGCCCTGATCCTGCAGAACTCGGCCATACTGCAGGCCCAGCTCGGCGACCACCGGCTGGCCCAGGCCCAGACCGAACAGGCCCTGGATATCCGGCGACAGCTGGGCGACCGCTCCGGGCAGGCATACAGCCAGGTGGCGCTGGCCCGCATCCTGATGGAAACCGGCGACAGGGAGCGGGCCCGGAAACTGCTGGAGGCCGCGGCAGAAACGGCCGCAGCCATAGAAGAGAATGAGATCCTGTTCCGGGTGGCCATCAACCTGGCGGACATGGCCCTGGTCGAACAGCTTACAAGCAGGGCCGAGGAGCATTTGTCGCGGGCAGTTGAGCTGTCCGCAAAAATGGGATCGAAGCAGGGGCATATCCAGACGGTCCTGCTGCAGGCCAGGATCGACAGCGCCCTGGGAAGACATGATGCCGCCGGTAATGGCTTCCGTGAAGCCATAAACAATTATCAGGACTTGAAGCAACCGTTTGAGGTTGCCAAGGCCTGTCATTATTACGGGAAAGCGCTCGAATCCCAGGGCCGGCCGGAACAGGCCGGGGAGTACTCGGACCGGGCCAGGGAGATATTCCGCGAGATGGGGGCCCGGGGCTGGCTGAGGAAGGCCGGCGATAAACAATGACCAGATCTGCGAACAATCATGTCCTGCTTGGGAGAAATAAAAACAACAGTGGCCTGAAGATGAACATCAAAAGAAGCCGTTTCAAAACGCACTGCCGGACAATATTTTTGGTCCTATCGCTGGCCTCTGGGGCGGGCTGCGGAGGCGGGCGGGCCCTGGTCCCGCCGCCGCCGCCCCTTACCATCGCGGCCGACAGCTTCCAGATCAAAAGGGAGGCCCTGGGCCGGGCCATCGATTCCATTCTGTCCGACAGCCTGCTGTTCCAGGCCAACCGGGCGGTCTATATAATATCATTGGATTCGAACCGGGAGATATATTCCCTCAACCGTTCCAGCCTGATGGTGCCGGCCTCGGTCAACAAGCTGTTCGTCACCGCGGCGGCCTACCGCCAGCTGGGCATCAACCACCGCTTCCGCACCGCGGTCCACGGCGACAGCATCGACGCTCTGGGAAGGATAAGGGGCGACCTG
Source organism: Candidatus Edwardsbacteria bacterium (assembly GCA_031082425.1). Lineage (NCBI taxonomy): Bacteria > Candidatus Edwardsiibacteriota > Candidatus Edwardsiibacteriota bacterium. The sequence goes on along the minus strand of JAVHLB010000002.1, from coordinate 203,947 downwards.
TATCTGAAGGGCTTGGGCGACCCGGAGCTGAAGGTCGCCGACCTGGAGGCCCTGGCCTACCGCCTGAGGGCCATGGGGCTGAAACAGGTGGGCGGTGACCTTGTGGCCGATGCCGGCTATTTCGACACCACCAGCTTCGGCTACGGCTGGATGTGGGACGAGGGTCCCTATGCCTACAATGCCCCGGTATCGGCCCTGTCCCTGAACCGCAACACCTTCGAGATAGGGCTGCGTCCCGGGGGCCGGCCGGGCCGGAGGCCGCGGGCCGAGCTCAATCCCCGAACGGCCTACCTGTCCATTGAAAACAGGGCCACCACCGTAAAGGCCGGCAGCCAGGCCAGGATCAGGGCCGACCGTTCTTTCACCGGAGCCGGCGATCTGGTCAGCATCACCGGGACCATGGCGGCCGACCAGGGCATCAGCTACCTGGTCCGGACGGTCACCAATCCCGCCCTTTACTGCGGCACGGTCTTCCGGGAGGCATTGGCCGCCAACGGCATCAGGATAGCCGGGACGGTCAGGGTCGGCGCCACCCCTCCGGAAAAGCCGGAGCTGAGCTGGCATGCCTCGCCGCCCCTGTACCAGATAATCCGCCACATGAACAAGGAGAGCGACAACTTCACCGCCGAGATGATCTTTCGCTGGCTGGGCAACGGCCAGGATTCGATCACCCCTGACCCGGCAAAGAACAACCGGTTGACGGAGATGCTGAAAGAAATGGGCTTCGACCAGGAAAGCTTCCGGATGGCCGACGGCTCGGGGCTGTCGCGCTACAACCTGTGCACCGCCGAGCAGCTGGTGGCGGTGCTATCGGAAGCCTACCACGACCCGGCCCTCCGGCCGGAGCTGCTGTCCTCGCTGCCCATCGCCGGGGCCGACGGCACCCTGGCCCGGCGGCTGATGGAGGACCAGCATAAGGGGATCATCCGGGCCAAGACCGGGACCCTGACGGGAGTATCCTCGCTGGCGGGATTCGTGACCGGCCCCGGCGGCCAAACATACTGTTTTGCCATCATGTTCAACAATTACACCTCCCGGGCCAACCAGGTCCGGGCCCTGCAGGATTCCATCGTGGCCCGGCTGGCCAGGGCGGCGCCCTGAATCGGTGATTTTACAATGAAATAAAAGGAGGCCTCATGGACTGCGATAAAAGATACAGCGCCTTCAGTATGATATTATACGGCCTGATCGGGACGGCGGTTTTCTGGATAGCGGACACCTTCATCGACACCTACCTGTTCCGGGAGGGAGACCTGATCCAGCAGGTGCTGCACCCCGAGCCGATGGAGATATATTTTCGGGGGGCCATCGGGGCGCTGTTCGTCATATTCGGGATACTGGGCCAGCGGCTTTTGAACCAGCGGAGGAAGGCCGAATGCCTGCTGGAGCAGACCAACCGGGAACTGGAGCAAACAATTTCGCAGCGGACCGGTCAGCTGCAGGAGGTGAATCAAAAGCTCAAGGACGAGCTGGAGGACCGGAGCCGGAACGACGAGAGGATCAACTACCTGAGCTTTCACGACAAGCTGACCGGGCTGTACAACCGGGCCTTCTTCGAGGAGGAGCTGGCCCGGCTGGACGACGAGAGGTTTTTGCCCATCAGCCTGATCATCGGGGACGTCAACGGGCTGAAGCTGATCAACGACGCCTTCGGGCACCAGCAGGGTGACAAGTTCCTGGTCCGGACCGCCGAGATCATCAAAAAACAGTGCCGCAAGAGCGACGTGGTGGCCCGCTGGGGGGGCGACGAGTTCGCGGTGCTGCTGCCCAAGACCGGGGCCGAGACCGCCATCCGGATATGCGAAAAGATAAGGCAGTCCTGCAGCCGGAGCCCCAAGAAACCCATCCAGCTGAGCGTGGCCCTGGGCACCGCCACCAAGCAGGACAAGAACCAGGACATCGACCGGGTGCTGAAAAAAGCCGAGGACTGGATGTACCAGTACAAGATGATGGAGGGCAAGACCGTCCGCAGCCGGATCCTGAGCTCCCTGGAGAAGACCCTGTGGGAGTCGGCCTACGAGACCGAGGAGCACACCAAGCACCTGCAGAAATACCTGCTGAAGATGGCCCTGGAACTGAAGCTGCCGGACTCCGAGATAGACGACCTGATGCTGCTGGCCTCCTTTCATGACGTGGGGAAGATCGCCATATCCAACGCCATCCTCTCCAAGCCCGGCAAGCTGAATCCCAAGGAATGGGAGGCGGCCAAAAAGCATTCCGAGATCGGCTACCGGATCGCCCTGGCCACCCCGGAGATAACGGCGGTGGCCGACCAGATCCTGCACCACCACGAATGGTGGGACGGCACCGGCTACCCCCGGGGGCTCAGGGGCGAGAAGATCCCCCTGGCCTCGCGGCTGCTGAGCATAGCCGACGCCTACGATGTCAAGCGGAACATCCGCCCCTATAAAACGGCCAAGACCAGGACCCAGGCCCTGAGGGAGATCGGCGAGGCCGCCGGCAGACAGTTCGATCCCCGGCTGATAAAATTGTTCCTCAAGCTGGAGTCGTCGGAAAAGGGCCGGGGCTGAAGCCAATCCCGGCCAAAAGTCCCGGTACCGGGGCGGCCCGGCGGTGCCCCGGGCGAACCTTATAAGAATGGCGGAGCGATTTATGGAAAGACTTAAGGACACCATCAGATCGGCCTGGCAGCCCCTGCTGATATTCTTACTGCTGTCACTGAGCATAATGGCGGCCGGCTGGCTGTATTCTTCCTATCATCTCCGGGACCACCGGAAGGAAATAGAGCGGGACCTGGAGTCGGTGGCCAGCCTCAAGGAGAAACAGATCGACAGCTGGCTGACCGAACGGATGTCCGACGCCCAGAACATAATAGACAACCCCTACATAGGCCAAAGGGTGGGGCAGCTTTTCCGGGAGCCCTACTCCGAAAATATCGGGCTGGACCGGCTCAAATGGATGCGCTCCCTGCAGGATCTTAAGCAGTACCAGAACGTTCTGCTGCTGGATGTCAGGGGTCGACTGAGAATGCAGACCGGGAAAACGGTGCATGAGATAGGTTCGAAAACCGGCGTCTTGGTCAGTAATGTGGCGGCCACCGGCCAGGCCAGTTTCAGCGATTTTTATTACTGTGCCGAATGCCGGACGGTGCACCTGGACGTTTTTGCCCCGGTGATCCATTACAACCGCCAACGGGATTCGGTGGTGGGGGTGATCATCCTGCGGATCGAACCCCAGAACCTGCTGTACCCCCTGATCCAGCAGTGGCCGGTGCCCAGCCAAAGCGCCGAGACCTACCTGGTCAGAAGGGACAACGGAGAGGTGCTGTACCTCACCGAGCTGAGGTTCCAAAAGGGCTCGTCCGCCAAATTAAGGCAACCTTTGAGCCGGAAGGAGCTTCCCGAGGTGATGGCCATCGCCGGCAGCACCGGTAATGTTACGGCGGTGGATTACCGCGGCAAAAAAGTATACGCCTATCTTCACAATATGCCGTCCACCCCCTGGTATATCATCGCCAAGACCGACCGGCGTGAGGCCGAGGCCATCGCTCATGTCCATATCTGGTTCATCGTATTCATCGTGATAGCATTGATCATCGCCGCCGGGGGGATAATAGGATTCCTGTGGAACCGCCAGCAGAGGGGCTATTTTGAAAAACAGCTGGAGCAGGAGCGGGAGCGGCAGGCCCTGTCCAAGCATTACGAATATCTCACCAAATACGCCAATGACATCATCCTGCTGCTGGACGAGGACCTGAACATCCGGGAGGCCAACGACAAGGCGGTGGCCGTCTACGGCTATTCCCGGGAGCAGATGCTGGCCCTGGACATCCACCGCCTGAGAAAATCGGACTCCCAGCCCTCGGTGGACGACCAGTACCGCAAGGCGGTGGACGAGAACGGCCTGCTGTTCGAGACCGTCCACCAGCGCAGTGACGGCTCCGCCTTCCCGGCGGAGGTCAGCGCCAGAATGATCGAGGTGGAGGGGAAGAAATATTTCCAGACCATCGCCCGGGACATCACCGAGAGGAAGCGCGACCAGAAGGTGCTGCAGTCCCAGAAGGAGGAGCTGGAGGCGGCCAACCAGGAACTGCTGCTGGCCAACCGGAAGCTGCTATCCTCCGAGCAGGAGCTCCGGCAGGCCGACGAGGATCTACGGAACCAGCTGGCGGCGGTCCAGGAGAGCCGGGACGCCCTGGAGAGAAGCCAGGCCTCGCTGAAACAGATGGAGGAGATGTTCGACCAGTTCCTCAATTACAGCCCGGTCTACGTGTTCTTCAAGGACGAAAACGCAAGGCCCCTCAGGCTGAGCAGGAACTACCAGCAGCTGCTGGGCCGGCCGCTGGAGGAACTGCTGGGCCGGACCATGGACGAGCTGTTCCCCTCGGAACTGGCCCGAAGCATGGTGGAGGACGACCAGAGGATCCTGCGGGAGGGCCAGGTGATCGAGGTGGATGAGGAGTTCAACGGCCGGCATTACCGGACCATCAAATTCCCCATCCTGCAGGAGGGAAAGCCCCGGATGCTGGCCGGGTTCACCCTGGACATCACCGAACGGCGCAAGGCGGAGCAGAGCCTGCGGGAGCTGAACCAGCGCTTTGAGTACGTGCTGGGCGCCACCAGGACCGGTTTTGACATCATCGACAAGGATTACAACGTGATCTATGTCGACCCCTCCTGGAAAAAGGCCTACGGAGAGGCGGCCGGAAAGAAGTGTCACCGCTATTTCATGAACCAGAACTCGGTCTGCTCCAGCTGCGGGATCAAAACCGCCCTGGAACTGAAACAGGTGGTGGTGACCCAGGAGTTCCTGAAACTGGAGAACCGATGGGTGGAGGTCCACACCATCCCCTTCCAGGACGCTTCGGGGGCCTGGCTGGCGGCCGAGTTCAACATCGACATCACCGAGCATAAAAAATCCCAGGAAAACATGACCGCGGCGCTCAAGGAGAAGGAGGTGCTGCTGCGGGAGGTGCACCACCGGGTCAAGAACAACCTGCAGGTGATATCCAGCCTGCTGAACCTGCAGTCGGGATACATAACCGACCAGCGGTCGCGGGAGCTTTTCAAGGAGTGCCAGACCCGGGTGCGCTCCATGTCCCTGATCCACGAAAGGCTATATCAGGCGGAGTCCCTGTCCCGCCTGAGCTTCTCCGGCTACGCCCGGGCCCTGGTGGAGGACCTGTTCCACAGCTACGGCCTTGACCGGGAGAAGGTGTCCTATTCCCTGGATATCATCGATAGGCCGATGAAGATAGATACCGCCATCCCCTGCGGGCTGATAGTCAATGAACTGGTCTCCAACAGCCTGAAATACGCCTTCCCCAGTTACCAACAGATAGGGCGGCAGGGCCTGATCAAGATCGCCCTGGTGGGCGAGGACGACGGCAACCTGATTCTGAGCGTAAGAGACAACGGGATCGGCCTGCCGCAGGGCTTTGACATCGAAAAGGTGGGATCGCTGGGGCTTCAGCTGGTGGCCACCCTGGTCCAGCAATTGGACGGGAAGCTGGAGATAAAAAATGAGGATGGGGCCTGGTTCAGTATGATCTTTAGGGCCGAATAACCAGCTTCGCCGAAAGAATTTATTTGGCTAAAAAATGCTTAACTTTTAATATGAAATCGGTTATAATTACAGTGTTTTATTGGAAGGGGCGATGAACCATGGACTGTAGGCCCGAAAGCGGGCATAAGATACTGGTGGCCGACGATGACAGCAATATGCTGTTCATGGTCTCCGAGATATTGGCCCGGCAGGGCTATGAGGTCTTTCAGGCGGTCAACGGCGACCAGGCCCTCAAGGACGCCCGGTCCCTTCTTCCCGACCTGATGGTGCTGGATATAATGATGCCGGTGATAGACGGGATCGAGGTGTGCCGCAGGGTGAAGGCCGACCCGGAGACCCGCGACATCAAAGTGATAATGCTTACCGCCAAGACCAGCGGCAGGGACCTGGAGGCCGGCCTGGCCGCCGGGGCCGATCATTACATGACCAAGCCTTTTAAAATTGCCGAGCTTTCGGGAAAGATAAAAGAGCTGCTGGGATAACAGGTTTTATTTGACAAAAACGCATTAATTGTATTGGCATAACGGTATGGTCATCCATGGCCATTGATGGTTTACCAGCGATATCATTAATGGTATCGCCGGATATTCATCAAGGCCAGCTTGGGCTGGCCTCCCAAGCAGAGTAGTAAAGCCAAATTGTCAAATGGGTTGGTATTCGTTCATTAAATCCGCAATATATTTCTTAACAGGAGAAAAATGGAAAAGAGAACGCCCTTCTACGATCAACATGTGGCTGCCGGCGGCAAGATGGTCCCCTTTGCCGGCTTTTTGATGCCGGTGCAGTATGTGGGGATAATGGAGGAACACCGCCATGTCCGGTCCAAGGTCGGTCTGTTCGATGTCTCCCACATGGGGGAGATCGAAGTACGGGGGCCGGAGGCCCTGAAGTTCGTCTCCTACGTTACGGTCAACGACCCGGCGGCCCTGGAAATTGACCAGGTGCAGTACTCGGCCATGTGCTATCCGGATGGCGGCATTGTGGACGATCTGCTGGTCTACCGTTTTCCCGACCATTATTTTCTGGTGGTCAACGCCTCCAACCTGGACAAGGATTTCGCCTGGCTGCAGGAGCAGGCCAAGAAATTCAACGTCAGTCTGAAGAACACCAGCGACGATATCGCCCAGCTGGCCCTGCAGGGGCCGCAAGCCGAACCTTTGCTGCAAAAGATCTGCGACCTGAAGCTGTCGGACATGAAATTCTACTGGTTCAAGGTGGGCAAAGTTGACGGGGTGGAGATGATCGTCTCCCGCACCGGCTATACCGGCGAGGACGGGTTTGAACTGTATTTCGGCAAAAAATACGCCGGGCAGATATGGGAGGCTTTATTCAAGGCCGGTAAAGAATTCGACCTCAAGCCCAGCGGCCTGGGGGCCAGGGATTCATTAAGATTGGAAATGAAATACTGTCTGTACGGCAACGATATCGACCAGACCACCTCTCCGCTGGAGGCGGGCCTGGGCTGGATCACCAAGCTGAAAAAGGAAGGCGATTTTATCGGCAAGGATGTCCTGTTAAAACAGAAGGCCGAGGGCGTCAAGCGAAAATTGGTGGGTTTCGAGGTGGAGGGCAACGCCTTTCCCCGCCAGCATTACAAGGTATTCAGGGACGGCTCCCAGGTGGGCGAGGTGGTCAGCGGGGTGTTCTCGCCGTCGGTATCCAAGGGCATCGGCACCGCTTACGTCCAGAGCGAATTCGCCAAGACCGGCACCGAGCTGCAGGTGGAGATCCGCGGGAAAATGATCCCGGCCAAGGTGGCCGAGACCCCGTTCTGGAAGCACAGCTCGATAAAGAAATAACCTGATAAAACAGTGCCCGCAATTTATGTGGGAGAGTATGGTTGTATGAGTAGTTTTAAGCTTATTGTTTTATCTTGCTTAATATTAGTAAGTTGTAACTCCAAACCGAGACAACCGAGTCCCAAAATTCCGAATGAAATCAAAGTCAATACAGTCGGTTTGAAGAAAAAATTAATATTCAACGATTGTGTTAGGGGGACAATAAAGAATATCCAAAAAATTGAATGGAGAGGTAATAAATATTTTGCTGTAATAGGGCAAACCGGGATTTGGTTTCTAACACCAAAAGATTATCAAGTTATAAGAAAAATCGAATATACAGACGCTAAGGGGGAAACCATATGGTTTGGTTTATCACCTTATTTAATTGATCTAAATAATGATGGTGAATTTGAAATTGTTCAAAGAGGTGGCGGATATGGTGTTATCGGTCTGTTGGACAATAATGGGAAAAGGATTTGGGAGTTCAAACCCAATTTACTTGTGCACCCATATAAAATGGCAGTCGAAGATTTAAATAATGATAAGGTGTATGAATTTTATGTTGCCGATGACGGTTATTTATATTGTTTAAACGAGAGGGGTAAAGTTGTTTGGAAAAAACCTGGTCGCTATTCGGATATTCACCCAATAACATTAAATGACAAACGACTTGTCATTACTTCATCAAAAGATACATTTAAAATATGGGATATAAATGGCAATCAAATTCAAAAAATTCGTGTTAATGCATGGATATTAGAATTTGATGTTATTGATAATGCCGGGAAAACATACTTAATACGCGTCTATGATGACAAGCTAAAAATATTTAATTTAACCGGCACTAAACTATTTGAAGACGAACTGCCTGTTGGATTGGGTTATCACGGGCCACGAGGCATTATTATTGATTCTAAGAATAATAAGGAAAAATTGTTGGCCGTTGTAACACGATCCTCGACCGCAACCGGGAAAGCATTACTAAGTATTTATGATCTTTCTGATTGGAAATTGGTATATCAAGAAGTATTGGGAACAACCGAAGGCATTAATGTAAATGAAGGCAGATTATTATTGGGCGATGGTAAAAACAAATTGTGGGAATATTATTTTTAATTTAAAATATAAATAAATTGGAGGAACCATGAACTTTCCCAAGGACCTCAAGTACACCGCCAGCCACGAGTGGGCCCGGATCGAGGGCGACACCGCCACCGTCGGCATCACCGATTTCGCCCAGGGCGAGCTGGGGGATATCGTCTTCGTGGAGATGCCGGCCGTCGGCTCCAAGGTGGAGATGGCCAAGCCCTTCGGCACGGTGGAGGCGGTCAAGGCGGTGTCCGACCTGAACGCCCCGTTGTCCGGCGAGGTGGCCGCGATCAACGGCGACCTGGAAGGCACCCCCGACCTGGTCAACAAGGATGCCTACGGCCGGGGCTGGATGGTCAAGATCAAATTATCCGATATCTCCCAGGCCGGGAAACTGATGGATGCCGAGGCTTACGAAAAGATGGAGAAGCACGGACATTAATCATGAGCAAGGGGCCCGGTAGGGTTCAAGAGGTAAAAGAAGTTCAAAAAGTTTGAAAGAGAATTATGCCGTATATTGCCAATACCCCGGAAAACATTCAGGATATGCTGGCCCGGATCGGGGTCAAGGATTTCAATGAATTGATAGCGGACATCCCGCGGGACATTCTTTTAAAATCCAAACTGGATCTGCCGGCCCCGCTGTCCGAGATGGAGGCGGTCCGTGAGATCACCGGGATCTCCAAGATCAACAGGCCGGCCGGGGAGATGATATCCTTCCTGGGCGGGGGGGCTTACGATCATTATATTCCGGCCGCGGTGGACCACATCCTGTCCCGGCCGGAGTTCTATACCGCCTATACCCCCTATCAGGCCGAGGTCAGCCAGGGCACCCTCCAGGTGATATGGGAGTTCCAAAGCCTGATAGCGGCCCTGACGGGTATGGATGTGGCCAACGCCTCGATGTACGACGGGGCCACCGCCCTGACCGAGGCCGGGCTGATGGCCTGCAGCCACACCAAACGCAAAAAACTGATCATTTCCAGCACCGTCCACCCGGATTACCGCGAAGTGCTGAAAACCTACTGCCGGGGATTGAACATAGAAATAGCCGAGATCCCCTGGAAGGACGGGGTCACCAGCCTGGAGGAATTGGAAAGAACCATCGACGATAAAACCGCGGCCGTCCTGATCCAGCATCCCAATTTCCTGGGCGCACTGGAACCGGTCGAGGAAATATCGGACATTGCCCATAAGAAAGGCGCGCTATTGGTGGTCTCGGCCGACCCGATATCGCTGGGAATTTTAAAAGCCCCCGGCAGCTATGGCGCCGATATCGTCACCGGCGAGGGGCAGCCGTTGGGGATTCCCATGGGGCTGGGCGGCCCCTACCTGGGGCTGCTGGCCGCCAAGAATTCCCTGCTGAGACTGATGCCGGGAAGGATCGTGGGCCTGACCAACGACAGCCAGGGCCGGGAAGGGCTGGTGCTGACCATGCAGGCCAGGGAACAGCATATCCGCCGGGAAAAAGCTTCCTCCAATATCTGCTCCAACCAGGCCCTGTGCGCCCTGGCGGCCACCGTCTACCTGTCACTGATGGGGCGCGACGGCATCAAACAGGCGGCCGAACTCTGCCTTCAGAAAAGCCATTACCTGGCGGAGCAGCTGGGGCCGGCTTTTAAGGCGCCGTTCTTCAAGGAATTCGTATACAAGACCAACCGGCCGGCTCCTCAGGTTCTGGCAGAACTTAGGCAGAAGGGCATCCTGGCCGGGCTGGATCTGGGACGGTTCTTTAAACAACTGGAGGGCCATCTTCTGATCTCGGTCACCGAGAAGAGGACCAAGGACGAACTGGACCTTCTGATCCGGGAGCTCTCGAAATAAAAATAAATCCGGCCGCCGTCATCGAATGAGGGCGGCTTCTAAATCTAAAGGGACCGCATTGCATTATCTGACAGCATTTTTCATAGCCGCCGTATTGAGCCTGCTGCTGACGCCGCTGGCCCTGTACGTTTCGGTCAAAGGCAAGGTGTTCGACCGGCCCGGCCTGAGAAAGATACACCAAAAGGCCATGCCCTGCCTGGGGGGGGCGGCCGTGGCAGCCGCGGTGCTGATCACCATCTGGCTGATAAAATCACTTTGGCCCGGCATCTTCCACGGATGGGCCGGGAAGTTCGCCACCATAACCCTCGGGGGCCTGCTGATCCTGGGGGTGGGGTTATATGATGACCTGAAAAACGCCTCGGTGGGCCTGCGGCTGGTCTTTCAGTTTGCCGCCGCCGGCATTCTTATAGCCGGGGGCTTCTGCGTGACCCTCCTGCCCAGCCCGCTGGGGGGCGTCTTCGAGCTGGGCCTTTTCAGCATACCGTTCACGGCCCTATGGATCGTGTTCATGATCAACGCCATCAATTTCATCGACGGGCTGGACGGGCTGGCGGCCGGCATCGCTATAATCGTGGCCGCCACCATCTTTGTCTCGGCCGAGGCCTCCGGGGAGGGGCTGATCGGCCTGCTGGCGATAGTCACCGTCGGCGCCCTGCTGGGCTTCCTGCCGTTCAATTTCCATCCGGCCCGCATCTTCCTGGGGGATTCGGGGGCCACCTTCATCGGATTCATCCTGGCGGCCATGACCACCCTGGGGACCATGAAAAGCATAGCCACGGTGGCCCTGCTGATACCCATAGCCGCCCTGGGGGTGCCCATCGTGGACACCTTCAGCGCCGTTTTGCGCCGCACCTGGCGGGGCCAGATGTTCTACCGGGCCGACAAGGAACACGTCCACCACACATTGCTGACCATCGGCTTCAGCCACCAGGGGGCGGTGATGTTCCTGTACGGCATAACGGTTTTTCTGGCTATCCTGGCCATGCTGCTGTCGCTGGCCGACCGGCGGCTGGTATCGATATTGGTCGGGCTGTTTTTGATACTGGCCTGGATATTCTTCAATAAATGGCAAAAGGGCAGGGATTAATTTTTAGCGGTAAATATAATTGGCCAAAACATTCGATCCAAATATTCTAAAGGGCCGGGCGGTGTTGGCCCCCATGGCGGGCATTACCGATTCGGCCTTTCGTCTTATCTGCCGCCGCCACGGCGCCGCCCTGGTGTATTCCGAGATGATCTCGGCCGAGGCCCTGTCCCGCGGGCATTCCAAGACCATCAGGATGTTATCATTCCGGGAGGAGGAGCGGCCCATCGCCGTCCAGCTTTTCGGCACCCGCCCTTTGGCCTTTGCCGAATCGGTGGAGCGGCTGGAAAGGGACATTCAGCCGGATTACTACGATCTCAACTTCGGCTGCCCGGCCCCCAAGATAGTCAAGAACGGCGGCGGGTCGGCCCTGCTTAAATTTCCGGAAAAGATAGCCCAGATAGCCAGGGCGGTGATCAGTGTCGCCCAACGACCGGTGCTGGCCAAGATCCGCAGCGGCTGGGAGGTGGGATCGGAGAACGCTTTGGAGGTGGCCAAACTTCTGGAACAATGCGGTATCGCTGCCATTGCCGTCCACGGCCGGACCAGGAGCCAGATGTTCTCCGGCCAGGCCGACTGGACCATCATCACAAAAATAAAACAGCAGGCAAAGATACCGGTGATCGGCAACGGCGATATAACCTCGGGAGCCGACGCCCGGAGGATGATCGAACAGACCGGATGCGACCTGGTGATGGTGGGCCGGGCGGCGCTGGGGAACCCCTTTTTGTTTGCCGAGATCAATGCCGCTTTGAATTCGGAATTCCAAATCCCAAATTCAAAATTACAAATTGCAAACTGGCAGGAGAGGATGCGGGTGGTCCAAGAACATATAAAAATGTCGGTGGCCGACAAGGGGGAGCTCCGCGGCATCCGGGAGATGCGAAAGCATCTGGGTTGGTATATCAAAGGGATCCCCGGGGCGGCGGCCCTGCGGCAGGAATTGATGCATGCCGGGACCGAGGCCGAGGTGCTGAAGCTTTTGGAGAATATCGTCCCTGAAAAGGCGACCGATGAATAAGGCCCTAACGGTTAAAAACAAAAAGGACCTGTCCCTTTTGCTGGCGGTCCTCACCCTGACCCCGGCCCTGGTGAACTGGCTGGCCCTGTGGCTGCTGAACGACGCCTGGCTGGCCATCATCCTCTCCTCGGTGGTGTTTTACGGCGGGGCCTTCTGGCAGGTCAAAGCCTACGGGCTGGAGGAAAGGGCAAAACTGCCGGCAGGCAAGATGATCAAAAGCCTGGGGCTGGGGCTGATCTCGGCCGGGACGGTGGCGGTGCTCAGCATTTGGGCAGGGAACTTCTATTTCGGTAAAGCGATCCCGGACAATATGCTTAAATTGTGTTCCCAAAAACTCTATCAAAGCAATGCTTTTCCGGCCGGACTCCTCCAGTTCTTCATTTTCGTGGCGGTGATACTGCCGGTGGGTGAGGAACTTTACTGGCGGGCCGGACTTCAGGGCCTCTTGGCCCGGCGGGCCGGTTTCAAGCGGCATATTCTGATATCGGCCCTGCTGTTCACCGTATATCATCTGGTGACCATAAGCTTTTTGATGCCGGGATGGACCGGGCTGCCACTGGTGGCGATTGTATTTGCCGGGGGGCTGACCCTGGCCTGGCTGACCGAGCATACCGGGAACATCTGGGCGGCGGTGCTGTGCCACGGACCGGGGGCCTGGGGGGCCACCATCTATCTTATCTGGAAATTTCTAAAATGAAACTGAAGATGCAAAAAGGGAGAGCCGCAGCTCTCCCTTTTTTTATTGTTTGCCGGATGGTTTTACCGGATGACCATCATTCTTTTGGTAGCCTTGAATGCTCCGGCGTCAATCTGATAAAAATAGATGCCGTTGGGCAAAGCCGCGATGTTGTATCTGATGGAGTATGACCCGGCTGATTGGCATCCCTGATCAAAACACTTCACCAGCTGTCCGGCAATATTGTAGATGTTCAGTCTGACATTGGCCGGGGCGGGCAGTTGATAATTCAGGTTGACCTGCCGGTTGGCCGGATTGGGATAGGCATTGGCCAGGGAGAAAGACCTGATCTTCGGCTGGTCATCCGGCTTGCCCATCACCCCGGTCCACCCGGCGCTGGAGGTCAGAATACCCCAGCTGGCCGGCCCGACCGAATCGGAGGCCACCGGCCACCGGCCGTAGATCCCGCCATCGCCTTCGGCCAGCACCGCGAAGCCGATGGTGTCATTGGCGCCGATACTGAGATCGAGCCGGTCGAAGGGAACGGCATAGAAGGTCACCAGATTATCCTTGGCTGAAAAATCAGATCGCCATCCCGCCGGTGTGACCTTATCCCAAACCCCGGCCAGGCCGACAAATTCCACCGGTTCCCCGTCAGATACGACCAAAAATCTGTGGTCATCGGCCTGCACTGTCGAAGTACGGTCAAACTTCAGATCGAAGATCAGGGAATGGCTGGTTATCTTGTAGTCAGCATAATTGGGAGTTATCAAAGCCAGATAAAGGGTATCGGAATTATACTTGACCCAGAAAGTGTCCACATTGTGGTACTTTTTGGTCTGGTCCTCAAGCAAGAAGCTGTCGCAGTGGGCATCAGCCCACTCCGCCGGCTCGATAGTCCCTTCAAATATAGGCATTGTGCCCCAGGGCACGTCAATAATATATGCCCCGTTTCCGGCCAGAGATATTCTGCCGGGGTTGTTGACCGGATCATTGGAGTAAATGCGCAGGGTGTCCAGATAGGCCCCGGAGGAGTCCGGTTTGAACCAAACGGCGACCGCCAGGCTGTCGCCGGGGGCCAGCAATGAATCGGTCAGGGGATCAATCCTGAAATAACCGGTTCCGGATCGCAGGCTGTCGAGATCCAGGTCCAGGCTGCCGGTGTTTTTTATATAAAGAGATGTCCAGGATAGCGAGTCATCCGGCTTGATATAACCAAAATCGTGCTGGTTCTCATTGGCCGAAATGGCTGCCAGGCCCCACTTCGAGCTGGATTTCATCAGACCCCAGGTGCTGGGATTTTCCCAGTTGAAAGTAGAAGGCCAATAATTGCCGCCGGCTCCGGGTGCGAATGAATAGACAACGGCAGACATTCCAATACTATCCGCCGTGCCAGGCACTATGTCCAGCTTGGATAGGGCTATCTTCCATTCGGAGCACCACCTTCCAGGCGAGGCCCCGCCAATGGCATCCCAGCCAGATATCGTGGCGGTCACCCACCCAAAACCTGCCCCGACACCTTCCTCTTTATACCCGTCTATATGAATGCGAAGCCGGTGGTCGTCTTCTATCGGAAGAGTGGCCCGGTCATAATTGTTGTCGAAATACAATTGCTGCTGATTGCCGGCGAAGCTGTCGGCTCCCTTGAATCCGGCATAAAGGGTATCCCGATTGTATTTGAACCAGACGGTATCATTTAGAGTGGTAGTGTGCGGGGTGATGAAGGCGGCATCCGACCACTCGCCGGGCGAAAGCACGCCGTCGAAAACAGGTATCTCTCCCAAAGGCACATCGACCACGGTGTTCTCGATGCTGCTGCCGGATATGACGCAGGTCACGACCGGGCTTGCCGGGTCGTCGGTGGTCACTGTCAGGGTGTCGCTGTAAGAGCCGGAGATCACCGGTTCGAAGCTGACCAGGATGGCCTGGCTGTCATTGGCAGCCACATTGAAGGGCGCCGAAGTCAGCAGGGTGAAAGGCCCGGAAGTAACATCAAGACCGCTGACGGTGAGGGCATAGCTGCCGGTATTTTTCAAATAGATCGAGCTGCAGACGGCGGAATCCCCGGCATAGACCGGGCCGAAATCAAAGAGGGTGTCGGTTATCGAGCCTGCGGGCATTCCCCAGTTTGCAGCCGAAGTGACCGCTTCCCAGCTTGACGGGATGTTGTAATTCACGCCGGCCGGCCACCAATACCCGGTGCCATCGACATAGTTCGAAGCGGCAAAGCCGAAGGTATCGGCTGTCCCCGGAGTCAGCCCCAGTTTGGAGTAGAATATTTTCCATTCCGCCGCCCAATATCCGGTCCCGGCGCTGACCGAGTCCGTCCAGCCGACAGGCTGGATCGGCACCGCTTCCCAGGCCGTGCCGTTTCCGACCTTCTCATATCTGCCGCCGTCAATTATGCCCGATAACAAATGGTCGTCGGGTTGGGGGGCGGTCAGACGATCGTAATTGATGTCCAAAAGGATCCAGTTCAGGCTGGTGGCGACGGTATTGGGGTTCTTGATCGCCATGAATATGGTGTCCTGAAAATATTTCAACCATACCGAATCGGTCCCACCGGAAGTAGTGAAGGTTTTAAGCGTGGCATCCTGCCATTCCCCCGGAGATATCACCCCATCGAAGACCGGTTTGCTGCCAAAGCTTATGCTGGTTGCCGCTTGGGCCGGGTATTCGGCGAACAACAGGACAGCCAGAGAGACTAACCAATTAAGTTTCATGAGATCTAACCTCCTTGAATCAGTTTATTAATATTTTACGGACAGCCTTGAAAATATTCCGCGACACCTTGCACTGCCAAAGGCCGCTTTCCCCGATGCGTCCGGGTTTTATGGTGTTCAGTATGGTATTTTGATGGTCAAGCAAATAGACCTTAAAGGGCATTTCCGAAGCGGAATTGATTAGAAAGCCGTCCGGCTCCAATATTACGTTCCGGACGAAGGGCGGAAGGTAAGCCAGGATCACCTCCGGTCTTTGGCTGCCCGCCGGGACCGTCTTTCCGTTGGTTCTCCCGAAATCAACATCCAGTTGCCCGCCCCAAACCCCCTGGATGGTCAATTTGTCGGGGTCGCCATTTTTAAAGGCGTTGACCCTTATTATTTTGATGCTTTTCATGTCCAGTATAAATTAAAAAACGGCTGTTGGTCAAACTGATTTTAACAAAAGCCGCTTACAAATCGCTTACAAAATAACCGCTGTTTGACTACTTTGAACACTCCTTATACAAGGCAATGGTCTCGGGGCTGACATCCAGTCCCAGATCCCTGCGCAGGGCCGTTTGGCAGATTTGGAACTGCTTGGAAATAAGTTCTTTCCGCCCCATGAGGTGATAAGCCGTCATAAGTATGCGGTGAGCCTCCTCCAGACAGCGCTCCCGGGAAACGGCCAGGGCGGCATATTTGACCGCATCGTCCAACCGGTCTTGTTTGAGATATAAACCTGCCAGGGAAAGCAGCGCCTGAAAATATAATTGACGCAACCGCTCCCGGGTCCCTTCCATTTCGATCAGCTTGATATCCGGCAGAAAATCGCCGCGGTAGACCTCCACCGCCTGGCGGTAGAATTCCAGGGCGGCCGGAGGCTGTCCGGTGATCTCCGCCTGCTGGCCCTTGCGGACCGCCGCAACGAAATCCATAAAATCCAGAGAGATATTGTCAATATCTATCCGGTAACAGCCGTTCCGAAATTCTACATACTGCGAATTTTTTCCGTCCTTGAGACCGGGCTCAAAGAGCCTGCGCAGCTCGGCCACCGCCACCTGAAGGTTTATCGACGCCGAAGCCAGGCTTTTTTTGGGCCACAACATCAGGCTCAGCACCTGGGAAGGGATGAACTGCTCAGAATCATTGCGGGGATCCGCCTCCCGGGAAACATGGCGTGACAATAAAATACCCAGTACCTGCCGGGAGGCGGTCCTTTTCCAGCGCTCTACCGGTTGCCCGTCCATCAGAATCCCCAGGGAACCCAGGGTGGTGATCGCCGGCCTGCGGTCGGCCGGGGAACGGTTCGAAGCTGTCTTGGACGGATCGAATATTTCAGCCAGCTGGTTCAGGTATTTAGAGGAGCCGTTTGTTTTTAAATAGGCCGGGATCAGGGGCCAAAAACTTTCGGGATACCGGCCATTGAAAAAGAAATCATAATTGCGTTCCCGGCAGATATTCAGTCCCTGTGAGAAGGCCTGTCCGAAGGCCGGCAGTTTTTTTTGCCCCAGATAGATCTGCGCCAGATTAAGCAGGGCCCGGGACTGCTGGTATGCCATTCCGGTCCGGGCATACACCGCGGATGATCTTTTGGCGTAATGCAGGGCTTTGGCAAAATCCTTGGCCGCAAAATACACCCGGGATACATTATGATGGGCCTGGGCGGTGTCCAGCGGACGCTCCGGGGATATCTTTTCCAAGGATCCTAAGGCGTATCTCAGGGAAAGGGAAAGGTTGCCCTGCAGGCGATAGAGGATGCTTAAGGCTATCAGGCAGGAAAAATGATATGACGCTTCTTCAGCGCTGTCGGTTTTATCTAATGCAAATTTAAGGGTCTTTTCCGCCTCGGGGAACCGTCCCTGGTGCATCTGGACTTCTCCCAGGTAGACCCTGGCCGGGCCCAGAGCCATTCCCAGGCCGATCTTCTCGATCTCCGGTATGGCCGCGGTCAGCAGAAATTCGGCCTTCTCCAGTTCGAACATCTCCAGGTAAAGGGACGAAAGGTTCACCGCCGCCAGGCAGTAACTGCGCCGGTTGTCTGAATTCCGGTAAAAACGCAGGACCTCCTCTTTTTCCTTCCGGGCTTTTTCCAGCTGGCCCAAAGCCTTGGTGATGGCCGATGAATTGGCCAGGGTGCGGATCTGTCCCTCCTTGTCGCCGGCCCGGATATAGATGTCCATCACCTGGGCGTAGACTTTGGAGGCCTTTTTGTAGTCCAGCAGCCTCCAGTAACTCCCGGCCATGGCCGCCAGCAGTCCGGCCCGTCCCCGGTAGTCATTCTGGTCCAGGTATTTCAGGCCCTGCCTGCTGTCAGCTATGGCTTTTTGGTTCTGTCCCATGTCCTGATGGATGTAAGAAAGGTAACGGTAGGCGGCGGAAAGCGAGGAACGGTCCCGGGCTTTTTTTAAAACGGGAATGGCGGTGGTAAGATAACGCAGGGCTGATTTTAGTTCGCCGCTCTGGTAATCGGCATTGGCCGCTATCAGGATAAGCTTGGGGTGGCGCAGGAAATGCTCCCGGGGGATCATTGCCAAAAGCTTCTTCAGTTCCCCAAGCCTGCCCGGCTGAAGCAGGTCCCGGCTGTGTTCGATAAGCGATCTGGCGCCGGAGTCGTAACGCTTCCCAGACAGATATTCTGTTATCGAAGATGTTATGTCGGTGGCTTTTAAGGGCATGGTTTAATGGTAACTTTAATGACCTCTTGATGTCAAGAAAATTTTACGTCCATCAGACGATAAAAAAAGAAAAGCCATCCAGTGAACGGCTTTTTGATGGCTGGAATGCCTTGTTTTGACAGACAGGTGAATTTTGACTTGACGGATGCGGTGAAATATATTAAACTAAATGTTCAGTATCTGTCATGAACCTCACAGAAAATTCGAAGGATTAAATTCGATGCCGCAGAAAGAGTCGCAGCAACGGCATGAAGATATGGCTCCCGAATATGCCGAGGGTATCATTAATACCGTTCGTGAGCCGTTGCTTGCCCTGGATCACGACCTACGGGTGGTCACTGCCAATAGTTCTTTCTACGAAGTCTTCAAGGTAAAACCCGAGGAAACCTTGGGACAGCTGGTGTATGATCTGGGCGACCGCCAGTGGGATATCCCCAGGCTCAGGGAAATGCTGGAAACCATCCTGGCCCAGCAGACAACATTTGATGATTATGAGGTCGAGCACGATTTTGCTGCCATTGGCCGGCGGGTAATGCTTTTGAATGCCCGGCTGATCCGCCGGCCGTCAGGGGTTGAGCAGATCATCCTCCTGGCCATCGAAGACATAACCGACCGCAGATGGGCTGAGAGGGTATTGCAGCGCCACGGCATAGAACTGGAATCAGAGATCGCCAAGAAGGCCAGCGCCCTGCAAAACGCCCTGCAGAGGATCGAACAGACCACACTGGATACCATCCACCGGCTGGCCAAGGCGGCCGAGTTCAAGGACCAGGATACCGGGGCCCATATCGTACGGGTAAGCCATTACGCGGCGGCCATCGCCCGGCGGATGGGACAGCCCCAGAGCTTCGCCGACATGTGCCTCTATGCCGTGCCCATGCACGATATTGGGAAGATCGGCATCCCGGACCATATCCTGCAAAAGCCGGGCAAACTCAACGAGGAGGAGGTCCAGAAAATGCGGGAACACCCGATGATCGGGGCCGCCATCCTGTCCGGGTCTGATTCGCAAGTATTGCGGATTGCGGAGGACGTTTCGCTCACCCATCACGAAAGATGGGACGGCAGCGGCTATCCCCGGGGGCTGCATAAAGAGGCCATCCCCCTGGTCGGGCGGATCACCGCCGTAGTGGATGTCTTCGACGCCCTCTGTTTCCATCGCCCTTACCGGGAGGCGGTTCCGGTCGAACAGGCGATGAAAATGGTCCAGGACGACCGCGGTCGTGCCTTTGATCCTGCCGTGGTGGATGCCTTTATGGCCAGCAAGGAGGCAATAATGGCCATCGGGGACCGGTTCGTGGATGTATGCCAGCCCGGGTTCAAGCGGGGGGTTTATAAATTCGTAGCGCCCCAAACGGCAAACGGTGCGAATAACATAGACAATTGATCCGGCCGGCATTTATCACCGGGCCTAACTAAAAAGCTTCCCAAAACCGGGAAGCTTTTTGGGTTTTATGGGGGATAATACGGGATTCTCCGCCGGCTGCCAAACAGCGAAGCCGGGCTGCGGCGGATGTGCCGTCGCAGAATCT
Source organism: Candidatus Edwardsbacteria bacterium (assembly GCA_031082425.1). Classification (NCBI taxonomy): domain Bacteria; phylum Candidatus Edwardsiibacteriota; species Candidatus Edwardsiibacteriota bacterium. The sequence goes on along the minus strand of JAVHLB010000002.1, from coordinate 184,037 downwards.
GTCTTAAAATAAAAAAGAGACATCAAGTGATGCCTCTTTTTGTGTTTTGTAATTATGGTGGGCGGTACAAGATTCGAACTTGTGACCTCTGGTATGTGAGACCAGCGCTCTAACCAGCTGAGCTAACCGCCCAACGATCTTTCACAATTAAAGGTTAAGTATATCAGTAAATGACTTTTTTTTCAAGATTATTTTATTTTTTGGCATATTTCTTTGATTTTAATAAATATCTCATCATTCTGTGAAAATAATCAGATCGATTAGCGTCTAAGTTATTGAAATATAATCCATTATGGTGCTAAAAATTAATAAAAAACCTTTGCATTTTATCTATATGTTGTGGTATAATTAATTGTCAAACACATCACTTTGGGTATTTGAAAACAGGGAAGTAGAATGTTTATTAAGACGGCCAAGGGAAGCAATTTCAGGAATCTATCTGTTTTTGATCTGGAGTTTTCGCCGGGAAAGAATCTTTTTTTAGGTATCAACGGATCGGGCAAGACCAATCTGCTGGAGGCCATCCATTACCTGTGCATCGGTCGTTCCATGAGGAGCGTGGCCGAGGATGAACAGATGATAGGATTTACCAGGGACTGGTTCCGGCTGGAGGGCCGGGCCCAAACGGCCGAGGGCGACATCAATGTCGAGGCGGCTTATAATAAGGAAGAGAAGCGGCTGAAGATCAACGGCGAGCTGCAGCAAAAACTATCGGAGCTGATAGGCCGGATGCCGGTGATCAGCCTGTCCCCGGAGGACGACGATCTATGCAAGTCCGGCCCCGGAGTGCGCCGCCGTTTTATGGATCTGGCCATCTCCCAGTTCTCCAGAACCTACCTGGCCGATCTGCAGGATTACAACCGGATACTTAAGCAGCGCAACCAGCTGCTGTACGCCATCAAGGAAGGGCGCAGCAACGCCGCCTCGCTGGAGGCCTGGAACCAGCAGCTGGTGGATTGCGGAATGAAGCTGGTCCGGAAACGGATGGAGGTCATCGACGATCTGAAGGAGATGGCGGGCAGCCGGTATGTGGGCATCTCCGGCGGGCGGGAGCGGCTGGGCCTGCGCTACCATTTGTCATACAAATTCGAGCCGGGCCAGCCGATCGAGCAGGCCTTTGCCAAGGCCCTGGCCACCGGATTCGAATTCGAGCGCCGGCGGGGCATCACCATGTTCGGGCCGCACCGCGACGACCTGGAGATATCGCTGGCCGGCATGCGCATCCGCCAGTTCGGCTCGCAGGGCCAGCAGCGAACGGCGGCCATCGCCTTGAAATTGGCCATGGCCGAGATCATGGCCGCCCAGCTTAAGGAAAAACCGGTGATCCTGATGGACGAAATATTTGCCGAACTGGACAGCGGCCGTTCCGAATCGTTGATCCATCAGCTCGATCCGGAATGCCAGGTGTTCATCGCTTCGGCCCACGAGAACGACATCACCCGGCAGGACGGTTTTAAAAAGTTCCGGGTGGATGATGGACTGATTGTACCGGAATGATGTTTTTGGCACAGGGATAAACACGGATTTTTTAAACACAGAAACACAAAAGACCACGGGATCACCTCTTTCCCTTGATAAGTAAATTGGACAGGATGCCCCCTGTCATCCAATAACCATGATCTATTCGCTATTATGAAGCTAGCCACTCTGTGCTACATCAAAAAGGATGGCCGGACCCTGATGATGCACCGCATCAAACGCAAGGACGACCTGCATTACGGCAAATGGAACGGCCTGGGCGGTAAGATGCAGCCGGGAGAGACCCCGGAGGAGTGCGTCATCCGGGAGGTAAAGGAGGAAAGCGGCCTGCTGGTAAAAGACCCCCATCTGAACGGGTTCCTGACCTTTCCCTCGTTCGACCAATGGGACGATTGGTATGTGTTCGTCTTCACCGCCCAAAGATTCCGGGGGAAACTGCTGGATTCGGCCGAGGGCTATTTGAAATGGGTCAAAGACCAGGAACTATTAAAGCTGGACCTGTGGGAGGGCGATCATATCTTCCTGCCCTGGCTGGAGGATGAAAAATTCTTCTCGGCCAAGTTCAACTACCGGGAAGGCCGGCTGAAAGACCATTCGGTGAAGTTCTACTGAAAGAAATGAATAATTCCATCACATCGGCCCGGGCCTTTATAGAGGAGAGCATATCCGGGGACGGCTTGTCCTACCAGGATATCATGCTGGAATGCCCGGCGGTGCTGTCTTTCCGATATCTGTGGCACCAGATCAAGCATCAGGCTGGTCTTCAGGAGTTCAGCCACCGGGTGGTGAAGGACGCCTATATCCACCACGACACCCTTTTTGTCGAGAGCCGGATAGCATCGCCGGCCATGGCCATCCAGGCGGAAACGTTGCTGGCTTTGGGGGTGAAAAAGGTGGTCTACATCGGCATCGCCGGCTCCATATCCCCGGAACTGAATATCGGGGATCTGGTGGTCTCCACCGGAGCCATCAACGAGACCGGCACCGGGGTATGTTACGGGCACGATTTTCAGTCGGTGATCCCGTCCGACGGCCGGCTTGCCCGCCAGCTGAATGACCGCTTAAGGGAACAGGGGCTGGAGCCCCGGCTGGCGGTCCATTGGTGCACTGACGCCCCCTATCGGGAGACCAGCGCCAAGGTCCGGGAATACCGCAAAATGGGGGCGGCCTGCGTGGAGATGGAGGGGGCCGGTCTTTTTGCCGTGGCCGGGGAATACGGCATCCCGGCGGCGGCGGTGTTTGTGATCTCCGACCAGCTCCAGGAGAGCGGGTGGATTCAGGGCTGGGGGGATCCGAAGTTCAAACAGGCCGTGTCAAAGCTGGCCGGAGCCATGATCCATCTATCATGCGATCTGTGAGGCAGGAATGAAAAAACTGGAAACAGTGGGGGACATCCTGGGCCGGGTCCTGAGATCCCTGGAGATAGACCAGCGGATGGATGAGACCCGGGCCCTGGCGTTGTGGCCGGAGGCGGCCGGCCCCAAGATGGCGGCCAACACCCGGGCGGTCTCGGTGATCCGGGGCCGGCTGATGGTGGAGGCCAAGAGCCCGGCCTGGGTGCAGGAATGCACCCTGCTCAAGGTCCGGCTCAAGGGAAAAATAAACCAGCTGATCGGGGCCGAGGCCGTCAAGGAGATCACCTTCAAGGTGGGTCCCTTCTAAAAAAGAGAAAATCATAAATATCGGATATCATAAGGAGAGGTATGACAGCCAAGGACAGCTATTCCAGCGAAAAAATAACGGTCTTAAAGGGCCTGGAGGCGGTGCGCCGCAGGCCGGCCATGTATATCGGCGACACCGGCAGCCGGGGGCTTCACCATCTGGTCTATGAGGTGGTGGATAATTCGGTGGACGAGGCCCTGGCCGGATTCTGCACCCATATCCAGGTCTTCATTCGCAAGGATGGCTCCATAACCGTGATCGACGACGGGCGGGGATTCCCGGTGGACCTGCACCCCACCGAGAAAAAGCCCGGGGTGGAGGTGGCCCTGACGGTGCTGCATGCCGGGGGCAAATTTGATAATAAATCGTACGCCATCTCCGGCGGCCTGCACGGGGTGGGGGTGTCGGTGGTAAATGCCCTGTCGGAATGGCTGGAGGTGGAGGTGCTGCGCGACGGCAAGGTGCATCATCAAAGATACGAGCGGGGGATCACCAAGAGCGAACTCAAGGTGACCGGGAAAACCACCCAGACCGGCTCCACCGTGAATTTCCTGCCCGACAAGGAGATCTTCAAGGCCACCGCTTTCGTTTTCGACACCCTGGCCGGACGCCTGAGGGAGCTGGCCTTCCTGAACCGCGGACTGTCGATAGACCTGGCCGACGAAAGAAGCGGCAAGTCCCACAATTTCAAATACGACGGGGGGATCGTCTCCTTCGTCAAATTCCTGGACGAGAACAAGACCCCGCTGCACAAGCCCATCTACGTGGCCAAGGAGGGCGACGGGGTGCAGGTGGAGGTGGCCCTGCAGTACAACGATTCCTACGACGACAACATATTCTCCTTCTGCAACAACATCAACACCATCGAGGGCGGCACCCACCTGATAGGCTTCAAATCGGCCCTGACCAGGATCATCAACGACTACATCAAGAAGAACAACCTGCTGAAGAAGGACGACTTCACCCTGTCCGGGGACGACGTCCGCGAGGGGCTGACGGCGGTGGTCTCGGTAAAGGTCAAACAGCCCCAGTTCGAGGGGCAGACCAAGACCAAGCTGGGGAATTCGGAGGTCAAGGGGATCGTGGAATCGCTGGTGGGCCAGGAGCTGTCCAACTTCTTCGAGGAGAACTCCTCGGTGGCCAATAAAATATGCGAAAAGGGCGTACTGTCGGCCCGCTCCCGGCTGGCGGCCCGCAAGGCCCGGGACCTGGTCAGGCGCAAGAACGCCCTGGAAACATCCGGGCTGCCGGGGAAACTGGCCGACTGCTCCCTGACCGACCCCCAGCTGTGCGAACTGTACCTGGTGGAGGGCGACTCGGCCGGAGGCTCGGCCAAACAGGGCCGGGACCGGCGCTTCCAGGCGATATTGCCCTTGAGGGGCAAGATCCTCAACGTGGAGAAGACCCGGCTGGACAAGATGCTGGCCAACGAGGAGATCCGCACCATCATCACCGCCATGGGCACCGGCATCGGGCAGGACGACTTTGATGTGGAGAGGTCCCGCTACCACAAGCTGATCATCATGACCGACGCCGATGTGGACGGGGCCCATATCCGCACCCTGCTGCTGACCTTTTTCTTCCGATATATGCGCCCCCTGATAGAGAGGGGATATGTCTACATTGCCCAGCCGCCGTTGTACCGGGTGGGAAAAGCCAAGGAGGAGCATTATGTCTACAACGAGGAGGAGCTGGACAAGGTGGTCACCCGGCTGGGCAAGGATAATGTCAACGTCCAGCGTTACAAGGGCCTGGGCGAGATGAATCCGGAGCAGCTGTGGAAGACCACCATGGACCCCGAACGGCGGACCCTGCTGAAGGTGAATATCGACGATGCGGTGGAGGCCGACCATATATTCACCATGCTGATGGGCGACGCGGTGGAGCCCCGGCGGCTGTTCATCGAGCAGAACGCCAAGTACGTCAAGAATTTGGATATCTGATCTGGTCGCTCCGCCCCAGGCGGACCCGCTCATGCCATAGGCAGACCAGCCTATATGGATTTGCCTGCGGTGGCGGGCTATATGTACTACCCTGTGGTGGCGGGAGAGACACTAAGACGCAGAGATGGTCTCAGGCATTGGATGATCGGGCATATAAATAAATCATATTTGGAGGCGCCATGGCTGCCAAATATTATGCGGTTAAAAAGGTGCTGGAACTGGCCCAGAGGATCGGACCGGCCACCGAAAAGATGTTCTATGTGAAGAACGACGAGGTGTTGGTGGGCATCGTCCAGGGAAGCAAATACGCCATAGCGGCCGACCTGACGGACAAGAGGGAATACCTGGCCTTCTACCAGGCCTGCCAGAAGGGCCATTGGGTGGATATCGAACTGTACCGGATGTCAAAAGAGGAGGCCGAAAGCTGCCCGGACCAGGGACGAATGACCATCGAGGACCTGAAGGCGCAGGATAAAAAGACTCCGCCTATCGACAGGGCCAAGAAAAAATAATATAAAGGATATATGGATGGCACTTGAAAGAGAGAGAATAATCGGCTGCGAGATCGAGGAGGAGATGAAGACCTCCTACCTGAACTACTCCATGTCGGTGATCGTGGGCCGGGCCCTGCCGGACGTCAGGGACGGCCTGAAGCCGGTGCACCGCCGGATACTGTACGCCATGAGCGAGCTGGGCATGGCCCATAACAAGCCCTACAAGAAGAGCGCCCGCATCGTGGGAGAGGTGATGGGTAAATTCCATCCCCACGGCGACCAGGCCATCTACGACTCCATGGTGCGGATGGCCCAGGAGTTCTCGCTGCGCTACATGCTGGTGGACGGCCAGGGCAACTTCGGCTCGGTGGACGGCGACCCGCCGGCCGCCCAGCGCTATACCGAGGCCAGGCTGTCCCGGATATCGGCCGAGGTGCTCAAGGATATAGACAAGGACACCGTCAAGTTCGTGGACAACTACGACGGATCGCTCCAGGAGCCCTCGGTGCTGCCCTCGCTGCTGCCCGGCCTGCTGGTCAACGGCTCCTCGGGGATCGCGGTGGGCATGGCCACCAACATCCCGCCCCACAATCTGGGCGAGGTGTGCGACGCCGTCACCGCCCTGATCGACGAGCCGGAGCTGAAGCCGGAGAAACTGCTGAAGATAGTCAAGGGGCCGGATTTTCCCACCGGCGGCATGATCATGGGGGTCTCCGGGATCCGGGACGCCTACCTGACCGGCCGGGGCAAGGTGGTGATCCGGGGCAAGGTGATGGTGGAGACCGCCAAGAGCGGCAAGGAATACATCATCATCTCCGAGCTGCCCTACGAGGTCAACAAGGCCAGCCTGATAGGGAAGGTGGCCGAGCTGGTGCGGGACAAGAAGCTGGACGGGATCGCCGACATCAACGACGAATCCGACCGGGACGGTATGAGGGTGGTGATCACCATGAAGCGGGATGCCGACCCCCGGGTCACCATCAACCAGCTGTACCAGCACACCCAGCTGCAGAACAGTTTCGGGGTGATCATGCTGGCCCTGGTGGACGGGGTCCCCAAGGTGCTGAACCTGCATCAGGTGCTGAACCATTTCATCGATTTCCGGGTGGATGTGGTCACCCGGCGCACCAGGTACGAACTGGCCCAGGCCGAAAAACGGGCCCATATCCTGGAGGGCCTGAAGATCGCCATCGAGAACATCGACGAGGTGGTCAGGATCATCAAGAAGTCGGCCAACGTCGAGGCGGCCAAGGAATCGCTCAAGAAGAAGTTCAAGCTCTCCGAGGAACAGGCCCAGGCCATACTGGACATGACCCTCAAGCGGCTGACCAGCCTGGAGACCAAGAAGATCGAGGAGGAATACGAGGAGCTGATCAAACTGATATCCAAACTGAAGGGGATCCTGGACAGCAAGCGCCGGCTGATGGGCGTCATCCGGGAGGAAATCGCCGAGCTGAAGAAGAAATACGGCGACGAGCGTCGCACCGAGATCCACGCCGCGGCCGAGGAGAAATTCTCCATCGAGGACCTGATAGTCGACGAGGAGATGGTGATCACCATCAGCCATGCCGGCTATATCAAGCGCCTTTCGGCCACGGCCTACAAGCGGCAGGGCCGGGGAGGCAAGGGGGTGACCGGCATGAAGACCAAGGACGAGGATTTCGTGGAGGGGATGTTCATCGCCTCCACCCACCATTACATCCTGTTCTTCACCGACAAGGGCCGCTGTTACTGGCTGAAGGTCTACGAGATCCCGGAGGGCGGCCGGGCCACCAAGGGCCGGCAGATCAGCAACCTCCTGGAGCTGAAGGCCGACGAGAAGATCGCCGCCTATATCGCGGTCAAGGAATTCGACGACCAGCATTTCGTGGTGATGGCCACCAGCAGCGGGGTGGTCAAGAAGACCGCCCTGTCGGTCTTCGCCAATCCCCGCAAGGCCGGCATCATCGCCGCCACGGTGGACGACCAGGACCATCTGATAGAGGCCAAGCTGACCGACGGCACCGAGGACGTCATCCTGGTCACCCGCCAGGGGCAGGCCTGCCGCTTCCACGAGTCGGACGTCCGCTCCATGGGCCGGACCGCCGGCGGGGTGCGGGGCATCACCCTGGAGAAGAAGGATTACGTGATCGGGATGGTGGTGGTCAAGCGGGAGGGCAGCCTGCTGACCATCTGCGACCGGGGATACGGCAAGCGCAGCGACATCGCCGATTACCGGGTGACCCGGCGGGGCGGCAAGGGGGTCATCAGCATGAAGCTCACCGACAAGACCGGCGAACTGGTGGCGGTCAAGGAGGTGGTGGACAGCGACGAATTGATGATCATCTCGACCGAGGGCCAGGTGATAAGGCTGGCCCTCAAGAACGTCAGGGTGATGGGCCGGGCCACCCAGGGGGTGCGCCTGATAAATCTGGACGGCAAGGACAAGGTGGTGGACGTGGCCCGTCTGGCAGCCAAGGATGACGAGGAGAACGGGGATGGAGAACCCGAAGCTTTGGAATAATTACCTTAGCCGCCCGGTTAAAGGAGCGGCCGGTAAAATATCAGCCGGTCTGCCGTGAAGGACCTTTCCCAGCATCTGGAGCAGAAGCTGGAGCTGTTGAGGCACCAGGACCTCAGTTCCATCGACCGGCTGGACCTGATAGACGAGCTGGCCCAGGCCTATCAGGAGCTGCAGCATTTGAACCGCTCGCTGGCCGAGGCCAACCAGCAGAAATCCAAACTGCTGGAGGACCTGGGAGCCAAGACCGCCGAACTGGAACAGCAGACCAAGGAGGACGGCCTGACCGGCCTCTACAACCGCCGTTATCTGGACCTGCGGCTGGAGAACGAGTTCGCCCGGGCCAAAAGATACCGCCGCAACCTGACGGTGATAATGGCCGACATCGACCGTTTCAAGAACATCAACGATGCCTATTCGCATCAGGTGGGCGACCGGGTGCTGAAAAAAGTGGCCCAGATATTCACCGATAACTGCCGGGGGGTGGACATCGTCGCCCGTTACGGCGGGGAGGAGTTCGTGCTGGTGCTGCCGGAGACCCCCTCCAGCGGCGGGATCATGGTCTGCGAGAGGATAAGGAAGAGCATCGAGGAATACCGCTGGGCGGAGATCCAGGAAGGTTTGAAGGTCACCATAAGTTTGGGATTGTGTTATGATGTCGGGCTTCCCAGCCACCGGGAGATGCTGGCGGCGGCCGATGCCAAGATGTACCAGGCCAAGAACCAAGGCCGCAACCAGGTGAAATTTTAACCCTAAGCAATGGAGCGACAAATATGGCCGGGGAGTGGGTGGACGGATTCGGCGGTGCGGTGACGGTCTGCGACAAGGAGGGGGTCATCCTTTACATGAACGACAAGGCCGTTGTCACCTTTGCCAGATACGGCGGCCGGGAGCTGATCGGCCGGAACCTTTTGGACTGCCATCCCGAACCGGCCAGGAGCAAGCTCAAGGCTATGATGAATGAACAGCGGACCAACGTCTACACCATCGAGAAGAACGGCATCAAGAAGCTGATCCACCAAAGCCCCTGGTTCAGGGATGGCAAATACCGGGGATTCGTGGAATTGTCCCTGGAGATACCCTTCGATATGCCGCACTTCGAGAGAAAATGATTTTCCGCTTGCTTTTTATAAGTCATCGTAGTATAGTTCAGATATAAGCAATTCCCCAAAACATAACTGGAGGTATGTTAAATGGAAGATCAAATCGGCACCGGTCTGCTGGCGGCGATGGGCGTGGTCTGGATGTTCGTGGGGCTGGCCGCCTACCTGTTCTCGGCCTTTGCCCTGATGGCCATTGCCAAAAAGACCGGCACCCCCAACGGCTGGCTGGGCTTCATTCCCATCGGCAATGTGTACCTGATGACCCAGATAGCCAAATTGCCCTGGTGGTGGACCTTATCGATACTGCTGGCCATCATTCCGGTGCTGGGAGCGATCGTCATGATGGTGGCCATGATCTACATCTGGTGGAAGATCGCCGAGAGGCTGGGCAAGCCCGGCTGGTGGAGCCTGCTGCTGCTGATCCCGATCGCCAATATCGTGATCATCGCCATCATGGCCTGGGGCAAGGACACTCCGGCCCCGGCCCAGGGCACTCCCCAGGCATAAATTTTTTCAGCCAAGTTAGCTCTGTTAATAGCCGTCCTGTTGTTGAGACATGACGGCTTTATCATTTTCCCGGCCACTTTTATTGACTTTATCACCGAATAATAAGTATAATCCTTTCATGAAGTTGATCCTGATAATCCTGATAACGGCCCTGTCCTTCTGGTCGCTGGCAAGCGAAAAGGAAAGGACCGGCCGTAAGCTGTGGCTGGGGTTGGCCGGAATGCGGCTTTTGGCCATCATCCTGTTCGCTTTGGCCCTATGGGGAATTCCACTTGATCTGAATATTTTTGCCAGGCCGGAGAACAACATCGCCCTGGTGGCGGATGCCAGCCGCAGCATGGCCCAGCGTGACGGCCGTCCGACCGGACGTTTTGACAGGGCGATGGAGCTGCTGGGCAAAATACCCTCCCGGCAGGATGTAAAAAAATACATCTATGACCAGAACGGCCTGCGGGAGGCCCTGCCCGGCCGGCCGGTTGAGTATTCCGACAATACCGATCTGATAAAGATGATCAAAGCGGCGGTCTCCTTAAAGCCGAAAGCGGTGGTGCTGTTGTCGGACGGCAATCATAACGCGCCGGGAGATCCGGCATCCGGGACAGCCGGCGGGGATCTTCCGATATACACCGTTGGCATCGGCCCGGAGGCTGATGATCAACACCCCTCGATCTCCCGGATAAATGCACCGGAGGACATCTCTCCCGGGCAGAAGGCGGTGATCGAGCTGCAGCTGGAAAATGTCAGTGACCGGGGCAAGATGGTCCTGAGCGACAACCGGGGAAGAACCCTGCAGCAGGCGGAATACTCTTCCGGTAAAAAAACGATCACACTGGAAACAGTCCCCCCCGTAATGGGACTCAACCGTTATACCGTGAACATGCTGTCCGGGGGCGACACCGTCGACCGAAAAAATATGGTGATCAACGTAAAAAAAGACCGGATCAATGTTCTCTATTTGTCAGGCGATCCGGGATGGGATCTGCGGTTCATGCAGCAGACGGCGGCCGATGCCAAAAATATCGAATTTAACCCCTATCTGTGGAAGGATGACCGCTGGTCGGGCATCGGCAGCCAGGAGGGAGAACGGCAGGATCCGGGGGATAAAATAAAAACCGCCGATGTGATCGTTCTGCAGGGTGTCCGGGAAAGCCTGCTGGACAGAGGCCTGGAGGGCGAAATCGCCGCCCGGGTGCGGGACGAAGGATGCGGTCTTTTGATAATAGGCCTGGACTGGCTCTGGGCCTTTCGCAGCCGCCAGCTGTATGCCATTGCACCCCTGATGCCTTCGTCCCACAGCGAAACCGCCGAGGGAACGGTTTCGCTGACGGAATATTTCCCGGCCTCCGGCCTGTTCGATCGATCCCTGGCCGAACAGGTCGCCAAACGGATGGTAAAATATCCTCCCTTGAACATCAGGGGGAAGGTCAAACAGTTGGCTGCCGATGCGGTGCTATTGGCCAGCCTTGAAAACAAGAAAGAGAACCTGCCCTTTTGGGCCTGGCGCTACTTCGGCCGGGGACGGGTGATGCAGATAGCAGCATCGTCGCTGTGGCCCTGGAAATTGACCGCCCGGGGGATGCTGGGAGACAGCCTGGTCTATCCCGCCTTGATCACCGGGAGTTTTCGCTGGCTGGCCGGGATGGAGGATCAGAACATAACCCTGTACACCGATCGAAGCTTTTATTATCCCGACGAAAAGGTCATTTTCCAGGGAACCATGCCGGCGGAAAACAGCCGGGCCCAGGGTCTGGAGTGGTCGGTTGAGATCAAGGGCAGAAACGGCCTCCGGCAAAGAAGTAAATTGTCACAGTGGGGACCGGGGCTTTATATATTCGATGCCGGGGCCCTGCCGCCGGGAGAGTACCGCTATGAATCCATCCTTTCGTCGGAGGACAAAAAACTAAACGATCTCTCCGGCCGATTCTGGGTGGAGCCCTTCCCCTATCAGGAAAGGGAGCGTTTCCAGAACCGGGGATTGTTAAGGGAGATATCCCGGGTCACCCGGGGAAGATACTGGGATATCGATTCGGTGGCCGGCAATGATGACTGGCTGGATCAGGTCGAACCGCAACCGGCGGAGGCAGAAAGACCTTTGGTCCCCTGGCTGTTTCCGCTGGTCATGGCCCTGCTGCTGGCCGGGGAATGGTACTGGCGGCGGCGCTCCGGATTAAGCTGAGCATGAAAGGCAGACCATGATACCCCTCAAGGACGACATACCCTCATCCCGTTTTCCGGCGGTCAACACCCTACTGATCGCCCTCAACGGGCTGGTCTTTCTCTATGAGGTCGGGTTGGGCCAGGAGGTCTCGCAATTCATCCAGCGCTTCGGTCTGGTCCCCGCCAGCGCGCTGAGCCTGGGCATTGCCGGATGGGGGAGCATCTTTTCCTCCATGTTCATCCACGGCGGCTGGGAGCACATCATCGGCAACATGCTGTATCTTTTCATCTTCGGCGACAACGTGGAGGATGCCTTGGGCCATGTCAAATATCTGTTCTTTTATCTGCTGTGCGGCCTGGCCGCCGCCTGGGGGCATATATTGTTCAATCCCCATTCGGCCATCCCCACGGTGGGGGCCTCGGGGGCGGTGGCCGGGGTGCTGGGGGCCTATCTGCTGCTGTATCCCCGGGCCGGGGTGCTGACGGTTATACCCCTGGGCATCTTCATCCGGATAGTCAGGGTCCCGGCCGTCCTGGTGCTGGGGTTCTGGATAGTGCTGCAGCTGCTGTTCGGGCTGATCAGCCTGCCATTGCCGGGCGAGCAGTCCGGCGGCATCGCCTGGTTCGCCCATATCGGCGGCTTCTTTGCCGGGATGCTGCTGGCCGGCCCGTTTGTCCGCCGGAGAAATAAAGGGTCTTTTGTTTAAAAAAATGTTGCAAAAGGGCCCGGTTTCTGACATAATTAAAATTCAGACCTGCGGTCAACCCCTATCTTACATCATATCAAGGAACTAGCGATGGAACACCGAATGGAGAGATTGAACTGGAAGCAGTTCCAAAAGACGGTCCCCGGCAAGACCGACATCGTCCTGCTGCCGGTGGGGACCATCGAGGCCCACGGACCCGGGGTTTTGGGCACCGATGCCATCATCCCCGGCTACCTGGCCGACCGGCTTTCCCGCCCGCTCAACGCCCTGGTGGCCCCGGCCATCAACTACGGCGTCACCAATTCCCTGATCGGCTTTCCGGGGTCGCTGACCGTCAGCCCCCAGACCCTCAGGGCCTATGTCCGGGAGGCGGCCTTCAGCCTGGCCGACGCCGGCTTCAGAAAGATCATCGTGCTCAACGGCCACGGCGGAAACATCGACAGCCTGGACGATCTGGGGGCCGGGCTGTGGAGGGATAAAAAGGCCGGCTGCCTGGTGATCCACTGGTGGATGGCGGCCGAAGAGGCATCGGCCAAATATTTCGACGGCTCGGGCCATGCCGGGGCCGACGAGCTGGCGGCCCTGATGGCCATCGATCCGACCCTGGTCTCCAAGGCCGACTACCGCCGGGAGGAGGCCGGGCACCGTTTTGAGGGCATCAGCATGCACCCCTTCTACCGGAGCATGATATTGAACCAGCCGGGCAAGGGCTATCCGGTGTTCAATTCCGCCCGGGCCAAGAAATATATGGAGGCGGTGGTGGTGAAATTAACCTCGGACATCAAACAGATATTGGCCGGCTGGGAGAAGATCATCTGATGGAAAACGCCAGTTTCAAGATATCGGAGTTCGAAAAGATCATCAAGACCAGCAGCCGCTACATCTCCCGGACCGATGAAACGCTGGGACAGCCGGAACAGGCCCGGGAGAAGATAAGCCTGGTGTCCCGGTTCCTTAAAGAGAGAAGGCTGGGCGGCGAGATCCTCTCGGTGTTCGGGGAGGCCAAGAACCCGGGGCTGGTCTATGTGGAGCTGCCCCAGGGCACCCGGGAGTTCCACGGGCAGGCGGCCCAGATGCTGTTGGAATGCTGCCTGTACGACGCCGACGGCCAGCCCAACGAAAGGGCCTGGGACCGGTGGCGCGATTTCGGGAGGAACATCTATTACGGCACGGTGGAGGAGATCTACCTCAACTTCACTTCGGCCCAGCCGGAGCTGGCCCTGATATTCGAACTGGCCTACCGCCAGCTGATGTCCGAGTCTTCGACGCTATGGTGGGACCAGCAGCCGGAGGCGGTCAGGGGCCGGGAGCCCCAGGTGATGCGGAGGTTCAACCTGGAGCTGACCGCCCTGCTGCGCCCCATCAGGGACAAGGTGCTGCAGCAGCATTCCATCGACACCGAGCTTTTCGAGAAGCTGCTGGACCAGGGCTGGAACGTAAGCTTCGACCTGGAGAATCCCCAGGCCGGTGATTTTGCCCCGCTGCTCAGGGAACTGAATCTTTCCCAATGGATGATCTCGGAGCTGTTCCACCTGCTGTACACCGAGCAATTGAAGGCCAACGAAGAGGCGCTGTGGGAGAAGCTGGGCAGCAGCAGCTTTGCCAAGCCCGAAGAGATAACCAATACGATCTCCGGCAGCCTGGCCCAGATCACCGAGCTGGCCGCCCGGGAGATCCAGAAGGTCCTGATCAAGAGAGCCTCCGAGCTGGAGGTCAAGCTCAGCCAGGAGCTGGCCGACCTTCAGAAATACACCAGCCGGGTCAAAAAGCAGACCCAGGAACTGGTGATGCTGAACAACAGCGACATGTCCAAGGTGGTGGACGCCAAACTCTACTCCGAAAACCTGCTGAACCTGGCGGCCAAGGTCACCGATTCCCTGATGCAGTTCCAGAGAAACCTTACCGGCCAGCTGTGGTACCTGCAGGACCTGGAACGCAAGGAGAAAACCCTCCAGACCTCCATCGAAAGGTGCCAAGCGCTGCAGCGGATGCCCCTGAAGGACCTGACGGCAATGCTCACCTCCCAGTCCGGCGAGATCGGCACCGACCTGCTGAAGCATCTGGAATTTTTCAACAACCTTGACCAGTCGATAAAACATGATTGGGAGGGGCTTACCAAGGGCCTGGCCAAGACCCTGGTGGAGATGATCCGGCAGGGGCTGGAGCAGGCCAACATCAAGGTGAAAACCCTGGATCGGGAGGCGGCCAGGCGCAACCCCAACGACCCCCATGCCGCCGCCGTCCTGCTGGAGATGGAGCAGGCCCAGGCCGACGGCCGGGCCATCTCCGGGCTGATAGAGGAACAGGGGGGGAACCGGGCCTTCCACGTGGAGCTGCTGATCGAGAACTACCGGAAGTTCCTCAAGGAGGTGGCCGAGCCGATCATGAATTTCCGCCGGCTGGCCTCGCTGGTCCGGCTGTGGCCGCCCCTGATGGCGAAGGACCCCCCTGTTTTGAGGCAGCAGGAATTATGCGACGAAGTCTTTTATCTTTCGGAAAGGCTCAAGAGATACAACCGCTGCTATTCTTTCGTGGCCCAGGGGGCGGTCCTGCCCCAGTCGTCGGCCGCCCTGAAGAACGACGGCGAGGTGAGGGAAAGGGTGTACAAGCATTTCTCCCGGGTGGTGGCGGTGATGGTCTACGACATCCGGGGATCAAGCTTCATGAGCTCCAAGCTGATGAACGCCGACAAGGAGAGGGAGATCAAGAACAAACTGGGCTATATGATCGCCCAGGTGATCAGGCAGCACGGCGGATTCATAGTCAAGGACACCGGGGATGGCGGACTGGCCTGGTTCGGGGACAATGCCCACGAAACCTACGAAAAATGCTACAAGGAGGTCTTCACCGGCAAGGGTCTCAAACTGAGGCATTCCATCAGCTCGGGGACCGAATTGAACATCCTGCCGGCCGCCGAATCCACCAAACAGGCGGTGGACTGCGCAGTCGAGATGCTCAATGTGGCCGAGAAGTTCATCCAGGAGAATTTCAGCAATTACCGGGACTGGTTCCGGGACGCCAAGGAAAGGGAGATACTCTACGAAGGGATAAACTACGCGGTCCTGCCGCCGGCCTTCAAATCGCTGTTCCGGATAGGGGTGGGGATATCCTCCGGCACCTCCGGCAAAGAGATCAACCTGTCGCTCAATTCGTTCGGCGACACCGACCTGTGCGGGGCGGCGGTCAACAATGCCAGCCTGTATGCCACCGGCAAGGACCCCGGCCGTTCGGTGATAATGCTGGACCACGTCTCTTTTGCCAATATGATGCTCAACACCGAGAGGTTCACCTCCCTGCATCAGGAGAAATTGTGGTGCACCAGGACCACCGGGACCGATGGCTGGGAAAGCAAGCTCCGGGAGAGCCTCAAGATATGCGATTCGGTTGCCGATGAGGGCAGCTACTATCTCCCGGGCAGGAATTATTCGGTCAGGAGGGCCGGATACCAGATCTTGGGGCTGTCGAACACCTCCAAGGAGGCCAGCCTGCGGATGGAGCCCGGGGACAAGGAGGCGGCCATGCAGGATGACGGCCGGTTCATGGATCCCCAGACCAGGACCGAGATAAAATTCGTATACGAAGTTCAACCCCAGGAGAAGGGGGGTAAGTAATCATGGCGGAGATACTGATCGTCGACCAGGACCGGCTCTTTGCCCTGACCCTGGTCCATGTCCTGAGCGGTCATCACCACCAATCGGTGCTGGCCTCCGACGAAAAGGAGGTGGTGAGCATCATCCGGGACCGCAACATCGACCTGATCCTGGTGGATGCCGAGCTGGCCAGCCGCAAGAACCTCCATCTGCTGAAGTATTTGAGGCAGGCCAACCCCGATATTCCGGTGGTGCTTTCGATATCCAAGAAGGTCGACAAGGACGACCGGGAGCAGCTCAGGAGCGGACTGTACGACTACATCAACAAGCCGTTCGGGCACGAGGAACTGCTGCTGGCGGTGGAACGGGGCCTGGAAAGGCGGCGCCTCCAGAACGAGAACCGCCAGCTGCTGGCCGATCTCAAGCAGCGGATCCGGGAGTTGTCCACCTTCAACACCATCGCCAAGACACTCAACTCCACCCTCAATCTCAAAGAGGTGCTGGACATAGTGATGGGCAAGGTCAAGGAGCTGATCAAGGCCGAGGCCTGGTCCATTTTGATGCTGGACGAAAAGACCAACGAACTGGTGTTCGAGGTGGCCACCGGGGAGAAGGGCCAGCAGGTGAAGGAGATGAGGCTGGGCATGGGGCAGGGGGTGGCCGGCTGGGTGGCCCAGAACCAGCGGCCGGTGATCGTGCCGGATACCGCCCAGGATCAGCGTTTCTTCAAGGGCCTGGACCAGAAGACCGGATTCCGCACCCGGTCCATCATCGCCACCCCCCTGATGTCGCGGGGCCGGCTGATCGGAGTGGTGGAGATAATAAACAAACTGGGCGACGCCTCTTTTGAACAGAAGGACCTGGACCTGCTGCAGACCCTGACCGACCATGCCGCCATAGCCATTGAGAACGCCCGGCTGTACGAAAAGGCCCGGAGGCTGGCCATCACCGACGACCTGACCGGGCTGTATAATTCCCGGCACTGCGACATGTTCCTGAAGAAGGCCCTGGATGAGGCGGTAAAAAAGGGCCAGCCGCTGTCCCTGATATTCATAGACCTGGACCACATGAAGGAGGTGGACGATACCTACGGCCACCTGATGGGCGGGCACGCCCTGAAGGAGGTGGCCGACCGGATAGCCGGGGAGGTCAACCCGCCGGACATGGCCTCGCGCTACGGCGGCGACGAATACGTGATCGTCCTGCCCGGCAAGGATTCCCGGCAGGCCATGGAACTGGCCGAGACCATCAGGAGGAAGATCGAGGCCCAGCCGTTCCTGACCGATCACAAACTGTCGTGCCGGATAACGGCCAGCATCGGCATCGCCAATTATCCGGAGCAGGCCGGAAGCACCGACGAGCTGTTCTCCAAGGCCGACCAGGCCATGTACCAGGTCAAGGAATCGGGAAAGAACCGGGTCAAACTGTACGATAAATGATCCAAGGGATATGATGCCATGACGCCTTTCTGCCCCAACTGCCGGACCGAATACCGCGAAGGATTCAAGAACTGCTCGGATTGCGGATCCCACCTGGTGGCGGCCCTGCCGCCGGAGGCCGACAACCGGGAGGAGCTGGATTCTAACCTGCTGGCGGTCTATGATGCCCCGGACCAGATGTCGGCCCTGGCCCTGTCGTCCCTTTTGAATGACCACGGCATCCGGAACATCGTCAAATCGGAACAGATACCCATGTACGACGGGGTGGCCAGGATGCTGTTTCCCCGCTGGGGCCGGGTGATGGTACTGGAACACCAGTATCAAAAGGCCCGGGAGCTGATAGATGAATACCTGTCCGGGGAGGCCCTGGCCGAAGACGAACCCCCGCCGGCATAGAAAAAGCCGCAAACCTAAGTTTGCGGCTTAAAAATGCCGGTAAAATGGTGCCGAGGGGGGGAGTCGAACCCCCATGTCCTTGCGAACACTAAGTTCTGAGCCTAGCGCGTCTACCAGTTCCGCCACCACGGCCTTGCCATCAGGTGTCATTATAATATAAAATACGCTCCACTGTCAAGATGGTATGATGATCGAAAGCATATTAAATAAAAAAGCCCGGTACGATTACGAGATAATCGACCGGCTGGAGACCGGGATCGTCCTGCGGGGCACCGAGGTCAAGTCCATCCGCCAGGGGCAGGCCAACCTCAAGGACAGTTTTGCCATGGTCAAGGGCCGGGAGCTGTTCCTGTTCAACATGCATGTTTCCCCCTATGATCACGGCAACCGCTACAACCTGGAGGCCACCCGGCCCAGAAAGCTGCTGCTGCACCGGGAGCAGATCCGGAAACTGACCGCCCAGCAAAAAGAGAAGAGCCTGTCCCTGATCCCGCTGTCGCTGTATTTTGTAAAGGGAAAGGTGAAGATCGATCTGGCCCTGGCCAAAGGCAAGAAACAGTATGACCGGCGGGAGGACATCAAGAAGCGGGACGTGGACCGGGAGATGAGGGGCACCAACAAGGGGAGGTTCCGGGGATAGCCTCACCACCAGACCGAAAAATAACGGCAGTGCCGGCAGAGGGACAGCTGGTCCCTTTGGCCGGCATTATGTTTTTGCCGCAGGCCTTCCAAAGCAGCTCCCTGCCAGATGGAGGCCAAAGCATCCCTTTGGGCGTTCCCTACGGTCTGCCGGGCCTCGTAATCCAGGCAGCAGGCCGGCACGGTCCCGTCCCAGTAGATGTTCAGCTGCTCCCAGAGGTAACGGCAGGGCGGCCAATGCTCCCGTTCCACCAGGTGCGGGCTGTGCTCCCGGTCCGGAAGGGGCACCTGGCCGGCCCAGTCCTGGGCCTGCCGGAATATCAGGCGGTCGGCTTTGCCCTTCCATAAACGCCGCAGGTCGGTTATCTCTGCTTGATTATCGCTGAGGGTGACCACCTGGAGATGGATCTGGGGCCGGGGTGAAAGCGACAGGATATGGCCGATATTCTTAACCACTTCATGGTAATCGAGCCCGGGGCGCAGTTTATGATAGGTTTCCGGGGAAGCTCCGTCCAGGCTGATGTGCATGAAATCCAGCCCGGCCCAGATCAGCTTTTCGGCCTTTTCCGGGGAGAGCAGGGAGGCGTTGCTGACCAGGCCGATATTTTCAAAGCCCTTCGATCTTGCCAGGGAGATGCGTTCCTCCAGATGGGGATCCAGCAGCGGCTCCCCGAAGCCGGACAGCAGAAGACTCCGGATGGGCCAGCCCTGCAGCTGCTCCAGGACCCTCTGATACAGCTCCAGCGACATCACCCCCGGGGCCCGTTTCATACCCTTGTGGCCGCACATGAGGCAGGCCGCATTGCAGGCATTGGTGCCCTCGATGGCCACCGTCGCGGGATAGGGCAGCCCTCTTTGCTGCACCTCATTTATCCGCCGGGAATAGAGACGCCGGTACCAGGGATTCCGGCCCAGCCGGCCCGATGAGAGAACCCGGTAAGCCAGGGGCCTTAAGAAAGGCGAGTCTGATAATAAATGGGAGAGATCAAATTTATTCATGGTCCAGTATCCGCGATAATTCTGCCAACGAACGCCGCCAGGTGAAATGTCCTGCGGTCATGACCGCCTGATGGGAAATTTGCTTGCGGAGTTTTTCGTCATCCACCAGCCGGATGATGTGCCTGGCCAGGGCCCGGCCGTCCCGGGGATGGTAGGCCAGGCAGTTTTGTCCGGGGCGGGCATATTCCGTGCTTCCGCCGTTCTGGCTCAGGATGACGGAGCAGCCGCAGGCCATGGCCTCCAGGGCCGGAAGCCCAAACCCCTCGCTAAGGCTGGTGGATACGAACAGATCGCTGGATCTAAGTATTGTAGCCAGGGCCGTGTCGTTCAGGGGGCTTTCCACCCGCCATTCCCGGGGGATGTCGTAAGCCGTAAGATCGTCGGGGCTGACCAGGGTGACGGTCAATTTTTGTTTTGTATCCTCCGGCAGAAGACCGAAGGCCGTTATCATTGTCCGGAGGCCTTTTACGGGATGGAACCTGCCCAGGTATGCCAGGCGGAGCTTCTTCCCGCCCCCCGTTTTTTGCCGGCGGTCATGATTGAAAACAGCGGGATCCACCCCGGGGCGGACCAGCGACCGGGGCGCATTAGAACGGCCGGAATTTTCCAGGAACCGGCGGTGGCTGTAACCGGAGTTGAAGATAAAACGGACGGTGGGATACCGGTAGCTTAAGCGGGTAAAAAGCTTGTAGATGCCATAGATGAATTTATTGCGCAACAGGGCCAGATCGCTGAATATCAGAAGATCGTCCGCCTGAATGAAGTTATAAACAGTTGCCCCGGGGATGAATACCAGAAGAGGACCCAGGATCTGGCCGGTGGAGATTATATGCTTGAACCTGTTGGCCGACAGGTTGACCCCCAAAAACAGCAATATTATATTTACAGCCCGAATGATAAGATCATCACCGGCCAGGCCAATGGCTCTGAGCTGCACCCCGGGGGCAGTCTTGTAATAACATTCACCGGACCCCCTGGGGTACCATATTTCTACCGGGTATTTTTCAATCAAGCCATTGGCCAGTTCGAAAACAACCCTATTGCCGCCGCCGATCTTGACGGACGGCAGCAGAAACAGGACGGACTGCGGCGGATTTCTTGTCATGGAGGCACAATTTAAAAAATCATAAGTTTGGGCCGGGGCTTTTTTTAGACCAGCCGGTTGAGGCGGGCCGCCAGCTGTTGGGTTATCAGGCGCCGGTCATATTTCTGCCGGGCCTTGTCATCGGGGTGAAAGACGGGCCGCTGGTTCTGCCACTGATGGAAAAGCTGCCCGATCTGATCTGCCAGTCCCAGATGATCATCGGGGTCCAATACCGTGCCGGTGCCGGTTTCTCTGATCAATTGGGCGGCGGGGCTGGAATCCGGGATCGAGGCCAGGATCGGTTTTCGGGCCCCCAGATATTCGTAAACCTTGCTGGTGGAGACGGTCGGTCCCTCCTCCCGTCCGATCGTGAACCACAGGACGGTGGCCGCTTCCAGTATTTCGATTATCCGGTCGTGGGCCAGATGCCCCCGGAATTCAAAATATTCGGAGAGGCCCAACTGCCGGGCGATCGCCAGATCTTCCGGTTTATATACCCCGGCCAGGATTATTTTGATCTTTTTGGCCAGGGGCGGTCTTCTTTGCAGCAGTTCGCGAAGGGCCCGGGCCAAAACATCTATCCGCCGATATTTGGTCAAAGAGCCGGTGTAGGCTATGATAAAGCTGTCCGATCCGGGCCGGCTATCCTCCGGCAGGAAATCCAGGGGATCGAACCCCTGGGGCAGGACGACCTTAGCACTGGCTTTTTTCAGGCCGATGTTTTGCAGGCCCTCCAGGATCGGGGCATTGATGGCTGTTATCATATCGGCCTGCCTGACGACCAGGCCCTCCAGGCGGCGGTTAAGATGCAGCCGGAGTGAAGAATATCCCCGGTTAAGGGTGTTGGGCTGGGACCAGGCGTCCCGAAAGTCACAGACCAGAGGCCGGGAGACCAGTCGTTTGATGGACAGGCCGGCCAGGTGCGAGGAAAAAGGCGGGGCGGACGAGAAGATGGCGTCGAAAGGTTCCTGCCGGAAGATCTTAAGGGCGGCCTGAACGGCGAAAGGCACCCAGCCGATCTTATTATCGGGGATAAAGAAGTTGTTGATCAGTTCGATGAAGCCGCGATGGCGGCTGACGGTTTCGGGATCGATCCTGGAAGAGGAAAGATGCATGGGGTCCAAAGAACCGGTGCGGAATACCTGGGCCTGGCGCAGATCCTTGGACAGGGAATCATCATACCGGTAGATGCCCCGGGGATGGGGGGCTATCACCACCGGCTGCCAGCCGTTCTGGGGCAGGTATTTTATGAATTTCACCACCCGGTGAACGCCGCCTTGGGGAGGGTGATAATAATTGAGGACCAGCAGGCGCTTCATCTGTCCAGGTGCCTTTCCAGATGCCCCACTATCAGCCGGGCGGCCCGGCCCCGGCCGTAAAGATCGGGATGGGCGGCCGGCGGCTTCAATCCGGCCAGGGCTTTTAAGATGCGTTTTTTGTCCGGCCCCACCAGCTGGTTCCAGCCGGTCTTGACCGTCTCCACCCATTCGGTCTCGCGGCGCACCGTCAAACAGGGGGTTTTCAGCAGGTAGGCCTCCTTCTGGATGCCTCCTGAATCGGTGATCACCGCATGGGCGGCCGACTGCAGGGCCAGGGACTCCCGGTATCCCTGGGGCGGGATCAGCAGGATGTTATCCGATCCTTTTAACTTATCCCACAGCAAAAATTCCTTCAGCTTTTTCTCGGTGCGGGGATGGACCGGGAAGACCGCCTTTTTGCCGGATGAGAGCAGGGCCTCCATGATGGCCGACAGGTTATCGGGGTTATCGGTATTCTCCGCCCGGTGGATGGTCACCAGCAGGTAATCTCCCGGCACCAGCGACAGTTTCTCGATTATTTTTGCAGTCCGGGCTTTGGTGGGGAGAATATCCTTCATGGCATCGTACATGATGTCGCCCACCATATGGAGGCCGCTGGTGATCCCCTCTTTCTTTAGGTTCTTCACCGCAGTGTTGGTGGAGCAGAAATGCATATTCGACAGGTGATCGGCCACCACCCGGTTGACCTCCTCCGGCATCATCCGGTTGAAGCTGCGCATGCCGGCCTCGATATGGGCCAACGGGATATGCAGCTTGGCGGCGATCAGCGCCCCGGCCAGGGTGGAATTGGTGTCGCCGAAGATTATGATGGCATCGGGTCTTTGTCTGACGACCACCGGCTCCAGCTTGGCCAGCATGGCGGCGGTCTGGGCCCCGTGCAGGCCGGAGCCCACCTCCAGGTTATAATCCGGCCGGGGAATGTGCAGCTCCCTGAAGAACTGCTGGGACATGCCGTAATCGTAATGCTGGCCGGTGTGCACCAGGATCTCCCGGTGCTTTTCCCTGAGGGCCCGGGAGAGCGGGGCGGCCTTGATGAACTGGGGGCGGGCCCCGATGACGGTTAAAAACTTCATCTTATCATCACCAGTTTGCAGATTACCGGCTTTTGTCCGGATGAGGAGATGCGGCAGAGGTAGAGGCCGGCGGCCGGCCGCCGGGAAAAATCCGTATCCGGCCGGATGCTTAGGGTGTGGGCCGGGGCCGGCGGGCCGTAAAAAGTGCCGACGGGCCGACCGTCCAGGGTGTAGATGTCTATCCGGGCCTCGGTAGGCAGGTTGCTGAAATAGAGGTAGCCATCCTTGGTCATGTTGAACGGATTGGGGGCGACAAAGGGCTGATCAACTGGCCTTTGTGCGACAGCATCATATCTTAATACGCTCAGGCCCTGGGCGGTGGCGATGTAGATGTCGTCGCCGGACCGGTCATGGGGACAGGCGGCCAATTGCCGGATATCGTTGCTGATCAAAGGGCTGAAGCGCCGGTCATAATTCACCCACTTCCCGTCCCAGGTCAGCAGGGACAGGCCCCGCTCGGTCCCGATCCACTTGTTGTCAGAGCGGTCGATGACTATCGACCGGATATCATTCCCCAAAATCGGAGAACTGCTGGTTTGAAAGACCGTCGATCTCAGGGTATGGGCAACCGGATCATATTCCGAACGGCAAAGGCCGTTCCCGGTGGCCAGCCAAATGATGTTGCTGTTGTCAACGGCGATCTGGCGGATATTGATGTCCGGAAGGCCGGACTCGACGCCGAAATGCTCCCAGGTGTTTTCCTGCGGTTTAAAGTAGGTGAGATCGTTATAATATGATCCCAGCCATAAGCCGCCGGCCAGATCTTTGGCGATGGAGATGATCCACATGGCATTGTTATAGGCCCCGCGGGGCGAGGGATCGACGTAGCTGGTCCAGACCGAATCGTCCGGGGAGACGGAGAAGACGGCAAAATTATAGGCGGTGAAATATTTGGTGTTGTCCCGGTCGACCATGCCGGTCCAGACCCCGCAGCCGGCAGGCACCCGGGGCGTGGAGAAGATATTGGCCAGGCTGTCCGGGCTGTATTTCAGGAGATAAGAATTATTGGATCCGTCCCACCAGCCCAGGCCGATCCAGGCATTGTTATCTTGATCCACCGTTAAAGCGGTCAGGGGGATCCCCGGAATGGGGTTGGTAAAAGCGCTCCAGGAATTATTTTTATAATTAGATATCAAGGTATTGCCGTCGGTGGTCCAAACGGTTTTGGTTTTGGAGACCGAAACGTGCTGGACATAATTTTTGGCAATTCCGGGAAAAACATAATTATCCCAGCTTCCGGCGGCATAACGGCAAAGCCCCTGGTCGCATCCGGCCCACAGCTTTTGATCTTCGTCAACCGATAGTGAAAACACATTATAGCTCAACAGCCCGGGGCTGATGTCGCTCAGCACATTCTGATGCCAGAGTTTTACCCCGTTGTTGGTGGCCAGGAACAGCGAATCACCGACCCGGGCCAGGCTTCTCACCTGGTCGCCCAATCCCGGGATCCTCTGCCAGGCCCCGCCCACCAGCCGGGCCGCCCCGTTGGCGGCGCCGATCATTGATAACGTGTCGGTCAGCAGCAGGCATCTGATGTCCGCTGACAAGCCGTCATAGCCGGCGAAGGTTTCCCAGTTGCTGGTATCACGGATGGAATTTAAGGGCGAAACTTTTACAATGCATAATCCCTGATCGGTGGCGATCCACAGCGAATCGTTTCGGACCGCCAGGGCCTGGGTCTGACCGCCCAATTGGTATCCCTGCTGGGCCAGCAGGGAGAACCAGTTGTAGCCGTCATAATAGGACAGCGAGCCGTACCCTCCGGCAAAAACGTTCTGCCCGCCGGCCGCGGCGCACAGGACCGTGTCCGAGGCCAGGCCGTCGTTCCGGGTGAACACGGTCCAGGCATTGCCGGCCGAATCCAGTTTGGCCAGCCCGCCGCCTAGGGTGCCGATCCACTTGTGGTGGTGCTGGTCCAAAGCCACCGAGGAGGCCTCTATATACGGCAGGCCGTCCACGTTGCTGTAGTGTCTGATCAAGACAGTATCGCTGGACGAGAAGGAGAACAGCCCGCCGGGGGTGGCCCCCCAGAGGATATCGCCCCCCGGCTGGAAGGCCAGCTGGGAGATATGGTTGAAATTGGTATGGCTGGTCCACTGCTGGGCCTGGGACGTCAGGGGGAGGATAAGCAGGGATGATAGGTAAAGGCAGATCTTTTTCATAAATGAATATTACCTTAAGTGGGCGGGCAAAGTCAATGCATAAATGCGGCAGGAGGGGGGCCTTTGAACCGCAGAGGCGCAAAGGCTTTTTTGCCACTAAGACACAAAGACACCAAGATACTTGGACCATTACAGTCATTGCGATAACACTCCCTGTCGGCCAGATGAAGCAATCCCATATTGTCATCCCCTAATAAGTGGAGATACAGAGGGGTGTCCCGGGAACGGCCCTTACTTTCTCTTGTGACACCTCTCCCCTGCCCCTCTCCTAAAGCGTTAGGAGAGGGAAGGGTGAGGTCAGAAGTCCCGGGGGCGGTCCAGCTAATGTGTAACGACATGAATACGGAATACCAGGATCTGATATTCATCGCAGTTCTTTTTGTCCGATGTCCGAAGCCGCCGACTGCCCCCCGTCCCCGCAACCCAGCATAAGAAAAGATCCGTGTGCATCCCCGCCATTAGCAAGTGGTCCATATAGGCGGGCAAGCGTATAGATCCGTGTGTATCTGTGTGCCATTGGTCCCCCGTCCTTTCACCGCAAAGACGCAAAGATATTTTTCGTAGGGGCACCGGTTGGCCGGTTGACCAAACCCGCATGATGGCCCAATATCGTAGGGTAGGGTTTTAAACCCTCCCCTACCTGATCGGGGATCCAGGGGACCATGCCCCACGAAATACCGTAGGGACACGATGCATCGTGTCCCTGCCTGCCTGCCCGGCAGGCGGGCCGAATGGGCGATACAACGGGTCCGATGTGGGTATTAACGGGACCGATCTGGGGGCAAACGGGCCCGATCAGAGGTCGAACGGGACCGATCTCTGCCCCAACGGGACCGATCAGGGGTCGAACGGGACCGATTGGGGGTCGAACGGGACCGATCTAGGGTCGAACGGGACCGATCAGGGGCCGAACGGGACTGATAAGTGGGTAAACGGGACCGATAAGGGGTCGAACGGGGCCGATTTAGAGCCAAAAGGGGACGTTTTTGAAGGGAAAATGGAAGTGTGGCAAGAACTTAGTTGATAGTTGTTGGTTATTAGTTATCAGGAATATGGGGCGGAAGGTGATGCGGGGAACGGTAAAGGGTAAAGTGTGAATTGTGAAATGTGAATAGGAAACCGGGAATATTTCGTTTGACATTAACTTGCGTTTAATAGTATTATATTTATCAAGCTGTATAAAAATATAAGTTATAAAATAATGGCACAAGTTGTAATAACAGATCCGATAATAAACTCTCCTTTTTTAGAGCCCCAGCGGTATTTCCGCTTTGACGATAACGGCATCACCAACGATATCGTCGAGGGCCGGAGGGAGTGTTTTTTTGTTATTTAACCCTTAATATTAATACTTGAACAAGATGAATTTTACTTTAACATTCATTGAAAAAATAATAATAAAGAGTTAAATATAATGCTAAATGATATTACATTTATAACCAACGAAGATGGTAAACATTTAAAAGACCGTTTTAATACTTTAATTAAGGATGCAAAGTATTTTGACTGCCTGGTTGGTTATTTTTACACCAGCGGTTTTTATGCCATTTATAAAGCGCTTGAGAATACCGATAAAATACGGATACTTATCGGCATAAGCACCGATAGGCGGACATACGATTTGCTTCACCAGGATGTTCAGCAGACCATGAGCTTTTCACATGCCGAGTCTAAAAGGTCGATAGAGGAACCATTGGAACGGGAATTTGAAGAATCACAGGATAAAAAGGATGTGGAGCAAGGCATCATCAAGTTCATAGAATGGGTACACAACAAAAAACTGGAGATACGGGCTTATCCATCGCAGGACATTCACGCCAAGCTTTACATCGTCAGTTTTAAAGATGGGGACAGAGACCAGGGACGGGTTATAACCGGTTCCAGTAACTTGACCCAGGCTGGTCTGGTCGACAACCTGGAGTTTAATGTTGAACTAAAAAACAGTGAAGATTTCAGATTTGCTAAGGGAAAGTTTGAGGAGTTGTGGAAGGATTCGGTTGATGTCAGCGATAAATACATTCAAACCTTGGAAACTAAAACCTGGCTTAATCCCAATATCACGCCCAATCAGCTCTACTTGAAGTTTTTATATGAATATTTCAAGGATGAACTGAACCAGATGGATGAGGTCTTTGCCCAGTATCTGCCCCAGGAATTCATGAAGCTGGAATACCAGGAACAGGCGGTATTGAACGCCAAGAAGATACTTGAGGAATACGGCGGGGTGTTCATATCGGATGTGGTTGGGTTGGGGAAGACCTATATTGCCACAATGCTGGCCGGTCAACTGGACGGCAGAACGCTGGTTTTGGCCCCTCCCATTCTGTTGAAAAAGGAGAACCCAGGTTCATGGAGGAATGCGTTCTCTGATTTTAGAACCCATGCAGATTTCGAATCCATCGGCAAGTTAGACAGCCTTACCGAAGGAAATGTCGAAAAATATAAGAACATAATAATTGATGAAGCGCACCGTTTTAGAACCGAAACAAATCAAACTTATGAAAAATTAGCCGAGGTCTGCCGGGGCAAACGGGTTATATTGGTGACGGCTACACCATACAACAATTCGCCCAGGGACATCCTGAGCCAGATCAAGTTGTTTCAGAATGCCAAGAAAAGCACCATACCCGGCCGGGAAGACCTGGAATCGTTTTTCCTTGGTCTGGATAAAAAACTCAAGGATCTTGACCGCCAGAGTGATTATGATGAGTATATTAGAGTGGTGAAGGAAAATGCCCGGTTGATAAGGGAAAAAGCCCTCAAATACCTGATCGTTCGCAGAACCAGAACAGAGATCGAAAAATACTTCAAGAATGATCTTGATAAACAAAAAATAAAATTCCCGGATGTCAAGAAACCCGAACCGCTGTACTACATATTGAATAAGCAAGAGGATGAGATATTCAATGAAACCATTGAATTGATATCGGGAAAGTTTACCTATGCCCGTTATATGCCTATGCTCTACCTAAAGGAAGGCGTTGACCAACTGGAAGCGCAGTCCCAGAAAAACATGGGTAAATTCATAAAGATCCTTTTGGTGAAAAGGCTGGAAAGCAGCTTTTACGCCTTTAAAAAGACGGTGGATAGATTCATCTATTCTTATAAAATGTTCATTGAACAATACGAAAAAGGCCGGGTATTTGTAAGTAAAAAGTATACCGATAAAATATTTGAGTACATTGAAGACGACGATGATGAAGCCATACAGAGGCTTATAGAAGAGGAGCGGGCGGTAGAATTTAAAAGCCGCGAATTTAAGGATAATTTCATCAAGGACCTTAAAAACGATCTGCAGGTATTGAAGCAGATCGAGCGGTCATGGAAGAACATTGAGCGTGATCCGAAATATCTGTCTTTTCTTCACGTGTTGAAAAGTAATAAGATCCTAAAAGGTAAAAAACTGATAATCTTCACCGAATCCAAGGAAACTGCGGAATACCTGGCTAAAAACATGGCGGAATACGAACCTAATTCCGTGCTTTGCTACACCGGGGGATCAAGCGAGCTGATCCGGGACAAGGTGATAGAAAATTTTGACGCCAAAGCCAGGCATAGAAAAGATGAATACAGGATATTGGTTTCCACCGAAGTCCTTTCCGAGGGCGTTAACCTGCACCGTTCCAATATCGTTATAAATTACGACATACCCTGGAATCCCACCAGGATGATGCAGCGGGTTGGCCGGGTAAACCGCATTGATACAAAATTTGATGCCATCCACACCTTTAATTTCTTTCCCACCAGGCAGGCCAACCAGCAAATTAAATTGAAGGAGGCTGCCGAGGCTAAAATCCACGCCTTTTTAAGCCTATTGGGGGGCGATGCCGCCCTTTTGACTGACGGCGAGCCGATAGGTTCCCATGAGCTGTTCAACCGTCTTTGTTCAAAGACCGCCCTTATGGGTGAGGATGAGAACGGGGAAAGCGAATTGAAATACCTTAAGGTCATAAAAGATGTGCGGGATAACAACCAAGACCTGTTTAACCAGATCAAGCAGCTGCCCAAAAAGGCCCGCAGCGCCAAAAAGGGGAAGACCGGCAATATAGGGCTTGTTACATATTTCCGCCATGGTAAATTGCAGAAGTTTTTCATTGCCGAAAGTAATAAAGCCCCAAGTGAGCTTGATTTTATGACAGCGGCCGGACTGATGGAAAGCAGCGACAAAGAGGATAAGCAGCATCTGCCAGGCAATATATACGAACTGCTGGACAAGAACAAGGAAGCCTTTGTTTATTCAACCACCGAAGATGCCGTGCAGGAAAGCATCCGCCGCGGCCGCGACAGCGCCTATCAGGTATTGCAGATATTAAGGGCGGTGTTCAAGAATACCAAACAGCTTACGGATGACCAGGAGCTGTACATTAAAAAGGTCCAAACCGCTTTGGAGCATGGCGGGTTGCCCAAACAGACGGCCAAGGAAACTAACAAAGCCCTTAAAAAGCTTAATAACGGGATAGAAAACCCGCTTAAAGTGTTGTCCGTTTTACAGACAACTATACCGGCCAGGCTGTTGGAAGGCCACTATGCGGAACAAAATTACATTTCCTCGGGCAAACGCGAGGTTATTCTTTCCATGTTCCTGGAAGCTAAATAAAACAGTAAATATTTAAGGATAAAATGGATAACCAACAAGCCGTCAGTCTTATCAAAAGTACTTTTGAACAGCAGTTTGATAAAGATAAATATGCCCGTTTTACCAGAGAATTGCTGAACGGGTATGAGGATGCACCGTTTACATTAAAAGGT
Source organism: Candidatus Edwardsbacteria bacterium (assembly GCA_031082425.1). NCBI lineage: Bacteria > Candidatus Edwardsiibacteriota > Candidatus Edwardsiibacteriota bacterium. The sequence goes on along the minus strand of JAVHLB010000002.1, from coordinate 154,035 downwards.
GTCAATGTTCGCCAGTCATTCAGCGAACAGGTTGATTCCTTTGAGCGTTTGGGCAAATACAAGGATGCTGATAATAAACGGCTTGATATCCTAATAGTACATCTAAAAAAAGATCATTCGGTGGGCCATGCCCGGACCATGCAGAGAAATTTTGTGGCTGGTTATTTAAAGGGCGACTATGGAAGAACCAGCTCCAAGGATGCGGCCTTGGTGGCATTTGTCTCGCCCAACTCCGCAGACTGGCGTTTTTCGTTGGTTAAGATGGATACTGTGTTTGATAAATCAAGCGGCCGGCCAAAGCCGGTAGATGAGTTTACTCCGGCCCGGCGTTGGTCGTTTCTGGTAGGTGTGAATGAGAGAAGCCATACTGCCCAAAGCCGCTTGGTTCCCATTTTAGCTGAAGACGAAAAGAACCCCACTCTGGGTAAACTTGAAGAAGCTTTTAATATTGAGAGCGTGACCAAGGAATTTTTCACTAAGTATCGCAATCTTTTTCTTGATACAAAAGAGGCGTTGGATAAAACGGTTAAAAATGATCCGGCCATTGAAAAAGACTTTGAGGGTAAAGGCGTCAATACCGTTGACTTTGCCAAAAAACTTTTAGGCCAGATAGTTTTCTTATATTTTTTGCAGAAAAAAGGATGGTTTGGTGTTCCCAAGAACGGTGCTTGGGGGTGCGGTTCCAAGCAGTTTCTTAGGGAGTTATTTGAAAAGAAGCATGGATCGTACACAAATTTCTTTAATGATATCTTAGAACCGCTGTTCTATGAGGCGCTGCGGCTTGACCGGAGCCACGAAGACCATTATTACAGTCAATTTAAGTGTAAGATACCGTTTCTTAATGGTGGTTTGTTCGACCCAATTTTCAACTATGACTGGTCCAAGACAGATATCTTACTGCCGGATGATCTTTTTTCCAACAATCACCGAACGCCCGAAGGGGACGCAGGTGATGGAATATTGGATATATTTGACAGGTATAATTTTACGGTAAAAGAGGATGAGCCCTTGGATAAGGAAGTGGCCATTGATCCGGAGTTATTGGGCAAGGCCTATGAGAAATTTAATGCCATCAGGCCGGATAACTTCAGCGAATATAAAAAGGCCTTAAAAACCGGTGAAGAAGGTAAATTCAATAAGCAGTTTGGGGTTTATTATACTCCGCGCGAGATAGTTCACTATATGTGCCAGCAAAGCTTGATAAATTATCTTTTCACAGGATTAAATAGCGAACCAGCTTGTTATGAAATCATGGGCGAAAAGAATTTAAACCTATTGGGTAACCAGGGCAAAAGGGGGCAATTGGATATAACCGTTGAGCATAAAGCTAATCCTGAAATATCTAAAGGGGATATTGAAACGCTTATTTTGCATGGCGAGGGCATAAAGGAGCACGAGGATCATATCAACGAAAAAGGCGGGGCGAGCAGAGCATACCCACATAAAATGCCGCAGACCATAAGGGATAATGCTAAAAGGATTGACGATTTGCTGGCCGGCATAAAAGTTTGCGACCCGGCGGTAGGCTCAGGGGCATTCCCCGTAGGCATGATGAGCGAGATCGTAAAGATACGCAGCGTGCTGGATAAAAGGAAAAAGTCAGCAGCTTATGATTATAAAAGGCAGTGCATAGAAAATTCGCTTTATGGCGTGGATATTGACAGTGGGGCTGTGGAGATAGCTAAGTTAAGACTTTGGCTATCTCTGGTGGTTGATGAAATGGATATTGAGAATATTAAACCTTTGCCAAATTTGGATTATAAAATTGTTCGGGGGGATTCACTCAAAGGTTATGGGTACCAGCATAGAAATCTTGATATGGTTGAAGAACTTAAAAATAAATATATTAATGCTACAGCGCCACAAGAAAAGAGTAAATTAAAAAAAGATATTGATAAAATAATAACGAATATATATTTATCCTCTATAAAGTTATTGGGTTACAAAGTTGATTTTGATTATCAGTTATCATTTTCTGAAGTATTTCGCGTTAGTGGCGGTTTTGATGTTGTTGTTGCAAATCCACCTTATGATGTTTATCAAGGAGATAAAAAAGATGAAATTGCTGCTTTTAAAAAATATCGCATTTATGATAAAGCTTGTGGTGGAAAATTAAATGCGTATAAGTTATTTCTTGCAAAATCTTTAGAATTGCTTAAGAAAAATGGTTTTTTGTGTGAAATATTTCAAAATTCTTTTTTAGCTGATATTTCAGCTACAAAATTACGGAAACATTTTTTAGAGAATATGAATATTGTAAAAATTGATTCTTTCCCAGAAAGAGATAACATAAAGCTTAGGGTTTTTGAAGATGCTAAGATGAGTGTCTGCATTATACAGTGTTTCAAGATAAAGCAAATTAGATATGAATTTGTTTTGAATGTTTGGGATAGCAAATATATGCAAAATGGAAAAAAAGTAACATTAAACAATCAAGATATTATTAGTTTTGATCCTTTTAACTATACAATACCATCAATTAATCAATATGAGTATAAAGTTTTAAAAAAAATAGCTGAAACGGAAAGGTTAATACAATATGCGAAATGCTATGAAGGTGAAATTAACTTAACCTTCCATAAAAAATATTTAAGAAGCAATGAAAGCGCAAACAATTATAAAATGGTTAAGGGTGCCGCCATACAGAAGTGGTTTATAAAAGAGGAAATGAGCCAGGGTGAAGTGGAATATTTAAACATGAATTCGTATTTAAAAAATAATCATGGCCCCAAATCCATGCATTATAAAAACAAGAGAATAGTTATGCAGGGCATTACAGGCGTGGATGAAAAAAACAGATTAAAAATGACAATGGTTGGTCCCCAAGTATTTTGTGGGAATTCAACTAATTATGTACTTGTAAACAATAAAAACATTAAGGATAAATATTTATTGGCGTTATTGAATTCAAAATTAATAAATTGGTATTTTAAAATATTTAGCACAAATAGTAATGTCAACGCTTATGAAGTAGAAGGTTTGCCCATACTTTTAAAAACAAATGAAACACAAAATCTATTTATTGAACTCGTTGATAAAATTATGGCTATCGCAAACACAAGCGATTATCTACAAAACAAACAGAAACAAGATAAGATTGAAGAGTACCAGAATCAAATAAATATAATGGTGTATAAGCTTTATGGTCTTACTCATGTCGAGGTTAAAATAGTTGACCCGGGCTTTGCACTTTCGGAGAAAGAATACAATGCTTTTAAAATATAAGGAGGTAATATGTTTTCTGTGGATATAATTGCAAAATGTATAAAAGATTTAAAAACAAGCATCAATATGTTGGAAAATATTAAAATGCCAGCTTGCAATAAACTGAATATATCATCCAAGAACTTGACAAAACCCATGGAAGTAGAATCATTGTTAAAACTCATAGATAATAAAAATACGAACGTGATCTATGTATTCTATATTGATAAGGGTAAGGTAGAGTGCGTAAAAAATGCAGCCCAAAAATATAGGAGCAAAAAAGGTGAAATACATTTTAGCCAGATCAACAACAGCAATTCAACCTGCCTATACGTTGGCAGCAAAATTACGGGGATAAGAGGACGCATTAAGCAACATATTGGAACTGACAATACAAGAACATATGCCATGCATTTAAAATCATGGATAATAAAATGCGACACAAACATACATATAGAATATTATTCATTTGATGATTCAGTTTCCAGGGAAACCGTACAGTTAATGGAGAATACCCTATGGCGCCAGAAAAAGCCTCTATTAGGTAAGCTTGGCGCTAAGTAGGAAAATAATTTATAAACATAACGCATGACCGCACATAAAACGAACGCCTCATAGACCTGATAGCCCTGCTGCTGTCAAGCAAGGTCCCGGTCACCCGGGCCCAGATCAAAAAGCACCGCCCGGAGTACCAGAACTCCGGAGGCCGAGGCGGCCGGCATTGACGGTTTGCAGGCCGTGTTATTCTGCCTTCACTGCCGGGAGAACCTGCCCGGGTTCATCCTGCTCGTATACAAGAAAATGGACAGGTAACAAAAAGACAGGGGGATGATGTAGGCCGGGGGGTTAAGAAAAAGCACCTTAAGCGGCCGGTCGTAAGGTCTTGCCCAGAAGGCCGGCCGGCCGCGAGTATTGGTGTTTGATCGGCACAAGGAAACTTAGACCAAGGAGCGGGTAAAAACCGCCATAGAGGACAACCTAAATAAAACCCTGCCGGAGAACCATGCCCGGCTGATATTCAAAACCAAATGCGACCAGGTTTATGATCTGGCCTGGTGGTATGCCACCAGGGGCGTTAAGTGGGTGGGGTAAAAAGACAAAAATATTCAGCACCCCTTGACAAAAGTGCTATCATATGATAACATCAATTTTCAGCCGCCATGGCCACACGAGCACAAGTTAAAACCTTCCTTGATACTTTTTTAGCCCACTGGGCCAAAAACTGGGAACTGATCCCGCGCCGGGAGAACTTGGCAACCATAATGGAGCACGGTTTGTCATTCAAACGCGTCCATGAAACCATTATGGAGCTTACGATTAGCGACTATGTATCCGGCCCGTCCACCGACCACACCTTTAAACACCATCACGTTTGGGTTTTCGGCCTCGAATTGGACGGAAACGAAATATACGTTAAACTATTCGATGACTTCACCGGCGGAACGGCGCGTTGCATATCGTTTCATAAGGCCGGAGGAAAAATGGTTTATCCCTATCGGTAGATGGAGGCTTTAAAATGAACAAATATTGCGCTTATTGCGGCACAACAACAAAATTGAAAGTTGAACGCCGCCAGGAAACATTTTCTGTAAAAAAGGACCCGGTCACCATAACGTCAAATGTCATGGTTTGTACTGGCTGCGGCAATGACCTGTTTGACGAAAAACTTGACGGTCAAAACCTTGAACAGGCTTATGATATTTACCGCCGCAAACACGGTTTGGTTTCACCCCAGGATATTATCGCTTTGCGCGAAAAATACGGTTTAAGCCAGCGCTCTTTGGGCGCTCTGCTGGGTTGGGGAGAGATCACCATTCACCGTTACGAAACAGGGATGCTGCCGGACGAGGCGCACAATGGCCTGTTGGCGCTATTGGACCGGCCGGCAAATGTTATGGAATTGTTTGAAAGAAATAAAAGCAAGCTCAAACCAGCTATAGCCAAAAAACTGGAATTAAAACTAAACGAGTTTTTGCTTTTGGATGAAAAGAACTGGACGCCCTTTGTTCCTATCGCGCATGAAGAAAATGAGTTTACCGGGTATAAATCATTTAACATAGATGTCTTTAACGAAGTAGTACTGTATGTTTTATCCGAACTGGGCGGCACCTTTAAAACCAAACTTAATAAATTATTATGGTATATTGATTTTTACAATTTCAAGGTTTGCGAAAAATCAATAAACGGCTGTGTTTACGTGCATCTGCAATATGGCCCCGTGCCTGACAAGTATGAATACCTATTATGCCTGATGCACCAAAACAAATTGATCGGCAGCCAGGAAGTAACTTTTGATGATAAAAAAGATATTGCCGGTGAATTTATCAAGGCTAAGGCCAAAAGTGAAATTAAACTGATAAGCGCCAAAGAGAAGAAGCATATTGATCATATCCTTAAAATAATGGGCCATCTAACTGCTTCGGAGTTGACCAAAAGGTCTCATGAAGAAAAGGGATACAAGGAAACTTCATCGGGGCATAAGATATCGTACAATTATGCAAAACAGATAACATTTTAAGGCCTAATCGCCCCGCCGAAAGGCGGGGCTTCTTCTTTTATCTATTGCAAATCAAAACATACTTGTGATAACATAACGATGCTATGTTCAAATCAGATTCTTACGACGTGATAGTGGTGGGCGGGGGGCCGGCCGGGTCCCTGGCCGCCAGGTTTGACCAGCGCCCACCGCTCACGAAAGGCTTTTGTAATGCTGTGCCTTTGACCCCTCTCCTACCTCTCCCCGCAACGGAGAGAGGGTTTGTTGGTTGGTATTATTTGCGTTATGAAAAATGAAAATACGTTCCTCCCTTCCCGTGGCGGTTATGACCTAACCCCTGCCCCTTCCCCATAGGGAAGGGGTGTTAGAAGTCCCTTCCTTTGTGGGGAAGGGATTTAGGGTTAGGTCAAAACGAAAGGCGTTAGAATGCCCAGCGGGTTGATACGTTTACAAAAGGTTAAGTCCAATAAATTAGAATTGGCCAAATGGATGCGAAGAAATATGACTTTGGCCGAGAAATGCTTCTGGAATGAGGTTAAAACAGATAAATTCATGGGGCTCCATTTTAGACGGCAGCAGATTATCCATGGCTTCATCGCTGACTTCTATTGCGAAGAGCTTAACCTGGTGGTGGAGATCGACGGCGGGATTCACGAGGAACAAAAGGATTATGATACCCTGCGGGATATGATAATAAATCGATACGGTATAAAAGTCATTCGCTTTACTAATGAAGAAGTGGTCAATAAAAGCGATTGGGTGTTAAAACAGATAAAAGAGCACACCAATATTGGTGTGGGCGATCAGAAAGGCTGATGTAGGACCATGGCGATGGTGTGGCAGTGGTCATACCCCTTTCCCAAGCCAAGCCGGCCGTTCCCGCCCCGCCGAAAGGCGGGGCGGCTTCTTTTATCTATTGCAAATCAAAACATACTTGTGATAACATAACAATGCTATGTTCAGATCAGATTCTTACGACGTGATAGTGGTGGGCGGGGGGCCGGCCGGGTCCCTGGCCGCCAGGGAGATCGCCCGGGCCGGGCATTCCGTCCTGCTGGCCGAAAAGCACCGGGAGATCGGCGTCCCCCTGTGCTGTGCCGAGGCCACCAGCCTGCGGAGCCTGGGGCTGTTCATGGAGCCCGACCCCAAGTGGGTGGCGGCCCCCATCAACGGGGCGGTCCTCTATTCCCCGGACGGGACCGAGGTGGCGGTGCCCTGGGCCGGGGTGGGGGTGGTGCTGGAGCGCAAGATCTTCGACCGCCACCTGGCCGGGCTGGCCGGAGCCGCCGGGGCCGAGGTGATGGTGAACACCGAGGCGGTGTCGGTCAAAATGAACGGCGAATTGGCCGAATCGGTGACATTGATATCCGGCCGTGAGACCAGGCAGATAAAATGCCGGGCGATCATCGGGGCCGACGGGGTGGAGTCCCTGGTGGGGGCCTGGGCCGGGATGGACACCCGGCTGGAGCCGGAACAATTTCACAGCTGCGCCCAGTACCTGATGTCCAAGGTGGACGGCCCGCCGGACATGGTCCGCTTCTGGGTGGGGCGGGATATCGCGCCGGGCGGCTATCTGTGGATCTTTCCCAAGGGCGGCGGACTGGCCAACGTGGGGCTGGGGATAGTGGCCTCACTGGCCGGGGAGAAAAAGCCGGTGCAATACCTGGATGAATTCATCGCCAAAAATCTGCCCGGGGCCAAGATCATCGAAAAAATGGCGGGAGGCACTCCGGCCCTGGGCTCCGATCACCCCATGGTCAAAGGCAATATCCTGCTGGCCGGGGATGCCGCCCGGCTGACCGATCCCCTGTCGGGGGCCGGCATCGCCATCGCCATGGCCTCGGGGACCCTGGCCGGAAGGCTGACCGCCGAATACCTTAAGACCAACGACATCTCGCAGCTAAAAAAATATCCCAAAGAATGGTGGTCCGGGCCCTGGAAGGACCTCAAATTCCACCACAAGGTCCGGGAGGTGTTTTTGAAACTGTCCGATGCCGAGATGGACCGGATCGCCCGGCTGCTGGTGAACCTCCTGGCCGGAAAGGACCCGGCCCGGATCGATCCCATTCACGTGGCCCGGACGGTCATCAGCTCCGATCCGGGGATCTTATTATTGGGAAGGCACCTGCTGTGAGCAAGATCAAGATCATAATCATTGCATTCCTGGCCGGTCTGTTGTCGCCGGCGGCGGAGCTGAGGGCCGGCATCTCCCAAGACTTCGACGGCCGGATAGACCAGGGGCTGGAGATCCTTTACCAGGGCGACTACGACAGCGCGGTGGTGATATTCGACGGCTTCATCCGGAACCACCCCCGGAACCCGGCCGGGTATTTCTTCAAGGCCGGGCTGTACCAGACCAGGATGTCGGCCTATGAGAGCGATTTCTGGCATCGGTACTACCGGAATTCCGTGGACAGCGCCATCATGCTCTGCGACCTGGCCCTGGATGACGATCCCCGGGATGCCTGGGCCTATTTTGTCAGGGGCGGAAGCTTTTCCTACATCGCGGCCTGGGACGCCCGGCAGGGCAAATACCTGGCGGCCTTCCGGAACGGGCTGAAGGCGGTGTCGGATTTCAAAAAGGCCCGGGAGATAGACTCAACGCTATATGATGCATACATAGGAATAGGCTCCTATCATTATTTCCGGACCAAGGCCACCAGCCTTTTAAAGTGGCTGCCCTTCATCGGGGATGCCCGGGAACAGGGGGTCTCGGAGATAATCACCGCCGTCGAGCAGGGGCGCTACTCCCGGGTGATGGGACAGAACGCCCTACTGTGGATCTACACCGATTACGGCCGGGATAAAAAGGCCCTGGAGCTGGGCCGGCTTTTGGAAAAGCAGTATCCCCACAATCCCTTCTTCCACTGGGCGGTGCCGGAGGTATTGTGGCGGCAGAAAAGATGGCCGGAGGCCGAGGCCGCCTACGGCAGACTGCTGAACCTGCTGGAAGGTCAGAATGCCCTGAACAATTACAACAAGGTGGTGGCCTCCTATAAGCTGGCCAAATGTCTTTTGGAGAACGGGAAATACCACAGCGCCTACCGCGCCGCCCAGCAGGCCGTCAGCTATCCGCTGGACCAGGAGACCGCCGGCCGGCTGGTGAACGAGCGGCGCCGGGCCCAGGAGGTGATGCTCCAGGCCGAAAAGAAAATGAAGGACAACTAGAGAGTTGCAGCAGCGCGTCAGATCATATATTCTGTTATATTTTTGGGCCATAATTTTATTGGGCTGCGCCCCGGTCTACCTCAGCCGGAAACCGCCGGAGGGCGTGGTGCTGATAAGGATCGCCCTGCAGAGGCGGCAGCCCCAAGCGGTGATTTTCGGGTCATACAATATCTCGGTCTGGGACCAGAGCCATAAAGGAACCATCCTGCCGGGCGAAAGCTGGAGCATCCAGCCGGCCGGTTCGGGGTTGACGGCCGGAACCAACCGGGGCACGGCCATAGAAAACATCGAGGGACGGATCAGGCTGTGGTCGGCCGATGAATATTTCATCAACCACAAGCGGGTGAAGGGGGCCATCGAGATCCGCCGCGACAACGACCAGGGACTGCTGATAATCGCCGAGATGCCGCTGGAGGAATACCTGCCGGGGGTGCTGGCCGGCGAGATCGGGGGTTTGGCCGACAAAACGCCGCAGGCGGCCATGGCCCAGGCCATAATCTCCCGCAGCTACGCCTGGGCCAGGATCGGCGCCAATCCCCAGAGCTATTATGACATCGAAGCCGGGACCTCGCACCAGTGCTTTGACCTGGACAACCTGGCCTCACCCGCCGTCAAACGGGCGGTGGCCGATACCAAAGGTAAGGCGCTGACCTTCCGGGGCCGGGTGATCTCGCCCAATTTCCATTCCACCTGCGGGGGCAGGACCGCCCGGCCCTCCGAGGTCTGGAACGCCAAAGACCAGGATTTTCCCTATCTGGAACCGGTGGAGGATAAGTGGTGCGGCATCTCGCCCAGATACGCCTGGAGCGACACCATCCTGGCGGAGGAGCTGGCGGAAAGGCTTTTACCGGGGAAACAGGAGGTTATAAAGGAGGTAAAGGTTCTGAAGGTCGGAAGGTCGGGAAGGATAATTTCTTTGCTGGTCTCCACCGGCGCCGGGGATACGGTTCTGACCAAGGCGGCCATCCGCAATGGCCTGAAGGATAACGCCCTGCTCAGCGCCTGGTTCGAGATCGAGAACCGGAGGAATGCCCAGGGGCATATCGAAAGGATAATTTTGACCGGCCGGGGCTTCGGGCACGGGGTGGGCCTGTGCCAGTGGGGGGCCATCGGCATGGCCCGGGCCGGCAAAAGCTATAAGAGCATTTTAAAACATTATTACAAAGGGGTGGAGATAGAGAGGGTATATTGATCTTGCCCACTTTGGAAATAGTCCTTGACAAGTGTTAATTCTGTGCTATACTAACTAAGTAAATAGTGTGAGGAGTCATTTCAAATGGCAGTTATTAATGTCATTATTTGGAGTGGCGAAAAAAATAAAACCAAGCCCGACCGCAGATAATTTGCGGTTGCCGGGCTTTTTATTTTTGGAGGTTGTATGAGAAATCTAGCAATGTCGGTTTTATTAGCATTGACGGCAAATGCGGCATTTGCCGATAGCTGGACAACGCCAACAGGGGTCAACATCAACTCTACTTTTTATGCGCATGATATGCCGTCGATAAATCATGATGGAACGAAATTATTTTTTTCTTCCGACACTGGTACAATCGGTGGTGGCCCGGGTTATATATTTTATTCATTATCTACCGACAGCGGATGGAGTCAGCCTATCTTCCTGGGAAATATTGTAAACGACACGATACCGGGACATGTCGAATCGTCCCCCTGCATTGGGTATGACGACACCACGCTCTATTTTACCAGAGGCTATTTTAATGACAGTCTCTGGGTGACATATTATACCAATGGGGACTGGTTGCCACCGCAACCGTTGGACAGCGCTATAAATAAGTTGCCTGCCGGTGGTCCGGCTATTTCCCAGGATGGCCAAAGACTATATTTTCATTCAAACCGCCCGGGTGGTTACGGCGGTTACGATATCTGGATGTCCCAGAAAACAGGGGGAGCCTGGCAGGAGCCGGTCAACATGGGACCGGAGATCAACACACCATTCGATGAAAAGGAACCGTCAATAGCGGCCAACGATTCGGATTTTGTTTTCAGCCGATCGCAAAACGACTCAGATACCTGCAATGTATGGTATTATAAGATCGGCTCAGGAGAACAGGGGGAATGTATATTTTATGGGCACTATGTGCCGTATCCTCATTATGGATCTTATGAGTATGAATTTCCTTGTATAAGCTGGGATGGGCAAAATATTTATGTCACTTATGACCCGTTCAATACCGAACGGATAAGCTATATTTACAAATCCAGCAGGATAACCGGCGTTACGGGAAAGCCGGAGAACAACGACTTCAAAACGATCTTAAGTCTATCCCCGAATTTCCCCAATCCTTTCAGTCATTATACGAGCATCAGTTATCAGTTGCCGGTATCGGGGCATGTCAACTTATCTATTTACAACGTTGCCGGGCAATTGGTAAGAACCCTGGTAAATGAAGATAAAATGGCCGGAAAATATAAAGCAATTTGGGACGGAAACGATAAAAACAACCGCAAAGCAACCCAAGGGGCCTATTTCTGTAAATTAGAATCAAACAATGGTCAAATAATACAAAAAATGGTGCTGATAAAATAAGAACATTATCCATATTTATCCAGAATTATCAGGGCGGTGTTTAACCGCCCTTTTTTCTTTAAAAATGCTTAATTTTAAGCTTGCAAATATCTTTTTTTTCAGTTAATATTATAGTCTAATTGGATTATTTTTCAAGGAGTTAATATAATGGACTACCTAAAATTTTATGGGATGACCGACCAGCCGTTCTCCAACGCGCCCGACAACCGATTCTACTACGACAGCCCCCAGCATTCCAAGGCCATTCTCAAGTTGTCCCATGCCGCCGAGATGATGAAGGGTTTGGCGGTGGTGCTGGGCGACATCGGCACCGGAAAGACCACCATCTCCCGGCGGATGCTGGAGATCCTGCCGGACGACCAGTTCGAGACCGGCCTGCTGGTGATCGTTCACTCCGAGGTCACCCCCGGCTGGCTGATCTCCAAGATCGCCCTGCAGATGGGGGTGGAGAAGCCGGCCGACACCAAGGCCGGGATGGTGGGACAGCTTTACGAACAGCTGATGAAGATCTACAACGAGGGCCGCAAGGCGGTGATCATCATCGACGAGGCCAACATGCTCAAGAACAAGGAGATCATGGAGGAGATGCGGGGCCTGCTGAACATGGAGGTCTCCGGCAGCATGCTGATAACCTTCCTGCTGTTCGGGCTGCCCGATCTGGAGCAGTGCCTGGCTTTGGATCCCCCCTTGAGGGAGCGGATCGCGGTCAAGCACAAGCTGGAGCCGCTGACCTCGGAGTCCACCCGGGGCTACATCCAGTACCGCCTGGCGGTGGTGGGCTGCCAGCACGAGCTGTTCACCGATTCGGCCTACGAGTTCATCCATTTCTACTCCGACGGAAAGCCCCGCCTGATAAACACCATCTGCGACAACGCCCTGCTGGAGGGCTCCATGAGCGGCATCCAGCAGATAGACGAATCGCTGATCGAGACGGTGGTCAGCGACCTGGGCCTCAAGAGCGAGGCCGACGAGACGGGCGGCAAGAACAAACAGCCGGTGTTTTGATCCATGACCAGCCAGCAATATTTTGTAGATCTGCATATCCATACCGCGGCCTCCGACGGAATATTCACCCCGCAGGAGCTGGTGAAGCAGGCCTCCCTGAAAGGGCTCAAGGCCATCGCCATCACCGACCACGACGCCTGGGACGCCATCGAGCCGATCTCCAGCCTGGCCTTCAGGGTGGGGATCGAGGTCATCCCCGGGATAGAGCTGTCCACCAACATCGAGGGGGCCGAGATCCACATTCTGGGATATTTCATCGATTACACCCAGAGCCAATTCCAGGAGAGGGTGCTGCATTTCAAGAACGCCCGGATCGAACGGGCCCACCGGATGGTGGAGAAGCTGGCCGAGCTGGGGGTGCGCCTGGAGATCGCCCGGGTGCTGGAGATCGCCGGTTCGGGCTCGGTGGGCCGGCCCCATGTGGCCCGGGCCCTGGCCGAGGAGGGCTACGTAGGCGGCACCGACGAGGCCTTCACCAGATATCTGGGCAACGGATGCCCGGCCTATGTGCCCAAGAATTTTCTGACCCCCCGGGAGTCCTTCGACCTGGTCCATTCGGTGGGAGGGCTGGCCTTCTTCGCCCACCCCGGGATCGAGAACCGGGACGGGCTGATAGACCGGTTCGTCTCCCAGGGACTGGACGGGCTGGAGGTGTGGCACTCCAAGCACTCCAACAGCCAGGTGAAGAACTACCTGGACCTCGCCCGGCAAAAGAACCTTCTGGTCTGCGGCGGCTCCGACTGCCACAGCGACAACCTGATGAACAACGGCGGCGGCTCGGTAAAGGTCCCCTACAGCGTGGTGGAGGAGATGAAACGGCATCTGGCCAATAAAAAACAAAAGCAAGCCTAGCCAAGGGAGCGGTATATGCTGGACGATTCGTTGTTGCAGGAACTGCTGGTCAGCAATGATAAGAAGATAGTGCTGATCGTGGCCGACGGCCTGGGCGGCCTGCCCCGGGAGAGGGACGGCCAGACCGAACTGGAGGCGGCCGCCAAGCCGCATATCGACGCCCTGGCCATCAAATCGGTCTGCGGGCTGACGGTCCCCGTTTCCCACGGCATCACCCCCGGCAGCGGCCCGGCCCACCTGGCGCTGTTCGGGTACGATCCGGTCAAATACCAGATCGGCCGGGGGGTGCTGGAGGCCCTGGGCATCGGCCTGGAGATGACCCCGCGGGACGTGGCGGCCCGGGCCAACTTCGCCACCATGGATCCCCAGGGGCTGATCACCGACCGCCGGGCCGGCCGGATCCCCACCGAGAAGAACAGGGAGCTGTGCGCCAAACTGCAGGCGGCCATCCCGGCCATCGACGGGGTGGAGGTGGTGATCCGGCACGGCAAGGAGCACCGCTTGGTGGTGCTGTTCCGGGGCGACGGGCTCTCCGGCAACCTGCACGACACCGATCCCCAGCGGGAGGGTTTGCCGGCCATAGAGCCCAAGGCCTTCTTCGAGGAGGACCTCAAGCTGGCCGGGGTGGCGGCCAAATTCATCGCCCGGGCCAACCAGGTGCTCAAGGACCAGCACCCGGCCAACACCCTTTTGTTGCGGGGCTTTGCCAAGCATCCCGACATCCCCTCCCTTAACAGGAGGTTCGGCCTCAAAGCCGCGGCCATCGCCGCCTATCCCATGTATAAGGGGCTGGCCAAGCTGGTGGGGATGACCGAGCTGGACACCGGCCAGACCATCGAGGACGAGTTCGAGACCCTGCGGCTGTATTACAACGATTTCGATTTCTTCTACATCCACATCAAGAAGACCGATTCCTACGGCGAGGACGGCAATTTCAACGCCAAGGTTCAGGTGATCACCGAACTGGACGACGCCATGCCGATGGTCAGCAAGCTGAACCCGGAGGTGCTGGTGATAACCGGGGACCATTCCACCCCGGCCCGGATGAAGGGCCACAGCTGGCACCCCAACCCCTTCATGCTGCACTCGCCCTATGTCCGGCCGGACGGCCTGGACAGCTTCAACGAGCGGAACTGCGCCTACGGCAGCCTGGGCTGCTTCCCGGCGGTGGAGGCCATGCCCCTGATGCTGGCCAACGCCCTGAAGCTGGGCAAATTCGGGGCCTAGCAATTTAACACCGATGCTTCCCAAAAAGATTTCGACATATCTGGCCGTTATGATCGCCGGACTGGCATTGCTCCCCCGGCCCGCAGCGGCCCAATCCCTGTCCTTGGGCCTGTGGGGAAATTTGAACGGGGCCAAGTTCGTCCGGAACCCCAACACCAACGCCTCGATCAACGAGAAGATCGGGCTGGGCGGCGGCGGGTATGTGAATTACCGGATCAACCGGCTGGTCTCCTTCCGGTCCGGGATCCTGTTCAACCAGAAGGGGGCCGAGGTGGTGCAGGCCTTCCGGCAGACCGATACCACCACCGGCATCACCTACGATCATTACAATACCTCGGATACCAGGCTGAACTATGCCGAGGTTCCGGTGGTGATGTGCTTCAGCCTGGCGAGGTCGCATCAGCCGCTGCTCAATTTGTATTTCGGGGTTTACGGAGCTAGGCTTGTCTCCGGCCGGCAGGTCACCACCGCCAGCGCTTCGGCCGGCATCATCCAGATGGACAGCGTTTACATTATTTCGGAGTCCGCCTTCAGGAAGGATGATTACGGACTGGTGATGGGCGGGAACATCCCCCTGGGCCGGATGGAGCTGGGCGGCAGCTTCAGCCTGGGTTTCCCCAGGATCGTAAGACCGGAGATCGACGACATCAACCGCTATGTGGACCACCGCAACCGGGTGCTGTCGTTCACGGTGGGATACAGGATCAAACAGATCTAAATAAATACAAGGAGGTATATACATGGTACGCCCCTTTGCCGCTGCCCTGCTGTTGTGCGCGGTCATGTTTATTTCCTGCGCCACGGTGCCCATCACCGGGCGCCAGCAGCTAAATCTGGTCCCGTCCGGAGAGATGATGTCCATGAGCTTCCGGCAGTACGACCAGTTCATCAAGCAGAACCGGCTCAGCTCCGACCAGCGGCAGACCGAGCTGGTCCGCAGGGTGGGGCTGAACATCCAGCGGGCGGTGGAGGGTTACTTTGCCCAGCATAAGATGAGCTCCGACCTGGCCGGCTTCGCCTGGGAGTTCAACCTGGTGGAGAGCCAGGAGGCAAACGCCTGGTGCCTGCCGGGCGGCAAGGTGGTCTTTTACACCGGGATCCTGCCGCTGACCAGGGACCAGGCCGGACTGGCGGTGGTGATGGGCCACGAGGTGGCCCATGCGGTGGCCAAGCACGGCAGCGAGAGGATGAGCCAGGGCCTCCTGCAGCAGATGGGCGGCATGGCCCTGCAGAAGGCGCTGGAGGACAAGCCGCAGGAGACCCAGGCCCTGTGGATGACCGCCTTCGGGCTGGGCTCGCAGCTGGGGGTGATGCTGCCCTACAGCCGCCAGCAAGAATACGAGGCCGACCGGCTGGGCATGATCTTCATGGCCCTGGCCGGCTACGACCCCAATGCCGCCCTGGACTTTTGGCAGAGGATGAGCCAGGCCGGCGGGGCCAAGCCCCCGGAATTCCTGAGCACCCATCCCTCGGATGAGTCCCGCATAGCCAAGATCAAGGAACTGCTGCCGGAGGCCGTGAAGCATTATAAAAAATGACGGGGCGGACCGGGGTTTCACCTATCCTCAAACCACTGCAGAAAAAGGATCGAACCATGGCCAAGAACATCATCATCAACGCCGAGACCCTGTTCGACGGAAAGAGGAAGCTGAACAACGTCTCGGTGGTCATCGAGAACGACAAAATAATTGAGATCGGCAAGAAGAGGCAGAAGGCCGATTTCACCGGGGTGGTCACCCCGGCCTTCATCGACGCCCACTCCCACATCGGGATGGCCCGCTTCGGCGAGCCGGGGGCCGAGGACGAGGCCAACGACATCACCGACCAGTTCCTGCCCATCAACGACCCACTGAACAGCGTCTACTTCGACGATCTGGCCTTCCGGGAGGCGGTGGATTTCGGGGTGCTGTACAGCTGCATCGTCCCCGGCAGCGGCAATCTGCTGGGGGGCCGGGCCATGATCATCAAGAATTATGCCCGCCACCGCCAGGAGGCCCTGCTTAAGGACTACGGCTACAAGATGGCCCTGGGCTACAACCCCCGTTCCACCCACGACTGGAAGGGGGCCAGGCCCAACACCCGGATGGGCATCTACGGGATGCTGGAGAAGAAGTTCGACACGGTGCTGCTGAAGAAACAGAAGACCGAGCTGGCCCGGGACAAAAAGCTCAAGGAGCTGGACATCAAGGTTCGGAGCGGCGAGAAGAAGATGAACCGGGAGGACGTGGAGTTCGAGAAGAAGACCATCGAGAAGGAATACCTGCTGGAATTCGACTGCGAGGAGAGGGCCCTGCTGGAGCTGCTGGAGGGCAGGAAGACCGCCAAGGTCCACGTCCACAAGGAGGACGACGTGCTGTACCTGATCGAGCTGGCGAAGAAATACAGGATCAAGGTCACCGCCGACCACCTGGGCGACGTGCACCACAGGGAGATCTTCGACCAGCTGGCCAACAACGACATACCGGTGGTCTACGGCCCGCTGGGGGCCCTGCCCTACAAGGTGGAACTGAAGAACGAGAGCTACAGGAACACCGAACTGCTGATCAAGTCCAGGGCCCAGTACGGGCTGATGACCGACCACCCGGTGATAACCACCCCGACCCTGAGGGACAGCCTGAAGTTCTTCCTGATCTTCGGGATGAAGGAGGAGGAGGCCGTCTCGCTGATCAGCTACAAGAATGCCGCGATCCTGGGGATCGACGACATCCTGGGCAGCGTCGAGCCGGGCAAGCTGGCCAGCCTGACGGTGTGGGACCGGAACCCGCTGCAGATGGCGGCCTACCCCAACTGCGTGATGGCCGAGGGCAAGGTGATCCGGAAGGGGATGTGAATTCATCCATAACTCGCCCTAAGGGGCGGAGGGGCCAAGACTGCGGCTTTAGCCGCAGATCTTGGAATAAATGGATCATCCGCCCAGAAGGGGCGGTGGAAAAGAGGTTGGATGGGCAGCACCTTGACGCATCTGATCTATCACATTGTGTTTTCGACCAAGGGCCGACAGAATATCGTCGCCCCGGCCTTGCGAGAAATCTTGTATCCTTACATAGGCGGCATAATCCGCGGTGAAAAGGGAGCGATGCTCAAAATCGGCGGGGCAGCCGACCACGTTCATATTCTTGCTTCCCTGCCCCCAACCCTGTCTGTTTCCGAAGCCCTGCGTCGCATCAAGGGAAACTCCTCCAAATGGGTGAACGAAAACGGCAACATAAAAATCCATTTTGAATGGCAGAGGGGCTACGGCGCTTTCACCCTGGGCGAATCCATGATTGAAACGGTCTCGCGTTATATTGAAAACCAGGAGGAACACCACAGGGTAAAAGGTTTTAAGGAAGAATATCTATTGTTTTTGAAAGAACGGGGGATCACATATGACGAGCGTTACATTTGGGATTAGATTTTCTGCGCCCCTTCAGGGCGCGGGTCGGGGCCTACATCGGGTACCTGTGACTGAAGCCACAGGCTATGTGCCTACACGCTTTCAGCGTGACAATTAATCGGACCGGTGGCGGGTGAGCTTAAAGCGATTAAAGTGGTCCTGGTTGTCACGGTGGAAACTTAAAAGGCTAAATGCTGTACCAGGAAAGCCCGGAAAAATGAGAAATAAAATAAACAAAGATGACCAGTATTACAACCTTGACGATCTGCGATCCGCCCAAAAGCTGAGTTACGGCCAAAGGATGGAAATGCTGGAAAAGATCAACGAATTTCTTATGAAGACCATGCCTGAAAAAAGCAAACAGATCAGCCTGAAACTTCAAGAAAATAATTTTTTAATAAAATCCATTCGGACAAGGAACAACAATGGATAAAAAGTTCTTTCATGCCTGCTTGGTGACCTTGTCGGTTACTTTGATAATTATTGAAGGATGCAGCAAGGATGAGCCGACGGCACCGATAAGCGGGGATACGGTAGCTGTGGCTGCGATTTACAGCACACCGGGTGAAGCATATGGCGTGATTCTGCAGGACTCCATAGTCTATTTAGGCGATGCCCAAGGACTGCAGATCTTCAACGTCGCCAGCCAAGCCAGTTATAGACTAATAGGGCAGATTTCCGTGAGCGGCGTCCCCAAGGATGTGAAAATAAAAGGCACTACTGTCTATGTCGCCACCAACGGAAGCAAAATTGCCGTGATAGACGCATCTAATATGAGCGCTCCTTTTGTCGATACTAGCGTCACGGTAGGCGGCGGATCAAATGACCTTGCCATCGACGGCAATATCCTTGCGGTATCGACCAATGATTCGATTATTTTCCTGGATATTTCCGCCCCTGCCGCACCCGGTCGATTGGGTGCGGTGGCCAGCCCCATTGATGGCATCGGGCAAGGGTGTTTTGGGATTGCTTTGGACACCGGTCGAAAGCTGGCGATAGGGTGTTGCTTGAATTCGGGAATAATAATTGTCGATTATAGCGATCCCTCTAATCCCGCCAGGATAGGTCAAATGGGCAGTACCTTGCTTCCATTGCATGCCGTGCTTGATCCGACCAACAGCAGGGCCTATCTGGCATGCGATGACGGGGTTGAGATCATTTCTTATTTGCAATCCAATAATCCCCAACATGTTTCACAATGGGTGCCGGGCGGCAATGGAGGCAGAGACGTTGCCCGGTACGGCACAAAGATATTATTTGCCAGCACTTTTAACGGTTTCCGTGTTGGAGATGGCAGCAATATTAACGCAATAACCTCTTTACAACATTTTAAATCTACCCAGGTGGATGAGCCTTATCAAATATCCTGTTCCGGCTCCCGGGCCGCAGTGGCAGCGAAAAATAAACTGGTGATATTGACCTTGAAATAATTCGGAAGGAATTATAGTATTGAAACCGACCAAACGCGCACTGATAAGCGTCTACGACAAGACCGGGGTGGAAAAGTTCGCCCGGGAGCTGGCCGCCCTGGGCTACGAGATAGTCTCCAGCGGCGGGACCGCCAGGCACCTGCGGGAGAAGGGCCTCCCCGTGATCGACGTCTCCGACGTCACCGGCTTCCCCGAGATGCTGGACGGCCGGGTCAAGACCCTCCATCCCCGGATCCATGCCGGGATCCTGGCCTGCCGCCACATCCCGGCCCACATGGAGAAGCTCAGGCAGAACGACATCGCCCCCATCGACCTGGTGGCGGTCAACCTGTACCCCTTCGAACAGACGGTGGCCAAACCCGGCGCCACCGAGGAGCAGGCTATCGAGAACATCGACATCGGCGGGCCCTCGCTGATCAGGGCGGCGGCCAAGAACTACCAGGCGGTGGCGGTGCTGACCTCGCCGGAGCAGTACCAGCCGGTGCTGGACGAGATCAGGCAAAACAAGGAAGTGTCGCCGGAGACCAGGAAAAAGCTGGCGGTCTCGGCCTTCGAACTGACCGGCCGGTACGACCTGGCCATAAATAATCATTTCTCCGGGCGCATACCGGGCGGCCAGGAACTGCCCGGCGGCATCAATCTTTCCCTCGACAAGGCCATCGGGCTCAGATACGGGGAGAATCCCCATCAGAGCGCCGGGTTCTACATCCCTTCCGGAGCCCAAATTCCTTTCCAGCAGATCCACGGCAAGGAGATCTCGTACAACAATATCCTGGACCTGTCGGCGGCCTGGGAGCTGATCCAGGAATTCAAAAAACCGTCCTGCGCCATCATCAAGCACACCAACCCCTGCGGCTGCGCCACCGCCGGGACCCTGGTCCAGGCCTATGTGCTGGCCAGCCAGGGCGAGCTGCCGCCCGAGCCCATCTCGCGGTTCGGCGGGATCATCAGCTTCAACCGGCCGCTGGATGCCGAGACCGCCATGCAGATCGTGGCCCCGGGCAGTTTCTACGAGGTGATCGCCGCGCCGGACTTCGCCCCCGGGGTCAGGGACATCTTCGCCGGCCGCAAGGGCTGGGGCCAGAATGTCCGGCTGGTCAAGATGGACAAGGAGGCGGTCAAAACGGGGTGGCTGGCCAGATCGGCGGCCGGGGGATACCTTATCCAGCGGCCCGATGATATGGTGCTGGACGAGAAGATCCTGCAGCATGTCTCCGGCCCGGCCCCCACCGAAGACCTGATGACGGACCTGGCCTTCGCCTGCCGGCTGGTCAAGCATCTTAAATCCAATGCCATCGTCATAGCCAAGGACCAGCAGCTGATAGGGGCCGGGGCCGGGCAGATGAACCGGCTGGCCTCGGTCCGGCTGGCCCTGAGGCAGGCCGGGGACCGGGCCACAGGGGCGGTGCTGGCCTCCGACGGCTTCTTCCCATTCCACGACAACATCGAGCTGGCGGCGGCCGGAGGGATCGCGGCCATCATCCAGCCGGGCGGCTCGGTCAAGGACCCGGACGTCATCCAGAAGGCCCAGGAGCTGAATATCACCATGTTGCTCACCGGCCACCGGCATTTCCGGCACTAGAAGATTTCACAAGGAAACCATGAACCCATGAAAATTCCCGAGGGCCTTAGATTGACGATATTTCCTGGATTCATTATAAAAAAGGTATATAGATAATCATGGCCAACATATCTCCCATGCTGATGACCCGGCTGGTGGGCCAGTTGACCGGCTCCCTGCGCAATCTGAAGATGTATCCGGCCAGCCATCCCACCTCCCAGAAACTTTTCGAGGCCAGCCTCCAGCTGATCAAGGAGGCCATGGGCACCGACAGCTTTTTGAGCTTCAGCCTGGCCGGGAACATCCTGCTGCTGAACGACAATCCGGTGCCCGATTCCCGCAAGGAGGTGTTCGCCAATTTCATCTCCGAGCTGGGAAAGAGGAGCGTGGGCCAGCTGACCTTCAAGCAGGGCATCGACCGCGACCAGCTGCAGGGTTTTTTTGAGACCATGGCCATGGATGTGGATCAGGTAAAGGCCAAGGGCGGGCTGGCGGCGGCCCTGGCCCTGCGGGGCATCTCCAATATTGTCGCCACCGGGATCTCCTACGGCGGAGGTTCGGGGTCCGGCGGCAGCCCGGGCGGCGGGGCCGCCCTGGAAAGCCTGCTGCCGGAGCAGGTAATAGCCATGCTCAAAAGCGACCCCTCCATGGTGACCGAGATGCTCTTGAAGGGGGCCCTGGCCATGGCCGACACCCCGGAGGGCCAGGAGAAACTGGTGAGCGACCTGGACCGGCTGGCCCTGATGGCCAAGACCCAGGGCGGCGGAGAATATGCCTCGATGATGGCCAATGTCATAGGGGGCCTGGACCAGCGCAGCAGCCAGATGGTGGCCCAGGTAAAGCTGGACAATCCGGAGTGGTCCGACGTGGTGCGGGAGCTGCTGACCAAGTATTCCGACCAGGAGCTGGCCAAGCTGATCATCGACAAGACCGAGGTGCTGGCCCTGGAGACCAAGAACGATCCGGTGGTGCTGGCCGAAAAACTGCGGGGGATGGTGGCCTCCATTCCGGCCGACAATTCCCGCAAGCAGACCCTTTTGCCGCTGGTCCAGGCCAAACTGCAGCATTACGGATTGAGCACCGAGGATTGCGCCTTCGTCTTCGGACAGATATCATCCACCCAGCCGGTGTTGGAGAGATATCTGGCCGACCTGTCCTCCCGCCCGGCGGCGGAGATGGCCTCGGAGGACGAGGTGAAAACCCTGCGCTGGATAATAAGGCGCGACGAGAACTGCAGACCGGCCCTGGAGGGTTTTTTGAAACTGCTGGGCGGGGCCGACCCCGGGGTCAGGGAAAGTGCTCTGGCAAAAATGATGACGCTGGAGAACGACCTGCTGGCCATCGAGCGCTTCGACCTGGTGGAGCTGGTGATAGACAATATCACCAGCCGGCTGCGCCAGGAGAGCGAAGCCCGGATCTACCAGCAGGCCATCGAGGTGATCAAGCTGATGGCTGACCAGATCAAGAGTACTCGTCACCTGTCCCTGGTCTCCCGCATCAGCAAGGACATCTCGGACATCATGCTGCTGATGGCCGACAAGCCGGTGGCCAGGGACATGATACAGATCCTGGCGCTGATCGGAGACGAGGCGGCCATCCGTTCCCTGATACTGGGCCTTTTGAAGGACCCCATTCTGGAGGCCGCCGCCAGCGCCCTGGCCGGCATCAAGGAAAAGGCCCTGCCCTATCTTATGGATACGGTCAAGGAGAGCGAGGACAGCAACATGCGGTTCAAGTGCATGTATGTGCTCAACAAGATCGGGCAGGGCGTGGAATCCCTGGCCATCAAGGCCTTGGGGGAGGACCGCTGGTTCGTGCGCCGCAACATGGCGGTGCTGCTGGCCCTGATGGGCACCGAAGACTCCGTCCCCCATCTGGGAGAGACTCTCAACGACAAGGATGTCAGGGTGCGGCTCGAGGCCCTGAAGGCCATCTACAAGATCAGCGGCAAGGATTCCGAGGCCTGGCTGATCCGGGCCCTGGGCGACAAGGAGCCCGAGGTCAAAAAGCTGGCCATCGAGCACCTGGCCAAGGTGGGGGACGAGGCCTCGGTGGACGCCATGACCGAGCTGTATGCCAAACGCGACCTGCTGAGCCGGGGGGAGACGCCGGAGGTCAAAAGACAGATCCTGGCCTCCCTGGGGCAGATAGAGCTGAAGAGCTCGGCCGGTTTCCTGATGAAGGTGTCCAAGGACCGCGACCCGGATCTGGCCCGGACCGCCCAGGCCGCCCTGGCGGGGCTGCTCAAAAAAATGAAACCGCAACCGTAAATTATCGGAGGGCCTTTTGGACAGGATAAACATCATAGATTTCGGCTCGCAGTATACCCAGCTGATCGCCCGCAAGGTCAGGGAGCAGAAGGTCTATTGCCAGATCATCCCCTGCAATGCCGGGACCGAAAAAATCCTGGCCGGGGGTCCCCGCGGGCTGATCCTGTCCGGCGGGCCCTCCAGCCTGTTCGACAAGAACGCCCCCACCATCGACGCCGGAATATTCTCCGCCGGCGTTCCCATCCTGGGCATCTGCTACGGCATGCAGCTGACCGCCCTGCTGCTGGGGGGGAAGGTGCAGCGAAGCCGGGAGCGGGAATACGGCCACGCCATCTTAAAACTGGCCCGCAATGATTCGGCCGGCTGGCTGTTCTCCGGGATGCCGGACGCCACCCAGGTGTGGATGAGCCACGGGGACAGCGTGCTCAAGGCCCCGCCGGGCTTCGAGATCATCGCCTCCACCGACAGCTGCCGGATAGCGGCCATGGCCGACAAGCAGCGGCGGATCTACGGGCTTCAGTTCCATCCCGAAGTGGCCCACACCCTGAACGGCCACAAGATGCTGTCCGGCTTCCTGTTCAAGGTCTGCGGCTGCAAGGGCGACTGGACCATGGACTCCATCATCGAACAATCGGTCCAAAGCATCCAGGAGCGGGCCGGCAAGTCCAAAGTGGTGCTGGGCCTTTCCGGCGGGGTGGATTCCTCGGTGGCGGCGGTGCTGATCTCCCGGGCCCTGGGGAAACAGCTTCACTGCATCTTCGTGGACAACGGCCTGCTGAGGATGAACGAGCGGCAGGAGGTGGAGAAGGTGTTTAAAAAGCAGTTCCGGATCCCGCTGATGACGGTGGATGCCTCCAGGATCTTCTACGCCAAATTGAAGGGGGTGCATGATCCCGAGAGAAAACGCAAGATAATCGGAAGGGAATTCATAGAGGTTTTCGCCGGGTCGGCCCGGAGGATTGGGAAGGTGGAGTTTCTGGCCCAGGGCACCATCTATCCGGACGTGATCGAGTCGGTCTCCTTCAAGGGGCCCTCGGCCACCATCAAGAGCCATCACAATGTGGGCGGGCTTCCCAAGAACATGCGCAGCCTTAAGCTGATCGAGCCCCTGCGGGAACTGTTCAAGGACGAGGTCAGGCAGGTGGGGCTGTCCCTGGGGCTGCCCCGGGAGATGGTGATGCGCCACCCCTTCCCGGGACCCGGCCTGGCGGTGCGGGTGCTGGGGGAGGTAAACAAGGAACGCTGCGACACCCTGCGGGCGGCCGACCGCATCTTCATCGAGGAGATCAGGAACGCCGGATGGTACGACCGCATCTCCCAGGCCCTGGCGGTGCTGCTGCCGATCCGGGCGGTGGGGGTGATGGGCGACGAACGGACCTACCAGAACGTGCT
Source organism: Candidatus Edwardsbacteria bacterium (assembly GCA_031082425.1). Classification (NCBI taxonomy): domain Bacteria; phylum Candidatus Edwardsiibacteriota; species Candidatus Edwardsiibacteriota bacterium. The sequence goes on along the minus strand of JAVHLB010000002.1, from coordinate 129,505 downwards.
GGCCCTGCGGGCGGTCAACACCACCGACTTCATGACCGCCGAATGGACCCGGCTGCCGGAGGATCTTCTGGCCCGGGTCTCCAACCGGATCGTCAACGAGGTCAAGGGCATCAACCGGGTGGTCTACGACATCTCCAACAAGCCGCCGGCCACCATCGAGTGGGAATGAGGTTCAAGATACCAGTCAGCTGATTTTAGATCATCAGGGATTTGGTCCTGCCGGTTTGCAGAGAGAAAATAAGTTTACAACGATAAACGGAATCAGATATGGAAGATTACATCGATCTGGGGAACAAGCTGGAGAAGCACGGCCATCTGGACCAGGCCCTGAACGCCTTCGAGAGCGCCCTGCAGGCCGAGCCGGACAACGCCGACGCCTGGTTCAGCAAGGCCCGCATCCTGAGCCGGATGGAGAGCTTTGACCAGGCCATCAAGGCCTACGACCAGGCCATCGCCCTAAAGCCCGATTTCGCCAAGGCCTGGTGCAACAAGGGCATCGTGCTGGGGGTGCTGGACAGCGATCAGGAGGCGGTGGCGGCCCTGGACAAGGCCATAACTCTGGACCCCAAGATGATAGCCGCCTGGTACAACAAGGGCCTGGCCCTGCGCGACCTGGCGCGCTACGAGGAGGCCATCAAGATGTTCGACCAGGCCATCAAGCTGGATGCCGAGTTCAACGACGCCTGGTACAGCAAGGGCGTCACTTTGCGTCTGATGCAGAAATACGACGAGGCCCTGATCGCCCTTAAAAAATCGCTGGTGATATACTCCGACGACGCCGATGCCTGGTACGAGCTGGCCCGGGTCCAGCTGTTCAAGGGGGATGTCAATGCTTCCCTGCAGAGCCTGGCCAAGGCCATCGAGAACGACGAGGATTACAAGGAGAACGTCACCCAGGACGAGGATTTCAAAGCATTGTGGGAGAATCCCGAACTTAAGAAGCTGTTGGTATAGATCGCCGTCCGGAATGAAATTCATGGTAAGATATCTAAATCACGAAGCAGTACTCGGCTTTACCCAAAAGTAGATCTTAAATGTCTTAAACGTTACTTTCTTGTGACCAAGAAAGTAACCAAAGAAGTCTTCACTGCCCAGTTCCACGGATAGCAAGGCCTACGCCCCGGCATTCATTGAACCAGAACACGCAAGATGCACATGACGCAATGACTGCTTGATCGGGGCTGAAGCGTGAGCCGCTCCACTGAAGGCGGGGTCCGGATTTTACCCCTGCCCACTTCGTTTGCGATATTAGTTGTCTTTTTTAGTGCAGGCTCTCCCCGTTGCGGGTAGGGAGGCCGCCAGGCAGGGATTGGTTGGGTCGCATCAGCGCTGCTGCCTGGCAAAAAGCCGCCGTTAAGAATGTTTTGCCTGCGTTTGCCTTGTTTCGTGATCAAGACATTTAGGCGGTTGGTTATAGGTCTTCGGGCAGCGGTGCAGCGACAGTTCTTCCGCCACCGCAGGTAAATCCATATAGGCGGATCCGCCTTTGGCGTGACTTTGTAGCTTTCTCTTTAAAGAGAAAGCGGAGGAAAACAAATAAGAGTTGAGGCATGGTTCCTATTTATACATATTTTAATTTTATAATATTGCCAAATAAAATTTCACTGAATAAAATATCCGGTCATTGTTAAGGAGAAGATCCATGACCAAGAAAAAGCCGGGCAAAAAGAAGGCTGTCAAAAAGACCATAGCCAAAAAGAAAAAAGTTCAGGTCAAAGCGGTAAAAAAATCCCCTCCCAAAAGGAAGGCCGTCAGAAAACCGCTTAAGGCCCAGGCGGCTCCGCGGAAAAAAACAAAAAAGAAGGCAACCGTCGCCAGTAAGGCAATAAAAAAATCACCGGCGGTAAAAAAGGTCCCTAAGTCAGATAGGGCCGCAAAAGATTTTTTGATACTGGTGCTCAACCCGGGCTCCACCTCCACCAAGGTGGCGGTTTACCGGGGCCCAAAACAGCTGGTGGCCGAATCCATCGGGCACGACAAGGCCCAGATCGAAAAATTCGATAGGATAGTGGACCAGTATCCCATGCGCCAGGCGGTGGTGCTTGATTTTCTGTCCCGCAATAAAATCGATTTGAAGTCGCTGTCGGCGGTGGTGGACCGGGGCGGGCTGTTAAAGCCCATCTCCTCGGGCACCTATTTGATCAGCCAGGCCATGCTGGACGACCTCAAGGAGGCCAAACGCGGCGAGCACATCTCCAACGTGGGGGCCTTCATCGCCAAGAAGCTGGCCGATGCCGCCGGATGCAAGGCCTTCATAGTGGACGCCGTCTCGGTGGACGAGTTCTCTCCGCTGGCCCGGATCTCCGGCCTGGCCGAGATCGAGCGGAAATCCCTATTGCACGCCCTGAATATGCGGATGGCCGCCCTGCAGGCCTGCCAGGAGCTCAATAAAAAATTGTCCGAAGTGAACCTGATAGTGGCCCATCTGGGGGGAGGGATATCCATCTCCCCGCTGGATCATGGTAAATTCGTGGACGTCAATAATGCCAACGAGGGCGGACCGTTCTCCCCGGAGAGGGCCGGCGGGGTGCCCACCGGGGCCCTGGTCAAGCTGTGTTTCTCCGGCAAATACACCGTTGACGAGATCAAGAAAAAGCTGACCCGCAGCGGGGGCCTGTCGGCCTATCTGGGGACCAACATGGCCAACCAGGTCAAGGACCGGGTGCTGGCCGGGGACAGGCAGGCCGAGGAGGTCTTCAGGGCCATGGCCTATCAGATCGCCAAGGAGATCGGGGCCTGCGCCACGGTGCTTAAAGGGCGGGTTGACGCCATCGTGGTCACCGGAGGAGTGGCCTTCAATGAGATCTTCACCGACTGGATAAAGGAACGGGTGTCGTTCATCAGCCCCAGGTTCCTGGTCTATCCCGGCGAGGACGAGATGCCGGCCCTGGCCGCCGGGGCCTTAAGGGTTTTGAAGGGCGAGGAGAGGGCCAGGGAATATTAGACCACCCCTGTCATCCCCTCCTTGATCAAGGAGGGGAACAAGGGGAGGTCACAACACAGGGTTCATAATGGCAGCAGTAGGCTTAAAAACATTAACTCAAAAGGGGGACTCTTCAACATGGCTCACGATGTCAAGCAGGACCTGGAAAAGAAACTGGTGGTGATCAAACATTCCGATCGTGTGGACAAGGATGATCTGTGGAACGCCCGTCTGGCAGCTCTGAAAATAATACAGGATAACGAATCGCCCAGGATCCTGGTGGACATGCGGAACATCGATCTGACCACCACCACCATGGAGCGGTTCGAGTTCGCCCAGTCGCACAACAAGTATTTCACCAGCCGCACCAAGATAGCCACCCTGATAACCAAGGACGACCCCAAGAAACAGGACCATCAGTTCGTGGAGACGGTCAGCCTTAACCGGGGGTTCCTGCTGAGGGTGTTCGAGGACCAGGGCGAGGCCGAGCAGTGGCTGCTGGGATAGGGAAGGTAAAATATTAATATCAAATATTAAAATTTCCGGAGGAACCATCATTGCCCTTCAAAGTTTTGGCCATCAATCCCGGCTCGACCTCGACCAAGATAGCGGTCTTTGAGGACGACAAGCCGACCTTCAAACAGACCCTGAGCCATTCCGCCGAGGAGCTGGCCCCCTTCAGGCGCATCACCGACCAGTACGATTTCCGCAAGAAGGTCATAGAGGATGTGCTGGGCAAGGCCGGCATCAATGTCAAAGAACTCCATGCCGTCATCGGGCGGGGCGGGCTTTTCAAACCCATTCCCTCGGGCACCTATGCCGTCAGCCAGACCATGAAGGATTATATCCTGGCCGGCACCGGAGGCGACCATGCCTCCAACCTGGGCTGCCTGATCGCCGATGACATCGCCCGCGATGCCGGGGTCAAGGCCTATATCGTCGACCCGGTGGTGGTGGATGAGATGAACCCCCTGGCCCGCTATTCCGGCCTGCCGGAGATCCCCCGGGTCAGCATTTTCCATGCCCTCAACCAGAAGGCGGTGGCCCGCCGGGCCTCGAAGGACCTGGGCAAAAGATATGAGGAGCTGAACCTGGTGATGGTGCACCTGGGCGGGGGCATTTCGGTGGGCATCCATGAAAAGGGGAAAGTGGTGGACGTCAACAACGCCCTGACCGGCGACGGGCCGTTCGCCCCGGAGCGCTCCGGCGGCCTGCCCACCGGTGACCTGGTGAAGATGTGCTTCTCCGGCAAATACACCCAGGCCGAGATGATGAAAAAACTGGCCGGCAAGGGCGGCTGTGTTTCACATCTGGACACCAACGACGGAAGGGAAATGGAGAAGCGGGTCAAGGAAGGCGATGCCAAGACCACCCTGATCATCCAGGCCATGGCCTACCAGGTCTCCAAGTGCATCGGCGAGATGGCCACGGTGGTGAACGGCAAGGTGGACGCCATCGTGCTGACGGGTTCCTTCGCCTACTTCCCGGAATTCATCGACTGGATCAAGGAGCGGGTGGCCTGGATCGCCAAGGTTTTGGTGTACCCCGGGGAGGACGAGATGACGGCCCTGGCCGAGGCCGGGATGAGGATACTGAAGGGCGAGGAGCAGGCCCGGGAGTACAAATGACCCCTCCCCAGCCCCTCCCCCAAAGGGAGAGGGGAAAAATCATAAAACGATATTGTAGGGGCGATTCACGAATCGCTCGGTAAAGTGATAATATATATGAATAAAGTACTGGTCTATTTTTGGCTTACGGGTCTATTTATCTCTCCGGTTTTCGGACAGGATTTCGGATCGGCGGTGATCAACTCTGTGCCCGACAGTGCCGATGTGTATGTCGACGGCTATCATTTTGGCAAAACGCCTTTCAAGCCGGTCATGATCGTTCCGGGCACCTATAAATTGAAGCTTAAACATCAGGGGTATGACTCGCTGCTGACTGAAATGACGGTTGAAAGCGGAAAGCGGCTGGTGGGAAAGATCGCCCTCCAGGCTAAGAATGATTCACTGAATACAGATCCTATTGCCGAGGGATCAAGGGATATTCCCCGGCGGAATGAGTTCGTGGAAGTAAAAGTTCCGCCAGAGATCAAAGATAAATCGAACGCCTTCTATCCCAGTTTGGCAAAGGCAAACGGCGTGGAAGGAAAAGTCTATTTGCAATTATTGATAGATCTTGATGGTTCTATTATGGATGGAGTTGTGGCGAAAAGCAGCGGGGCTTTTTGCCTGGATTATGAAGCCATGAAATCGGGGTATTCTTTGATGTTTAATCCGGCAATTGGAACAGATAATAAGCCGATAAGGGTTTGGGTGATGTATCCAATAACTTTTAGTAATAATTGAGGGGCGAAAACCTATAAACTCTTGATACCTGCTGGAGTTTACGCTGAAGCAAAGAAGTGCAGGAATGACACGAGAGAACAAATGCAGGAGCATACATGACCAAATCATTGACCGATGTTGAAACCGCGTGAGTAAAATTAAGAAAATATCTTATTTCGTTGTCATTGCTGTTGTATTAATGTGTTTAGGCCAAGCGAACAGCGGCCAGGAACGGCGGGTAATTTCAGTAATGAATATTGCTACCACATCAGGAATTACCGAGCCCGAAGCCTTGCAGTTAAGCAAAAAGCTTCTCAACGAACTGGTTTTACGGAATTCATACGATGTGGTTGATATCGAAAAGCGCGATGAAATTTTAAAGGAGCAAGGGTTTCAACAAAGCGGGGCCTGTGATGCCACATCCTGTCTGGTAGAGGCCGGTAAATTACTGGGAGTGGAAAAGATAATCGGCGGCAGTATTGGTAAAATAGGTTCTGTTTATTCCGTCGAGCTGCAAATGGTGGACGTACTTTCCGGCAAGGTTGAAAAAGTCTATTCCAGTCAATGCTCCGGAGATCCGTCTCAATTGCTGGGGCTGATGAAGGAAGCCTCGTTCTCTTTTTCGGATATAAAGTTTTCGGGTGAAGACGCGGTACCGCCGGAGACGATTGGAAACAGCCCGGTTATTCAAAAATCCGAGAATTCCCCCAAATATGAATTGCCCCGCGGCCCGGTTGACCTAAAAAAAGAAATGGTTGCCTTTTTCCCTTTCAATGGAAACGCCGATGATGAAAGCGGCAATAAAAGAAAAGGCAAAGTGGTTAATGCCGTTCTGGACAGGGATAGGTTCGGTAACCCTGAACGGTCGTACTATTTCAACGGACGAAATTCTTATATTTTATGCGGCAATTATTCGCAGGAGTTTTTGCAAAGCAAATATTTTACCGTATCGGCTTTTATCAGATTTGCTACAACACGCCCCGGCACCATAATACAACAAGGCTGCTGGGGGTCATCTTGGACAGGTTTCTCTTTCTACGTTAATTCAATTTGCGGTTACGATGCCCCCAGCTATGTAAATGCCCAGATTAACCAGACCGTGCTGGGAAGCCATATTCAGCTTAACGGCAAAGGAAAGCTCAACGACGGCAAATGGCATCATGTTGTATTATTGAGATCGGATACAAATCTGATAACCTATGTTGATGGAGAGAATAACGGGATCGTTCAAAATTACCCTTCGATCTCGTTGGACAACGATCTGCTCTTGAGCATCGGTTCCAGGTATCATCCCAATGATGTCGCCTGGTATTATGAGGGCAATATTGACGACGTAAAAATATATTCCCGTGTTCTATCATTGGATGAAATAAGGTCGCTTTATCACGAGGGCGGGTGGGCCAGATAATATAAACATTTACATATAATCATACGAAGGTTGGCACATGATCAAATCATTTTCCGATCTGATGAAACAGGCCCAGGCCAGCGGCCCCAAGAAGGTGGCGGTGGCGGTGGCCCAGGACGAGGTGGTCCTTGAGGCCTTAAATGACGCTTTAAAAGAGAAGATCGCCACCCCCATACTGTTCGGCGACCAGAAGGCCATCGAACAGGCCGCCCAGAAGGCTGGCGTGGACATCAAGGACTGGGAGCTACACGACATCAAGGACATGGCCGAGGCCAGCCGGGCCGCGGTGGCTGCCGTCTCCAGCGGGAAGGCCGACTTTTTGATGAAGGGCCTGGTGGCCACCGCCACCTTCCTCAAGGCCGTCTTGGACAAGGAAGTGGGCCTGCGCACCGGGCGCCTGCTGTCCCACGTGGCGCTGATGGAATCTTCGTCCTACCCCAAGCTGATCCTGGTCAGCGACGGCGGGATGAATGTCAAGCCCGACCTGATGGCCAAGGTGGACATCATCAACAATGCGGTGGCCATAGCCCACAAGCTGGGAGTGGAGAATCCCAGGGTGGCGGTGCTGGCGGCGGTGGAAGTGCTCAACCCGGAGATGCCGGAAACCATGGACGCCTCGCACCTGGTCAAGATGGCCGACCGGGGGCAGATCAAGGGCTGCCTGGTGGACGGGCCGCTGGCCCTGGACCTGGCGGTCTCGGCCGAGGCCGCCGTCCACAAAAAGATCAAGAGCCAGGTGGCCGGCGAGGCGGACATCTTTCTGACGCCGGAGATCGCCTCCGGCAACATGCTGGTCAAAGGCCTGATCTACCTGGGCGGGGCCCAGGCCGCCGGGATCATCGCCGGGGCGGCCAAGCCGGTGGTGATGCTCTCCCGGGCCGACTCCAAGCAGCAGAAGCTGAACTCCATCGCCCTGGGAGTGGTCAGCTGCTGATGGCCGCCCCAGCCGAAAATAATCCCCCGGGACTGCCCTGCCAGACCTATCAGGCCATTCTGGACCAGACCTATGACGGGGTCTATTTTGTGGACAACGACCGGCGGATCACCTATTGGAACAAGGGGGCCGAAAACATCTCCGGATACCAGTTGAAGGACGTGTTGAATTTTCGCTGTTCCGATGATCTGTTGTGCCACATCGACACCGGGGGCCGGGGGATGTGCGGCCCGCTGTGCCCCTTGAGCCGGGCGGTCAACCACGGGCAGGCCACCGGACAGACCCGGGTCTACCTGAAGCACAAGGACGGACACCGGGTGCCGGTGGATGTGGTCTCCTCGCCCATCAGCGATGTCAGCGGCCGGCGCCTGGGGGCGGCGCAGATATTCCGGGACGCCAGCATCTACGAGGAGGAGGCCAAGGCCTCGGAGCTGCTGTCCAGGCTGGCGGCCATGGACCCCCTGACCGAGCTGCTGAACCGCCGCAAGATAGAGATGGAGCTGGACCTGGAGCTGAAAAAATCCCGGCGGCTGGGCCTGCCGCTGTCGCTGATCTTCTGCGACCTGGATTATTTCAAGAACATCAACGACCAGTACGGCCATCCGGTGGGGGACGAGGTCTTAAAAGGGGTCTCCCGGCACCTGCAGGCCGGGATCCGGGAGTACGACCGGGCGGCCCGCTACGGCGGTGAGGAGTTCCTGATCATGCTGCCCCAGACCAAGGCCGAGATCGCGGTGGAGATAGCCGAGAGGCTGCGCCTCTCCATCGAAAGATGGAGGCTGATCCATCAGGAGAAGCTGTGGCCCTTCAAGGTCACCATCAGCCTGGGGGTGGCCGAGCTGAACCGGGACGAATCGATGGTGTCACTGATAGACCGGGCCGACAAGGCCCTGTACCGGGCCAAGCAGGGCGGCCGCAACGCGGTTTACTTGAGTTAAAAACAACCAAAATACATAAAATATAAAAATCGGAGAGTAAAAAGTGGCACAAGTGACATCATTGAAGCAGATGGCGGAACTGGTAAAAGGCGGACCCCTCAAGAAAGTGGCGGTGGCCTGCGGGCAGGACCCGGACATCATCGGGGCCCTGGCCCGGGCGGTCAACCAGAAGCTGGCTCAGGCCATCCTGATCGGCGACCGGAAGAAGACCGAGGCTTTGGCCAAAGAGAACAACATCGATCCCAGGATATTCACCCTGATCGACCAGACCGATTATAAAAAAGCGGCCACCCAGGCGGTGGAGATGGTCAAGAATGGGGAGGCCGACGTGCTGATGAAGGGGCTGATAGACACTGCGATCTACGCCCGGGCCTACCTGAACAAGGAAACCGGCCTGACCACCGGGGCCACGGTCTCCCACGTGGCAGTGTTCGAGGTACCCAACTACCCCCGTCTGCTGATACTTACCGACGCCGCCCAGATACCGTATCCTGATTTCGGCCAGAAGGTGGACATGATCAACCACGCCGTGGCGGTGGCCAAAAAATTGGGGGTCGAAACCCCCAAGGTGGCGGTGCTGACGGCCACCGAGAAGGTCAATCCCAAATGGCCCTGCAGCCTGGAGGCGGCCCAGCTGGCCAAGATGGCCGACCGGGGCCAGATCAAGGGCTGCATAGTGGACGGCCCGCTGTCCATGGACGCGGCGGTCAGCCCGGAGTGCGCGGCCGGCAAGGGGCTTAAATCCCCGGTGGCCGGGTATGCCGATATTCTGCTGACCCCCGATATCCAGGCCGGCAACATCCTGTACAAGACCCTGACCCAGCTGGCCAAGGCCGAACTGGCGGCCATGGTGATCGGCACCAGCGCTCCGGTGGTCCTGACCTCGCGCACCGACTCCGACGACACCAAGTTCATGTCGATAATCCTTTCGGTGCTGATGGCCAAATGATCCGCATGAAGCAATGCTCCGGGGCGTTGGAGAAGCAATGATAAAAGCAGGGCAATGTTTAAATCGTTTGAAACGGTTTCAAACAGTTCAAACATTGTTTGGCAGCCTTGCGCAACTTCTCAAGCACTGTCTGCCGCTCAGTCGGACGTTTTTAAACATTCCCTTGACAATGCAGCAGCGATAATTTATTGTTAATCTAAAGAAGGCGTTTATATGAAAGTTGCCATCGGGTCCGACCATCGGGGCTATCTCTTGAAGGAACAGATCAAGAGCACCTTTTCCCCCGATAATATAGAGTTCTCCGATTTGGGCACCAAGAGCGCGGAATCGTGCGATTTTCCCGATCACGCCTTCCCGGTGGCCCAAGCGGTGGCCAGCGGCCAGGCCGACAAGGGCATCCTGATATGCAGCACCGGCAACGGCATGGCCATGGCGGCCAACAAGGTCAAGGGCATCCGGGCGGCGCTGGCCCTCACCCCCGATATGGCCCGGCTGTCGCGCCAGCACAACAACGCCAACATCCTGGTGCTGCCGGCCGATTTCGTGGACCTCCAGATGGTCCCCAAGATGGTCAAGGTGTGGCTGGAGACCGAGTACGAGGGGGGCCGCCACCAGCGACGCCTGGACAAGATCACAAAATACGAGGAGGATCATTCCAAATGACGCGCATTGCAGCCTGCGGTCTTTTATTGACGGTTATCATGGCATCGTCCCTGCCGGCCGGGACGGCCGACCCCGGCCTGTGCGGCCAGCCGGCCCCGATCGTGGTCCTGAAAACGCTGGACGGAAAGGATTTCTACCTGCGGGACCATTGCGGGCAGGTCCGGGGGCCGCGCCACAAGCAGGAACGGGAAGCGGTGGTCCTCAGTTTTTTTACCTCCTGGTGCAAGAACTGCAAGACCGAGATCCCGGTGCTCCAGCAATTGGCCTCGGAGATGGCCGGGTTTCCGGTAAAGTTCTACCTGGTCAACGTCGGGCAGTCCCGCGACACCGTGGAGAATTACGTCTTCAACAACGTGGTCTCCCTGCCGGTGCTGATGGACCAGTACGAGGTGGCCTCCAAGAAATACCAGGTCAAGGAACTGCCCACCCTGGTGATGATAGACAAGGACGGCATACTCAAAGAATACCACACCGGGTTCGTCCCGGCCTACGGCGACAGCATCAGGATGAAGATCCATTCGCTGCTGGGCATGGGCCAGGCAGGGAATTCCGGCCATGCGGCGGTCCGGCCGGACTCAAGCATAATCGATACCGTAAAGGTGACAGCTACACCGGTCATTAAAAAGAAGAGCCCCAAAAAGTAGTGATCTGAAAGGGAGCCATGTTCAAAAGAATGCTGGTTGGGTCGGTTCTGTTGCTGGGCCTGTGCGGCCTGGCGGCCGCCCAGGACAGTTCCAACGTGCAAATGGTGGGATATTTTACCACCGGCCCGTGCCGTGCGGTGGCATATACCCAAAAAGACAGCATTGATTATGCTGTCATCGGCAATGCCAACCGGGTGATGATCATCAATGTAAGCAATAAAACCGCACCGGTCAAGGTGGGGGAAAGATCCACCTCGGGTACGGTAATGGGTTTGACCATATCAGGCAATTACATATTTGTGGCGGACAACATGGCCGGTTTTGTTATAATTGATATGACTGATCCGACCAATCCCTTGCTGACCGGGTCATATGACACTCCGGGAACGGCCTATGGTGTGGCGGTATCAGGTAATTACGCCTATGTGGCGGATGGGTCTTCCGGTTTGCGTATCATAGACATCAGCAACCCGGCATCCCCCCTCGAAGCCGGATACTACAATACATCAGGGACCAGTTATGCCCTGGCAGTTTCAGGCAGTTATGCCTATGTGGCGGACGGCTCAAATGGTTTGCAGATCTTTGATGTCAGCAACCCGGCCAGTCCGGCCAATACCGGCAGTTATACGGCTGCTGGTACTTGTTTTGCTGTTGCTGTTCAAGATAATTATGCCTATATTGACGGAATGGGTTATATCTTTGTGCTAAATGTCAGCAACCATTCAAATCCGGTTTTTGTAGACTCCAGCAAGGCATCGGGATACCCTTGGGCGATTTCGCTATCGGGTAATTATGCATACCTTACGGGATTGGGCTCGGCTTTCGAGTTGGATTATTTGAATATATACGATATTAGCAATCCGGCAAATGTAACACGAATAGGAGTATACAGCGGAGTCGGGCAAGTACGCTGCGTTACGGCAACCGATGGATATGCTTATACGGCAGGTGTTAATGGTATGTATGTTATAAAGTGCAATAATACCCCGGCCCCTACCGACGAAATATGGCCGTATGACACACCGGGTAACGCCCGCAATGTGGCCGTCTCCGGCAATTATGCCTATGTGGCCGATGACACTTCCGGCATAAGGATAATAGATGTCAGCGATACGGCAAACTTCAGCGAGGTTGGTTTCATCAACACCCCGGGCAACGCCTATGATGTTGCCGTGTCGGACAGCCTGGCCTACATCGTGGAATACGGCTACGGCCTGCGGATAATGAACGTCAGCGATCCCGGCAGCCCGGTAGAGGTCGGCTTTTATGACACGCCCGGCGCGGCACTGGGCGTGGCTGTTTCCGGGAATTATGCTTATGTGGCGGACGGCAGCGCCGGCCTGCGGATCATTGATATAACCGACCCCTCAAACCCGGTCGGGACCGGAAGCATCAATACCCCCGGAGACGGATTCAATGTGACAGTATCGGGCAATTATGCCTATGTGGCGGATGGCGCCTCGGGGTTGGTAATAATCAACCTTACCGACCCAGCCAACCCGATACAGGCGGGAAGCTATAATACCGCCGGAAGCGCCCGCAGCGTGGCGGTTTCGGGTAGTTATGCCTATGTAGCGGATGAATATTATGGACTGCAGGTGATAAATATAAGCAACCCGGCCAGCCCCACCCTGGCCGGCAACCTGGATACGCCAGGGTCAGCCAATGATGTGATGGTAGATGGCAGCTACGCCTATGTGGCCGACGGCGACGGGGGGCTACGGGTCATAAATATCAGCAATCCCTCCAACCCAACGGTGTTCTATTTCACCGATACCACAGCCTATGCTTCAGGCCTGGCAATTCTAAATGATTATGCCTACCTGGCCGATAGCGGGGATGGATTGCACATAGTCAAGCTCAGAGTCACGCAAAGCCAAACGCCGACATTATCCGGGCAATATGAAATCCCGCCGACGCATCCTTACGACGGATATGACTGCCGGGGGCTGGCGGTAGATGGCGGTTATGCCTACGTGACCTGGAAGGACAGGTTTTGCGTTATCAATGTAAGCGACCCTGCAAATCCGGCCTGGGTGGGAGCTTTTGATACCATAAACGCCTCTTCTGATAATATCGCTGTTTCCGGTAATTATGCCTATTTGGCCAATTGGGATATAGGCCTGTGTATTTTTGACATCAGCATGCCCTTTCTGCCGGTTTTGGTCAGCACCTATAATTCCTCCGGCTCTGCCCGGGGCGTTGCCGTTTCCGGGAGCTATGCCTACCTGGCAGATTGGAACGGTTGCCTGCAAATAATCGATATAACCAATCCAACTAATCCGGTGAAAGTTGGCGAGTATATAACGCCAAGTTTGGCTGCTGACGTAGCGGTGGCCGGTAATTATGTCTATATTGCTGATTGGGATGCAGGATTAAGGATAATTGACGTCAGCGATCCCGCCAGCACCAGTGAGGTAGGTTATTTTGACACCCCGGGTCTGGCCAAGGATGTGACGGTATCCGGCAATTACGCTTTTGTGGCTGATGGAACGTCTGGCCTGCGGATGATTGATATCAGCAATCCCGCCGCTCCGATCGGGGTTGGTTCATACGATACCCCCGGCAATGCCATTAATGTTGCGGTATCAAGGAATAATGTTTACGTTTCCGATAGTGCTTCGGGTCTTCGGGTAATAAACATCAGCAACCCCGCTGCTCCGACTGAAGTCGGTTATTTTATCCCCCCATTCCCATCCGAGGAAGTCGTGGCTGTTAATGATTATATTTATTTGGCCGGAAATAAGTTTGGCCTTAGGATACTGCAGGGCTACGGTCCGGCCGGGGTGACTAATGACCAAATTCAGAATTCAGAATTATTAATTCAGAATTTAGCGTTGCGGGTTCACGGAAATACCATAAAATACGCTCTCCCGCAAAGCGGACGGGCTACTTTGAAGGTATACAACCTGCTGGGGCAGGAGGTGCGGAATCTAATGCACGATAACAAACAGCAGGGCAGTTACCAGATCAAGTGGGACGGGCGCAATGCCGGCAACCGCAGGGTATCCAGCGGGGTTTATCTGGTGCGCCTCCAGGCCGGGGAGCAGGCGGCTACTGCCAAAATGGTGGTGGTGCGGTAAACGATTATTTAAGAGGCGGCCATGTTCAAAAAAATGCTGGTTGGGTCGGTTCTGTTGCTGGGTTTGTGGGGCCTGGCGGCCGCCCAGGACAGTTCCAACGTGCGAACGGTGGGCAGCTACCTTTCCAGCGGGAATTGCCAGGCTGTGGCAGTTGCCAACATCGGCGGAAACGATTATGTTGTGATCGGTTGCGGCATGCAAGTAATTCTCCTCAATATAAATGATCCGGCTTCTCCTGTCTTTGTGAGCGGGTTTTCAGTACAGGGGAATATAAGCGATATCGAAGTATCAGGCAACAATATACTCGTTGCACAAGCACAATATACGCTTGACCCATCGGGTTACGGAACCAGCATAATTAATGCCAGTGACCCGGTGAATCCCACGCTGACCGGCACTATCCCATGGAAGTCACGAGTAATTGCAACGTCAGGCAATTATGTATATAGCTTATCTGCCAATGGATTTATAGTTCACGATATAACCGATCCTGCCAATCCAGACAGCGTCGGCACATATTATGGCGGCGACGGACCCGGATATGACTGCGCGGACCTGGATGCGGCCGGGAATTATGTATATCTTGCCGGCGCTACCGGAATGTTTGTGGTTGATGCGACTGTCCCGGCAAGCCCCCTTAAAGTGGGTAACACGGGGATAACAGGGATAGGGAATGAAGGTTATAGGGTTTCTGTTTACGGTGATTACTGTATTTTCAAGACGTTATACGATTTCAGGATAATAAGGATCAGTACGCCTTCAGCACCAGCCCAAACAGCTATTTACGAACAAGCCGCAGGGGCGCCGGTCACATTATCCGGCGAGCATGCGTATTTTGCGGGCGGTTTAAGGATTTTCAGCATCCAAGATCCAACCAACCCCATCCTAACCGGACAGTACAGCATAACGGGATCTGACATAGCGGTGTTGGGTGATTACGCTTATGTGGCTGCCGGGGCATTGGGTCTTAAGGTGATAAAATGCAATAATGGCATCTTGCCTGCTCCGGCCGGATATTATGACACACCGGGAAATGCCTATGGCGTGGCTCTATCCGGCAATAATGCCGTAGTGGCGGATGACAGCGCCGGGTTGCGCATAATTGACATTAGTGATCCTGCCAGCCCCAACGAGATCGGTACTTTAAATACCCCGGGTATGGCCAGCGATGTGGTCGTCTCCGGCAATTATGCCTACGTGGCCGATTACGGTTCAGGCTTGAGGGTGATCGATATCAGCGATCCCACCAATCCAAATGAAGCCGGTTCATACGACACGCCGGGTATTGCCCGGGGCGTGGCCGTGATCGACAGTTTTGCCTATGTGGCGGATGGCAGCGCCGGACTGAGGATAATAAATGTAAATGACCCGGACAGCCTGTACGAAGTTGGAAGTTACAATACCTCAGGCAATTGTTATAAAGTGGTGGTCTCCGGCAAGTACGCCTATGTGGCCGACGGACCTTCCGGTATGGTCGCTGTAAACATATTAGATCCTGCCAACCCGGTATTAGCCGGAAGTTATGATACCGCCGGAGATGCTCTTGATGTGGCATATCTTCTCAATTATGTCTAT
This sequence comes from Candidatus Edwardsbacteria bacterium, assembly GCA_031082425.1. Taxonomy (NCBI): domain Bacteria; phylum Candidatus Edwardsiibacteriota; species Candidatus Edwardsiibacteriota bacterium. Next base: position 114,061 of record JAVHLB010000002.1, on the reverse strand, counting down.
GTGGCCGACGGCGGTGCCGGGCTGGCAATAGTGAGCGTCAGCAGCATCGCCAGCCCCAGTTTGACAGGAACCTTTAATACTGCTGGTTCGGCCAACGGGGTTAAGGTATCCGGCGGGTATGCCTATGTGGCCGACGGAGGACAGGGCCTGCGGATCATCAAAGTAAGCACACCTTCAAGCCCAACGGAAGCGTTTTATTGCGATACGCCAGGCCGAGCCTATGATCTGGCAGTATCCGGCAACTATGCCTACGTGGCCGACAGCAGTTCCGGCTTGCGTGTCATCAATTTTGTTTTTCCCGGCACCCCGGCGCTGGCCGGGCAATATCAGCCGATTGCCAGCTGTACAAAGGCCCGGGATGTGGCGGTGAGCGGGAATTATGCCTATGTGGCCGACGATACCATTGGGCTGCGGATAATAGATATTACCGATCCCGCCGAACCCATCGAGGCCGGCTATTTCAACACTCCGGGACACGCCTATGGAGTGGCGGTGTCGGGCAATTATGCCTACGTGGCGGAGGATACAAACGGCTTGCGGATAATCAATGTAGGCAACCCAGCCAGCCCGGTCCAGGCCGGTGTATTCAGCACTCCCGGGGCCACATATGATGTGGTGGTTGAAGGCAATTACGCTTACGTGGCCGACTACGGGAGTGGATTGAGGATAATCAACGTCAGCAATCCGGCCAGCCCGGCGGAAACCGGTTTTTATGACACTCCGGGGCTGTCATGCGGCGTGGCAGTTTCGGGAAATCATGCTTATGTGGCTGATGGCGCCAACGGTTTGCGCATCATCAATATCATTGATCCATCAGCCCCGGACGAGGTCGGGTATTATGACACGCCTGGAAACGCCAAGGGGGTCAAGGTCATCGGCGACTATGCCTATGTGGCGGACGGCCTTTCCGGGCTTCGGGTAATAAACGTCAGCGATCCAGTGATCCCTGTTCAAGCCGGGTACTATGACACACCCGGGACCGCTTTGGATGTGTTTGTTTCCCGCCAGAACGCGTATGTGGCTGATTCTAGTTCTGGTTTCCGGGTTATCAACATAGGTGATCCGTCCAGCCCTTCTCCGGCAGGCTACTATAATACACCAGGCACATCTTATGGCCTTTTTGTGGCAGATAGTTTAGCTTATGTGGCGGACGGTAATTACGGCCTTAGAATTTACCAGGGCTACGGCCCGGCCGGGGTGACTAATGACCAAATTCAGAATTCAGAATTAATAATTCAAAATTTAAAGCTGCGGGTTCACAGCAATACAATTGAATACGCTCTCCCGCAGAGCGGACGGGTTTCTTTGAAGGTCTACAACCTGATAGGCCAGGAAGTCAGGAATTTGATACACGAGAACAAGCAGCCGGGCAGTTACCAGATGAAGTGGGATGGACGCAATGCCGGCAACCGAAGGGTATCCAGCGGGGTTTATCTGGTGCGCCTCCAGTCCGGGGAGCAGGCGGCCACTGCCAAAATTATTATTGTAAAATAACTAATAAAATATAATATACACAGGAGTATTTTTTAATGAGCGATCTTAAGACCAAAGACCCCGAGATCTTTCAATCCATCATCGACGAGACCGGGCGCCAGGAATACGGCCTGGAGCTGATCGCCTCGGAGAATTTCGTCTCCGAAGAAGTGATGGAGGCCCAGGGCTCGGTGATGACCAACAAGTACGCCGAGGGCTATCCCGGCAAGCGCTACTACGGGGGCTGCGAGTTCGTGGACGTGGCCGAGAACCTGGCCCGGGACCGGGCCAAGAAGCTGTTCGACTGCGAGTACGCCAACGTCCAGCCCCATTCCGGCTCCACCGCCAACCAGGCGGTCTATTTTACCTACTGCCAGCCGGGCGACACGGTGCTGGGGATGGACCTGGCCCATGGCGGGCATTTGACCCACGGCTCGCCGGTCTCCTTCTCGGGTAAGATGTATCAGATATTCTCCTACGGGGTCAAAAAGGAGACCGGGTACATCGACATGGATGATGTGGCCAAAAAGGCCCGGGAGCACAAGCCCAGGATGATCATCGTGGGGGCCTCGGCCTACAGCCGGCACTACGATTTCGCCAAGTTCCGGGAGATCGCCGACCAGGTGGGGGCCTTCCTGTTCGCCGATGTGGCCCATCCGGCCGGCCTGATCGCCGCCGGGCTGCACCCCTCGCCCATCCCCCACTGTCACGTGGTGACCACCACCACCCACAAGACCCTGCGCGGCCCGCGGGGCGGGATGGTGCTGATCGGAAAAGACAGCGAGAACCCCTTCGGGATCAAGATAAAAGTAAAGGCCGGCGAGCGGCTCAAGATGATGTCCGAGGTGATGGACAGCACGGTGATGCCCGGCATCCAGGGCGGCCCGCTGATGCACGTCATCGCCGCCAAGGCGGTGGCCTTCAAGGAGGCCCTGGACCCGTCCTTCAAGCTCTACGCCCAGCAGGTGATAGACAACGCCCGGGCTTTGGCCGCCAGCCTGGTGGAGAGGGGATATCAGATAGTCTCCGGCGGCACCGACAACCACCTGATGCTGATCGACCTGAGCAACAAGACCATCACCGGCAAGGAGGCCGAGAACGCCCTGCACGCCGCCGGGATCACCGTCAACAAGAACATGGTGCCGTTCGACACCCGCAGCCCCTTCGTGACCTCCGGGTTCCGGATGGGCACCGCGGCCCTGACCACCCGGGGCATGAAGCAGGGCGAGATGAAGACCGTGGCCGGGATGATCGACCGGGTGCTGTCCCATACCGGAAACGAGAGCAAGATCAAAGAGGTATCCGGCGAGATCAGGGAGCTGTGCCGGCAATTTCCCCTGTATCCCAACCGATTGAAAGGATAAGAAATGGGAGAGATCAAACAGCTAGGCAAGGTGCAGTTCGGGGATGTGGTGGGCACCGCCATCAAGGAGCACTGGTCCGGGGTGCTGACCATCGACAATCCCGAATACACCGAATACGTGGAATTCAAAGGGGGCTCCATCTCGGGCTTCTCCTCGGCCGAGCGCAAGAAGCTGATCGGCGAGATCCTGACCGCCGGCGGCCATTTGAGCCCGGAGGAGGTCAAGAGGGCGGTCGACCACCAGAAGAAGAACGGGGGCCGGCTGGGCGACATACTGGTGGAGCTGGAGATGATAACCCGGCAGCGGCTGGAGGAGGCCATGGCCCTCCACCAGATGAGCGTGCTGGCCCTGTGCCTTTCGGCCAAGGACAGCGAGCTGTCCTTCGAGCCGGACATCGCCCTGGAAAGCAAGAAATAGGCAATGCCGCTTAAGAAGAAGGCCGCCAGACCGGCCCAAAGATCCGGCCGGGCCAAGGTCCTGCCCCGGGGAAAAACCCGGCCCAGCTGGGAAAAGTTTTTCATCAGCCTGGCCCGGATGGTCTCCACCCGGTCCACCTGCCTGCGGCGCCAAGTGGGGGCGGTGGTGGTGCGCGACAAGCGGATACTGGCCACCGGGTACAACGGGGCTCCTTCGGGAATGAAGCATTGCGACCAGTTGGGCTGCCTCCGGGAGCAGCTGAAAGTGCCCTCCGGGGAGCGGCACGAGATCTGCCGGGCCATCCATGCCGAGCAGAACGCCATCATCCAGGCGGCCACCTGCGGGGTGTCGCTGGCCGGGGGCACCATCTACATAACCCATCATCCCTGCGTGCTGTGCTCCAAGATGATCATCAACGCCGGGATCAAGAAGGTGGTATTCCTGGAGGGCTATCCCGACGAGCTGTCCCGCCAGATGCTCCGGGAGGCAAAACTCGAAACAATCAAGTGCCGGCCATGAAGACATCCCAGGACAAGGCCGTCCGGGCCTACATAGGGCTGGGCTCCAACCTGGGCAAGCGCCTGGGAAACATCCGGAGCGCCATCGCCGCGCTGGAGCAGGTCCCGGGCGTCATCATCAGGAACACCTCGTCGGTCTACGAGACCGACCCGGTGGGCAACGTCCACCAGCCGAAGTTCCTCAATTCGGTGATGGAGATCGAGACCCGGCTGCCGGCCGCCGAACTGCTGATCTCCCTGCAGAGGATAGAAAAACACCTGGGCCGGAAACGGCAACTGAAGAACGAACCCCGGATCATCGACCTGGACATCCTGTACTACGATCAGCTGGTGACCAGCACCGAGCAGCTGACCCTCCCCCATGCCCAGGCCGCCAGGAGGGCCTTCGTGATGATCCCCCTGCTGGAGATCGCCCCGGAGCTGGTCGACCCCTGCAGCAAAAAGAAAATAAGCGAAATCCTGGCAGGCCTGGACGCCAAGGGCCAGGGCGTGAGAAAATTAGATAAGAGCAGATATTAAAAGATGGCACAGATACCCAACTACATAGCGGTGGAGGGCGTGATCGGGGTGGGCAAGACCTCGCTGGCCCGGATGCTGGCCGAGCGCTTCAAATCCAGGCTGGTGCAGGAGGAGGTGGAGGAGAACCCCTTCCTGAGCAAGTTCTACTCCGACCGCCGGGCCTTCGCCTTCCAGACCCAGATATTCTTCCTGCTGTCGCGCTTCAAACAGCAGCAGAACCTTTTCCAGCAGGAGCTGTTCAGCCAGGGCATAGTGTCCGATTACCTGTTCGCCAAGGACAAGATCTTCGCCTACCTGAACCTGGACCAGAACGAGATCTCGCTCTACGAGCATATGCTGCCGCTGCTGGAGAGAAACATCAACCAGCCCGACCTGGTGGTCTACCTGCAGGCCGAGGTGGACGTGCTGCTCCGGCGGATCAAACACCGGGGGCGGCCCTTCGAGCACGGCATGCAGCGGGAATACCTGTCCGAGCTCTCCGAGGCCTACAATCATTTCTTTTTCCATTATTCCGAGACCCCGCTGCTGGTGGTGAATGTCAACGACATAGATTTCGTGAACAACCAGGATGATTTCAACGACCTGGTGGAGAAGATCTGCCAGCCCCATCCCGGGACCCGGTATTATGTGCCGGTGGGCAGCAAGGGCAAGAGGTAGAAGCCGAGACCATGAACCGAGGACTGAAAATGATAATAATCATACCGATAAATAATATTAGGGAGCGGGATTAAGATGATAGATTGGAAAGGCTCTTTTGTGGCAATCGTAACGCCGTTCAGAAACGGTACCCTGGACGTACCGGCCCTGGAACGGCTTTTAGATTTTCATGCGGCCAACGGCACCGCCGGGGTGGTCTTCGCCGCCACCACCGGGGAGGGACCGACGGTCCTGCCGGAGGAATACAAAAAGATCGTCGAAACAACCCTGAAGAAGGCCCAGGGCAAAATGAAGGTCCTGGCCTATACCGGCACCAACGACACCCTGAAAAGCATCACCAAGACCCAGGAGATGGAGAAAATGGGAGTGGACGGGGCGCTGGTGGTCACTCCTTATTATAACAAGCCCAGCCAGGAGGGGCTTTACCAGCATTTCAAGGCGGTGGCCTCGGCTACCAAACTGCCGATCATGCTGTACAACGTCCCCGGCCGGACAGGGGTCTCCCTGGATCCGGCCACTGTCTGCCGCCTGGCCGCCATCGGGAATATCGTGGCCATCAAGGAGGCCTCGGGAAACCTGGACAATGTCAGCCAGATAATCACCCTATGCGGGGAAAAGATGGCGGTGTTCTCCGGCGAGGACTCCCTGACCCTGCCGATGCTGGCCATCGGGGCCCAAGGGGTGGTATCGGTGGTGGCCAATGTCGCCCCCAAGGATACCGCCAAAATGGTGGATAAATTCCTCAAGGGGGAGGTTGATGGGGCCCGAAAGATACACCTCAAGCAGTTTTCCCTGATCAAGGCCCTGTTCGTGGAGACCAGCCCCGGGCCGGTCAAGGCCGCCCTGAATCTGATGGGGCTGTGCCATGCCGAGATGCGGATGCCGCTGGTGGAGGTGTCGGAGGCCACCAAGAAACTGCTCAAAGCCGAGCTGAAAAAATACGGGCTGATAATCTAGCCGATGTCCCGGCTGTTGCTGCATATCTGCTGCGCCCCCTGCCTCTGTTATCCGCACCAGTCGCTGTCGGGTGAAAAGGCGGGGATCACCGGTTTCTGGTTCAACCCCAATATCCATCCCTACCAGGAATACCGGGCGCGGCTGGCCTCGGTCAGGGATTTTGCCCGAAGAAACGATCTGAAGATCATCTATCGCGATGAATATCCCCTGGAGGAGAATCTTGGGGCATTGCTGGAGGACCGTTGCCGGGCCTGTTATTCGACCAGGCTGGAAGCGACGGCAATGGAAGCGATGCGAGGAAAGTACGACTCATTCTCGACCACCCTCCTTTACAGCATTTATCAGAAGCATGATATGATCAAGGATCTGGGGAATGATATCGGCAAAAAATACGGGGTGGAGTTCCTGTATCGCGATTTCCGGAAAGGCTGGGATGACGGCCGGGCCAGGGCCAGGGAACTGGAACTTTACCGCCAGAAATACTGCGGCTGTATCTTCAGCGAACGGGACCGATATATGAAAACCAAAAAGAAAATATAAGAGATCAAAAAAGGACGATGAATCAGAAAAAGGAAAATATCCTGCGCTTCGGGGTCTCGGTGGAGGAGAGCCTGGTCGGGAAATTCGAAAAACTAATCCGGCGCAAGGGGTACACCAACCGCTCCGAGGCCATCCGGGACATGATCCGGAACCTGCTGGCGGCCCAGGCGGCCGAGAGGGGCCAGGAGATGGTGGGGGCCATCCTGATAATCTACGACCACCACCGGCCGCACCTGGTGGAAAAACTGCTGGCCCTGCAGCATGATGCCGACGCCGAGATCATCGCCTCCCAGCATGTCCACCTGGACCACCACCACTGCATGGAGACCATCATCGTCAGGGGGCCGGTGGAAAAACTGGAGGACCTCCAGGGACGGATCGGCGCCCTGAAAGGGGTGGGCCAGTGCCTGCTTTCCCAGGCCAGCTGCCGGGTGCTGCACTGACGGCAGAATAATTTATCTTGACAGGTTTTATCATTCGTGCTACAATTATTATAAACGTAGCACGATTTTAATTTATAATAGGGCAAGGAGTCCCGGGATGCTGAGGGTGTTTTTGGGGATCATGCTGGTTTGGTTTGCCGGCTGGGCGCAGGCCGCCCGGCCGCTGGACACCGACGATGCCGGAACGGTGGAGAGGGGCAAAACCGAAGCGGAAATGTCATTCGACCACTGTCAGTACCGCCCGGAGGGGACCGGCCAGACCCCGGGTATCGCCATCAAACACGGCCTGACCGACCGTCTGGACCTCGGGCTGGGATTTTCCCACAGCACCGATCAGGATGCCGACGGAAACACTGTTGGCTGGGGGATGTCGCCGCTGGAAGTGGGCTTTAAAATGACTCTTATGAAAGAACATCAAACACTGCCGGATATCTCCTTAAGCGCCGGCTTCGAGACCGGCTCAGCCGGATACGGCCTCAATCTTATCTTCAGCCGGGAATACGGAGATCTGGGCCTGCACTATAACCTGGGCTATAATTCATCCGGGGAAGCCCTGGTCCGGGGCAGCATCGGGACCTCCCTGGCGGCCGAATATAGCTTTGCCGAAAAATACCGGATCTGCGCCGAGCTTGGCGGAGAGATGCTTGATGACCGGACTGGGGTCATTGGGAACAGCGGTCTGATAGGCGGCTCGATTAGATTGGGTCCGGTTGACTGGGACCTGGGCATCCGAATTCATGATCAGCGCGGCCCCCAGACCACAATCACCACGGGCATCACCGCAGGATTTTAACAACAAGGAGAGGAAAATGAAAACCTGGACTTTGTCGCTGGCATCGGCGGTGATTTTGCTGGCCGGCTGCTCAAAAAAGGAAGAGCCAGCCCGACTGACGGTGGTCGCCTCCTTCTACCCCATGTATATCATGACCGCCAATATCGTCAAGGATGTTCCCGGGGTCGAACTGATCAACCTGGCCCCGCCTTTCACCGGCTGCCTGCATGACTATCAGATGACGCCCCAGGACATGAAGACCCTGAGCCGGGCTGATATTCTGGTGATCAACGGGGCCGGGATGGAGTCATTTCTGGACGATGTGATCCGGCAGAACACCAAGCTGTCAGTGATAGATGCCAGCAAGGATATCGAGTTGATCGAAGAAAAGGGCCACGCCAACCCCCATATATTTGCCAGCATCTCCGGGGCCATCTGGCAGGTGCGCAATATCGAGGCCGGTCTGGAGAGGGCCGATCCCGGATATATCGGCTATTACCGGGAGAATGTCCAGCGCTATCTGGTCAAGCTGGAAGCGCTGAAGGAAAAAATGCATCTGGCGCTCAAAAAGGTTGAAAACAGGAATATCATCACCTTTCACGAGGCCTTTCCCTATTTCGCCCGGGAATTCGAGCTGAACATCCTGGCGGTGATAGAAAGAGAGCCGGGCTCCGAGCCCAGCGCCGGCGACCTGGCCCAAACCATCGAACTGGTAAGGAAGAACAAGGTCAAAGCCATCTTCGCCGAGCCCCAGTATCCGGCCAAGTCGGCTGAGACCATAGCCAGGGAGACGGGGGCCAAGATGTATAGCCTTGATCCCGCGGTCACCGGACCCATGGAACCGGAGGCCTATATCATTGCCATGGAAAAAAATCTGGCAGTGCTGAAGGAAGCGCTAAAATAGCCCTAATAGAAACATCTAAGGAGTCATGAACCATGCATATGGCAGATGCCCTGATCTCGCCGGTGGTGGGCGGAGCAATGTGGGCCGCCACCGCCGGTGCGGCCGCCTATTCCATCAAAAAGGTCCAAGACGGGTTGGACCAGAAAAAAATTCCCCTGATGGGCGTGATGGGGGCCTTCATCTTTGCCGCCCAGATGATAAATTTCTCAATACCCGGCACCGGTTCCAGCGGGCATCTGGGCGGGGGGTTGCTGCTGGCCGTACTGCTGGGCCCCTATGCCGGATTTCTGACCATGTCCTCCATCCTGATAATTCAGGCCCTGTTCTTCGCCGATGGCGGCCTGCTGGCTCTGGGTTCCAATATCTTCAATATGGGTTTTTTCACCTGTTTTGTGGCCTATCCGCTGATCTATAAAAAAATGATCGGGAAAGATATTTCCCCCAAACGGATCATGATCGCTTCAATGGCTGCCGCCATCATTGGACTTCAGCTGGGGGCTTTCGCAGTGGTCCTGGAAACGCTGTTCTCCGGCAAGACCGAACTGCCGTTCAGCACTTTCGTTCTCCTGATGCAGCCCATCCATCTGGCCATAGGGATCGTGGAGGGCCTGGTGACCGCGGCGGTGATATCCTTCGTCTGGAAGGCCCGGCCGGAGATCATGGAAAAGGCGTCATTGAACCAGGCCCTGGGCGGCGGCCTGTCCCTTAAAAAGGTGATGACCGGGCTGGCGGCGGCGGCGGTACTGACCGGGGCGGTGCTCTCCTGGTTCGCCTCCTCCCATCCGGACGGGCTGGAATGGGCCATGTTCAAAGCCTCCGGCCAGGAAGAACTGGAGGCCGCCGACCCTGCTTATGAAAAACTGGCCGCAGTGCAGGATAAGACCGCTTTTCTGCCGGATTACGGGTTCAAGGTTTCCGGAAGCGAAAGGCCGGCCGGGGAACAAAATGAAAAATGGCCGGCGGTCAACGGCGGTACCAGCCTCTCCGGGCTGGTGGGCGGCATAATGACCCTGCTGTTGGCGGCTTTCATGGGCTTCATTATCAACCTGAGCAATAAAACCAGGAAAAAGCCAGCCTAAAGGACAAACAGGCCGTTGATAGGATATCAAGGCGCAATTTATAAACTTTATGAATAAATATTTGTGTCTTGGTGCCTTAGTGGTAAAATTTTATTGAGTATATGTCCAATATCATAAACGCCATATATAATATCCGGCAGTTCGATGAACTGGCCAGTCGGGATTCCTTCATCCATCGATTGCATCCCCTGGCCAAGCTGCTGGCCACCCTGGTTTACACGGTGCTGCTGGTCTCCTACGACAAGCACGCCACCATTGCCCTGCTGCCTTTGGTATTCTTTCCGGTATTCGTTGCAGCAGCAGCGAAAATACCCCCGGGACCCCTGTTAAAGCGTCTTTTGTACATCGAACCGATGATAGTGGGGATAGGCCTTCTGAATCCGTTATTCGACCACAGCACGGTGAATATATTGGGATATACGATGTCGTCCGGCTGGCTGATCTTCCTGTCAATATTTTTAAAAGGGACCTTGGCCGTGACCTCGGCGCTGCTGCTGATAGCCACCACTGGCATGGAGGGGGTGGCACTTTCCCTGAGAAAACTTAAAGTTCCCAGGATATTCGTCCTCCAGACGATCCTGACCTACCGGTACATATCCGTTCTGCTGGAGGAGGCCGCCAGAACCGTCCAGGCCCACGCCCTTAGGGCTTTCAGTTCCCAAGGGCTTAAACGGGAAGTATGGGGTCCGCTGCTGGGGCAGATCCTTATAAGGACCATGGACCGGGCCCAGAGGGTCTATGATGCCATGTGCCTGCGGGGCTTCAGGGGCGAATACCATACCGGAAAAGGGCCGGGGACGGGCTGGGGCGACACCATGTATGTATTGACCTGGGGCGCATTCTTTATTCTGTCCCGCCTGATAAACCTTCCCCTGTGGCTGGGAAATGTGATGACGGGAGTTTCAAGATGAGCCATCATATCACCGAGGCCAAGGATCTATTTTATTCCTATCCCGACGGCCATCAGGCCGTCAACGGCCTGTCCTTCCGCATCCACCACGGGGAATCGGTGGGCATCATCGGCGCCAACGGGGCCGGAAAATCCACCCTGCTGATGCTTTTGACGGGCATCCTTGCCCCGGCAAAGGGCGAGGTGGTCATCGGCGAGGTCAGGCTTACCAAGCACACCCTGAACATGATCCGGCAGAGGCTGGGAATGGTGTTCCAGAATCCCGATGACCAGCTTTTCATGACCACGGTCCATGACGACGTGGCCTTCGGCCCGCGCAATCTGAAGATCGACGAACCCCAGGTGGAGCAAAGGGTGGTCTCGGCGTTGGAACAGGTCGGCATACTGCATCTTAAAGACCGGGCCCCGTTCCATCTCTCGGCCGGGGAAAAGCGGGCCGCGGCCATCGCCTCGGTGCTGTCCATGTCCCCGGACATCCTGATACTGGACGAGCCCACCTCTTCGCTGGACCCCAAGTCCCGGCGGCGTTTGATGAATATACTCAGGGGATTCGAGCATACCAAGATAATCACCTCCCACGATCTGGATATGGTGCTGGAGATCTGTCAGCGGGTCATCGTCATGAAAGACGGACAGGCCATAGCCGACGGCCCGGCCAAAGATATTCTGACGAACCAGGTATTGATGGAGGAGGCCGGCCTGGAGATCCCGTTAAGCCTGCAAGGGTGCCCGGTGTGCGGAAGATCGAAATCGGGCACAGATTAACGCTGATCAGGTGGATCAAATATAGATGCTTTTCGAGGACGCCTTTAAAGGCGTCTTTTTTATGAATTGAACAAACTAGTATCATATGCTATAATAAATTCAAGGTATGATTCAAAATAAAACAGCTGACGATTCTGACGAATATGAAACTCTCCTCCTTTGACTATAATCTCCCTCCGGAGCTTATCGCCAAAAGCCCCGCCGAGAAGCGGGATGCCTCCCGGCTGATGGTGCTTTATCGCGGTGACGGCCGGATAGAACACCGCCGGTTCAGTGATATTGTTGAGTACCTAAGGCCCTCCGATATCCTGGTGGTCAACAATACCAGGGTGATCCCGGCCCGGCTGATCGGCCATAAAAAAGGAACCGGCGGGGAGGCGGAGATCCTTCTATTGCGGCAGGAGGCTGAAGGCCTGTGGAACTGCTTGGTTCGTCCCGGCCGCCGCCTGATGCCCGGGGCCCAGGTCGAGTTCAGGGATGGAATGATGGAGGCCGAGATAATTGAATACCGCCCGGGCGGACAGCGGCTGGTCAGATTCACTCATCAGGGTGACTTTTATCAAACCTTGGAAAAAGTGGGGCAGGTGCCCCTGCCGCCCTATATCGACCGGGATCCCCATCAGGCGGACAAGGACCGCTACCAGACCATATATGCCAAGGATGCCGGAGCGGTGGCGGCGCCCACCGCCGGGTTGCATTTCACCCCGGAGCTGATGGAGAGGATCAAGACCAAAGGGGTGGAAGTGCTGGAGATCCTGCTGCATGTCGGCTGGGGAACCTTCAAGGGGGTGGAGGCCGAGGATATCCGGGAGCACAAGATGGATGCGGAGTACTATCAGATCAGCCATGAAGTGGGGAAAAAATTAAATAAATCGGATATAGGAAATCGGAGGATCATCGCCGTGGGGACCACCACCAGCCGGGCTTTGGAGAGCTTCGGACAGAGCGGCCAGCTGTCGGACTGGACCGAGATATTCATTTACCCGCCGTATCAGTTCAAAATCGTTGATGCCTTGATCACCAACTTCCATCTGCCCAAATCCACCCTAATCATGCTGGTGTCGGCCCTGGCCGGGCGGGAGAAGGTGATGGAGGCCTACCGGGAGGCGATCAAAGAAAGATACCGCTTCTACAGCTACGGCGACGCCATGCTGATAGTCTGAACCACCCCCAACCCCCTCCTTGCACTTCGATATACTCAGCACAAGCTCAAGGAGGGGATGAAGGGGAGGTCTATTCATAAAAACTATAACCTATGAAGTCCAGCGTGAAAAGATGCAATTCAAATTAGAACATACATCCGGCCGGGCCAGGCAGGGGGTGATCACCACCGACCACGGTGAGGTCCCCACCCCCATCTTCATGCCGGTGGGGACCCAGGGCACGGTCAAGGCCATGACCCCGCAGGATCTTGATGCGGCCGGGGCCCGGATCATCCTGGGCAATGCCTATCACCTGTACTTAAGGCCCGGGCAGGAGACGGTCAAAAAGGCCGGAGGCCTGCATAAGTTCATGGGCTGGGACCGGCCGATCCTCACCGATTCCGGGGGATTCCAGGTCTTCAGCCTGGCCGATCTCAGGAAGATCAAAGAGGACGGGGTGGAGTTCCAGTCGCACCTGGACGGCTCCTCTCATAAATTCACCCCCGAGAATGTGATGCAGCTGGAGGTCGACCTGGGGGCCGATATCATCATGAATTTCGACGAATGCATTCCCTATCCCTCCAGCCCTGAATATACCGGGGACTCCACCGCCCGGACCACCCGCTGGGCCAGAAGATGCCGCCAAAAATTCCTGGAGCTGAAGGACGGCGACAGAGAAAGCCAGGCGCTTTTCGGGATCGTCCAGGGCGGCACCCGGCCGGAACTGCGCCAGCGCAGCGCCCGGGAGATGCTGGACATAGGATTCGAAGGTTATGCCATCGGCGGGCTGGCCATCGGGGAGCCCAAGGAGGCCACCTGGGAGGCCATCGAGGCCGCCAACCAGGTCCTTCCCTCCGATAGCCCGAGGTACATGATGGGAGTGGGATTCCCAGAGGACATCATCAAAGGCGTCTCCCTGGGGGTGGACATGTTCGACTGCGTGATCCCCACCCGCAACGCCCGCAACGGCAGCCTGTTCACCTCTTCGGGCAAGCTGGCCATGAAGAACGCCGTTCATCAGGACGACCTGGGCCCGGTGGACGAGTCCTGCGACTGCTACCTGTGCCGCAACTTCAGCCGGGCCTACCTCCGGCACCTGTTCATGTCCGGGGAGATACTGGCCGCCCACCTGGCCACGGTGCACAACCTGCGGTTCTACCTGGCGATGATGGAAAATATCAGGCAGGCCATATCAGATGACAAGTTTGATGAATGGAGCCGGGGATTTCTTGACAGATATCACAGCCAGCAATGACCCTGCTGGCTTTTAAAATATTCCATCATTTATATTGCTTTTAGGGATATAATCGGTATAATGGAAGGGGTTTCACGTTTCAAAGGAGATATAGGTGGAACTGATACTGGTCAGGCACGGCCAGACCCAATGGAACAAAGAGCAGATCTTCCGCGGGTCAAAGGACATCGAGCTGGACAAGACCGGGCGCCAGCAGGCCGAGGCCCTGGGGGAGCGGCTTAAATCGCGCCGGATAGATGCCATCTATTCCAGCTCGCTCAAGCGGGCCATGTACACCGCAGAGGCCATCGCCCGTCTGCAGGGCCTGCCGGTGATGGTGGGACCCGGGCTGGTGGACATGTGCTTCGGGGAGTGGGAGGGGCTGGCCCACCAGGAGGTGAAGCAGAAGTATCCCAAGCAATACCAGGCCTGGCGGGAGAATCCCTGGAAGGCCAGGATCCCGGGGGCCAGCAACATCAAGGATGTCCAGGCCCAGTCCATGAGGGCCATCAAGGGGATGATAGAAGACCACCCCATAGAATCGACCATCGCCGTGGTCACCCACCGGGTGATCCTCAAGCTGATCCTGATGAGGATGCTGAACATGGGGCCGGAGGGATTCTGGAACATAAAACTTTCGCCCTGCGGCCTGACCACCCTGGAATGGGACGGGAAAAGGTTCGTGCTGACCTGCCTGAACGATACCAATCATCTGGACCAATTGAATATCAAACAGATGGATTTTTAAAACCAAGATAATGCGCAAGGGATGCTATAAAATAGAACGGCACTGGATATCGTCAGCCGACGGCAGCAAAGAGGGCTATCCCAGCGGCATCGCCCTGAGGAAGGCCGAGGTCCAGGTGGTGGCCGGATTGTGGGACAAAGCGGGCGATCTGTATCAGCAGGTGCTGGCTGCCGGGGAGCGCCTGGGGGCAGACCACGAAAGGGCCGAAAGCCTTTTCCGCCTGGGCGAATTAAACAGAATTAAAAGCGAGTACCCCAAAGCCCAGAAATGCCTGGAAGAAGCCATGCGGTATTTTCGGATCATGGGAGATCAGGGGGGAGTGGCTAAGGCCATGGGGGCCATGGGCGGGGTTTATGGGGAGCAGGGCGATTACCAGAAGGCCATAGAATGTTTTACCGAACGAAAGGACTGGGCGGAAAAAACCGGGAATAAAATGGAGCTGGGGATAGCCTGGGGCAACCTGGGGGTGATCTATGCCGAGCAGAAGATGCTGGACCGGGCCCTGGAATGCTACCGGCAGCAAAAGAAGCTGGCCGAAGAGACCGGCGACCTGTTGGGAGTTTCGCTGGCCGAGGGGAATTCCGGCAATATGTACCTGTACCAGGGCGAATATGATACGGCCATTGAGCATATGCAAAGGCAGATGGAGCTGGCCACCAAGATCGGGGACAAAAGGACCCTCTGCGGCGTGACCTGCAATCTGGGGTTGTTGTTTAAGAGACAGGCCCAGCTGGAAAAATCGCTGGAATATCTGCATAAGGCGGTCCAGGCGGCTTCGGAAATAGGGTATATCCGGGTGGTTTCCGTGGCCACGGGGAATGAGGGGGTGGTCTGCCTGCAGCTTGGCCGGTGGGATCAGGCCAGACATCATCTTGAGGAGCATAAAAAACTTACCGAAGAAATGGAGGATTGTCCGGGCCAGATCATAGCACTGGTGAACCTGAGCAAACTTGAGGAGTTGGCCGGGGACCCGGACAAGCCCCAAAGCCTTTTGCGCGCCGCCCTGGAGATTGCCGGCAAAAGCAAGCTGACCAACCTGAGGGTGATCATTTTAAACACCCTGGCAGAACTTTTATTGGAACAAAATAATCCCGCCGAAGCTTCCAATTTGCTCCGGCAGGCCGCATCGTTGAACCGGGAACAGGAGGATCCCGAGCAGACAGCCGTGATGGGATTTTTGTCTTTATTGCTGGAACTGGAACAGGGGGAAGCTTCGGCACTCAAGGGATTAAAAGAACTGGCTGAAAGTGAAGCATCGGAATCCATCAAAATGGGGGCCTGCATCGGGCTTTACCGGCATACCGGCGATAACGATTACCTTGAGGCAGCCGGAGAGCTTTCGGAAAAGTTGTATGACCAGACCCGGGATGTGGAATACAGGATAAGGATGGACCGGCTGCGGGCCAGGAAACCAGTCAAGACGAGAGAGTATACATGAAAAAAACCGAGATCCCCGTCAGCGGGATGCACTGCGCCTCCTGCGTCAATAACCTCGAGCAGCATCTGAAAAAGCTCGCCGGGATAGTTTCGGCCAGCGCCAACCTGGCCGCCGAGAAGGCCTTCATCGAATACGATGAAGGCCGGATCGATATCGCCGGGATAGTTACAGCCATCAATAATTCGGGCTATCAGGTTCCTGTCCAAAAGCTCTCCCTGCCGGTGGGGGGCATGCACTGCGCCTCCTGCGTGCTGAACGTGGAGAGGGCCCTGGCGAAAAGTTCGGGCGTTATCTCGGCCAGCGTCAACCTGGCCACCGAGAGGGCCGATATCGCCTATCTTCCGGATGCGACGGATAGGGAGAGGATAAAAACCATCATAACAGAAGCCGGATACCAGGTGCCGGAAGGATCCGCCAAATCCGAAAATGTGCCAGGTGCTCCGGCGGTCTCCGGGGATGCCCGGCGGGAGGAATATTACCTGTCGCTCAAAAAAAGGTTTTTATTCGCCCTGATATTCGCCGTTCCGGTCTTTTTGGGCGGGATGCACATGCTTCTTCCCTTTGTTCCCCGCTGGCTTTATGATCCTTATGTGATGCTGGCTCTGGCGGCCCCGGTCCAGATATTCTCCGGCTGGCCGTTCTACCAGGGTTTGTGGGCCTCGATAAAACGGCGCAATGCCGACATGAACACCTTGGTGGCGGTGGGGACCACTGCCGCCTTCGGCTACAGCCTGGCGGCCACCTTCTGGCCGGAATTCTTCGCCGGGGCGGGACGGGAACCGGCCTACTACTACGATTCAGCGGCGGTGATCATCACCCTGATCCTGTTGGGCCGAATGCTGGAGGCCAAAGCCCGGGGCCGGACCTCGGAGGCCATCAAGCGGCTGGTCGGCCTGCAGGCCAGGACCGCCAGGGTATTCAAGGAAGGCGGCGAAATAGAAACTCCTCTGGAGCAGCTTATCGTCGGGGACATCATAATGGTCCGGCCGGGGGAGAGGATCGCCGCCGACGGGGTCATCACCCAGGGGTATTCCTCCATCGATGAATCGATGATCACCGGGGAGAGCATCCCGGCCGACAAAAACACCGGCGACAAGATCATCGGCGGCACTATCAACAAGACGGGCAGTTTCCGCTTTCGGGCCGATAAAGTGGGAAGCGAAACGGTGCTGGCCCAGATCATCAAATTAGTGGAGGAGGCCCAGGGCAGCAAGGCTCCCATCCAGAGGCTGGCCGACCGGATCGCCGCCATCTTCGTCCCGGTAGTGATGGCGGTGGCCGCCGCCACCTTTATCGCCTGGCTGATCTGGGGACCGTCATTCAATATGGCCCTGATCAACGCGGTGGCGGTGCTGGTGATCGCCTGCCCCTGCGCCCTGGGGCTGGCCACCCCCACCGCCATCATGGCCGGCACCGGACGGGGGGCCGAGCTGGGGATACTGATCCGGCGGGGCGAGGTGCTGGAACAGGCCGGCAGCATCACCAGCATTTTGTTCGACAAGACCGGGACGCTGACCTCCGGGAGGATCGCCGTGGCCAACGTGGCGGTGATGCCGGAGTTCACCGAGGAGGACCTGCTGGCCCTGGCCGCCTCGGCCGAGGGTTCTTCGGAACATCCCATCGGCCGGGCCATAACCGATTACGCCCGGCTGAAGAAAATATCATTGTTGGAAGCCTGGGATTTCAAGGCCCTACCGGGCGCCGGCCTCAGCTGCCGGGTGGGCGGCCGGATGGTGGAAGTGGGCAATGAAAAACTGATGGATGAGAGAGATATCTCATTTGACAAGCTGGAAAAGCTGGCCGGCCGACTGCAGCAGGAGGGCAAGACCGTGGTCTATATTTCCATCGACTCCCGTCCGGCCGGGATCATCGCGGTGGCCGACACCCTGCGGGAGAATGCCGTCCGGGCCATCGCCGGCCTCAAGGGCCTGGGCCTGAGGACCGCCATGATCACCGGGGACCACCGGGAGGCGGCCCTGAACATCGCCGGACAGCTGGGGATCGACCAGGTGATGGCCCAGGTGCTGCCGGGCGACAAGGCGGAGCAGGTGAGGAAAGCCCAGGCCGGCAACGTCAAGGTGGCCATGGTGGGCGACGGGATCAACGACGCACCGGCGCTGGCCCAGGCCGACATCGGGATAGCCATGGGCCGGGGGACCGACGTGGCCATCGAATCGGCCGACATCATCCTGATGGGGGACAACCTGGAGCTGATCGCCAGGTCGCTGAAGCTCTCCCGGGCCACTCTCAGGATCATCAAGCAGAACCTTTTCTGGGCCTTCTTCTACAACGTCATCGGGATACCGGTGGCCGCCGGGGCGCTGTATCCCCTCTGGGGGATACTGCTGAACCCCATGCTGGCGGCCCTGGCCATGGCCTTCTCGTCGGTCAGCGTGGTGAGCAACAGCCTGAGGCTGAGAAAGTGGAAGCCGTGAAAGTAGAAGCGTCAATTTAAACCGCCAAGGCGCAAAGTTCGCCAAGGAACCATTTAAATCATGCTTTGCGTTCTTTGTGTCTTTGCGGTGAAGTTTCACTAGACTTAGGTATTTTATTCTAACAATAGAAAAGGAGCTGATATGAAAAAACTCATGCTTCTCGTCATCGCCCTGCTGGGCCTGGCCTCTCTGGCAGCGGCCCAGACCGATTCGGGAGCCGTCTACATCCAGATGGCCAACACCAGCTACGGGCAGAAGCTGTACCGGCAGTCCATCGAAGAGTACCAGGCGGCACTAAGATTCCGGCCGGGGCACACCACGGTGATCTACAACATCGCCTGCAATTACAGCCTGCTGGGCGATGAAAAGCAGGCGCTGGCCTGGCTCAACCAGGCCATCGATGCCGGGATGTACAATTTTGACCAGGACGAGGATTTTAACAACATCCGCAAATCCAAGGGCTATAAAAAGGCCCTGGCCCGGTCGGCAAAATTAATGGAAAAGATAAAGGGCCGCACCAACGAACCGGTGGTGCTGCTGCCCGAGGGGTTCGATCCGGGAAAAAAATACCCCCTGCTGATAGCCATGCACGGCTTCGGAGGAGAGCCGGTGAACTTCTCCAAGGCCTTCAAAGCGGCCGGCAGCAAGAAGGGCTACATCGTCTGCTGTCCCTACGCCCCGGAGGTGATGGGCAAGAACAGCTTCAACTGGGGGGAATGGGAGCCGGCGGATAAAAGGATCATGGAGACCATCGCCTTGCTGAAGGCCAAGTATCAAATAGACGAAAAGCGGATGATCATCGCCGGCTTCTCCCAGGGCGGATATTACAGCTACTACCTGGGCCTGAAGCATCCCGACCTCTTCATCGGCTCCATTCCCATCGGTCCGGGCTATGGGACCGAACTGGATCCCCTGATGGCCGAAGCCGCCAAAAATAAGATCATATTTTATGTGCTGATGGGCGAGCTGGAGCCGGAGGAGAGGATAGAGAAGAATATCCAGGCCATCAGGCAGTTCACCAAGGCCGGGATCACCGCCAGCTTCAATTTCTTCTCCGGGGTGGGGCATGCCCTGCCGGGGGATGCCGACTTTGAGCTGGTCCGGGCCATAGAGTGGATAGAGAAGTACTGACCTCACCCCTGCCCCTCTCCAAATGAATTTGGAGAGGGATTTTTACGAACCCAACCCCTTTATCCCCTTCCCTGCCTCCTTCGTCAAAGTATGCTTAAATATTATGCCCTGTTTGGCTACGGCGGCTGAACGAGGGAAGGGGCGGGGGGTTAGGTCAAGCCCGGATGGAAGCCCATCCGGGCTTGGTTTTTATTCAGCGATACCATTCCGCCAAAGGCGGACAGGAAATAATATCGCGGTTATTCAACTAGGCTTTGTCGAAGCCTGCCGTGGAGGCCGCAACTGCGGCCTTGATGAAACCAAGCGATAGGTTTTTAGCCTATCGCTAAACACCCTGGGCGCCAAAATTTCCTTGATTTTTGCCTGGGGCGGGGTGTATAGTTATTTGAAGTAACATTGTGGAGGATCTATGAGTACCCAGAATATCGCATTTCAAGCCATCGACTGGACAAAGGTTCCCAGGACCGAACATAAGGGGGAGACCGGGGTTGCCTATTGGCAGACCATTCAATTCCAGGGACTGCGGGTGAGGTTGGTCGAATATTCCAGAGGGTATGTCGCCGACCATTGGTGCCAGAAAGGTCATATAGTGCATTGCCTGGAAGGGGATTTTGTCAGTGAGTCCCAGGACGGGACAAAACAGGCCATGAACCGGGGGATGACCTATGTGGTCTCGGATGAATTAAGCTCGCACCGCTCGGTGACGGAAAAGGGGGCGAAATTATTGATCATCGACGGGGATTTCCTGAAACTTAACCCGGCAAACACAGTTCAACAGGAGTGATATGCCAAAAGCGATAAACCTGGAAAAATGTTTTGGGATGTTCCAGGACACTTTTTCCCCGAAAATCATCGGCGAGCTTAACGGACAGCTGGTGATGCTGGTGAAGTGCCAGGGCGACAAGGTGCCGTGGCACACCCACGACCACGAGGACGAGATGTTCTATGTGCTGGACGGGGAGCTGGAGGTCCAGGAGAAGGGCGGCAGCGCCATATTGAAGGCGGGCGAGATGTACATAGTGAAGCGGGGCACCGAGCATCGGGTGGTGCCCAAGGGGCTGGTGAAGCTGATGCTGTTCGAACCGGCCGGGATAGAGCACACCGGGAAGGTGAAATCGGAGATCACCAAGAAAAGCTTTGAGAGACTTGAGTTATAGTTTTTAAATAAATTATATAAGGCATTTTTATGAAAATGAGTAAAAATGACAGCTCAGTAAGTGCTAATTCGCTATTCCATTTTACAAAAAGTATGGATAATTTAATTGGCATTTTGAAAAATTCCTTTTGCCCCCATTATTGTATAGAAGACTATACAATAATGTTTGGTAATAGGAAAGAGAAATATAGACTCAAAATACCAATGGTATGTTTTTGTGATTTGCCATTGTTCAATATTAATAAACATATAAAAACATATGGTTCATATGGTATCGGTTTATCGAAAGAATGGGGTGTAAAAAATGGGGTTTCTCCGGTCTTATATATACGAAAAGATACAAAAATAAATAATATTATAAAAACAACATTGAATATTTTAAATAAACAAAAAAATTGTGGTAATCATGGTGAAGCAATAAAAGCACAAAATAGTGAGCAAGGGCTATTGAGTTTTATAAAACCATATGAGGGAAAATTAAAAAGAGAGGATAAAATTAAAAGAGTAAGATTTTATGATGAACGTGAGTGGCGTTATGTGCCAAAGGTAGAAAATGATTTACCATGGGCAATTGCCGCAGAAACATATAATAGTGGATCAGTAGACGATTTATATAATGGAGCTTTATCCCAAAAGCATAAACTTGATTTTGAACCGGAAGACATAAAATATTTGATTATTAATGATGAAACTGAAATTTTACCGTTAATCAGAAAAATTGAAATGATAAAAGGTCATTTTGGCTCTGATGCTGTGAATATATTAACCACGCGTATTATTACAATCAAACAAATACGAGAAGACTATGGTGTAGATATATAAAAGCTGTATATTTTATTGTATATAGAATATTGAATAAATAAATATTTTCAGTTATAATACCTAACACGGTGCGGGTTTCGCTGCCCGCACTGTTTTTTTTAGCCCACTAAAAACACTAAAATGTCTAAATTGTTTTCGTGAAATTTCGTGTGTTTCGTGGGCAATGGTAAAAACTTCGTAGGAGCAACTATTTTGGACCGTTCCCAGGAACTGGGGCAGACCCCGGTAGGCAAACTGCTGTTGAAATATTTTCTGCCGGCCATCATCGGCGTGCTGGCCAACACCCTCTACAACATCGTGGACCGGATCTACATCGGGCGGGGGGTGGGGGCGCTGGCGCTGTCCGGCCTGTCGGTCACATTTCCCATCATGATCATCGCCATGGCCTTCGGCATGCTGGTGGGCATGGGCTCGGCCTCGCTGGTATCAATCCGGCTGGGCCAGCAGAACAAGCCGGAGGCCGAGAAGATCCTGGGCAACGCCTTCACCCTGCTGGTGATCATCTCCCTGGGCGTAACGGTGCTGGGGCTGATCTTCCGGGACACCATCCTGGCCCTGTTCGGGGCCGGGCCGGACACCCTGGGCTACGCCAAGCAGTACATCACCATCATCCTGTGGGGAAATATCTTCCAGGGGCTGGGATTCGGCATGAACAACATGATCCGGGCCGAGGGCCACGCCAAGGCCGCCATGTACACCATGCTGATCGGGGCGGCGGCCAACGCCCTGCTGGACCCTCTGTTCATCTTCGTCTTTCATATGGGAGTGGCCGGGGCGGCCGTGGCCACGGTGATCTCCATGGCCATCACCAGCGCCTGGGTGCTGCTGCACTTCACCGGCAATAAGACCGGCCTGCGACTGCATCCCGCCAATATGCGGCTGGAGAAGAAGATCGTGCTGGGGATCTTCTCCATCGGGATGGCGCCCTTCGCCATGCAGCTGGCCGGCAGCGTCATCAACGCCCTGTTCAACATCCAGCTGATCAAGTACGGCGGGGACCTGGCGGTGGGGGCCATGGGGATCATCAACAGCGTGGCCATGATGGTGGTGTTCTGCGTGATCGCCATCAACATGGCCTCCCAGCCCATCATCGGCTTCAACTACGGGGCCAGGAATTTCGGACGGGTCAAGCGCACCCTCAAGCTGGCCCTGATCGCGGCCACCGGCATCACCGTAAGCGGGTGGCTGGCGGTGGAGATATTCCCGAATTTCATCATCTCGCTGTTCAACACCAGCGATCCCCGGCTGGCCGAGATAGGGGTCCGCGGCATGCGGATCCTGCTGTTCATGTTCCCGGTGGTGGGCTTCCAGGTGGTGGGCTCCAACTTCTTCCAGGCCATCGGCAAGGCCAGGATCTCCATGTTCCTCAATATGCTGCGCCAGGTGATCGTGCTGATCCCGATGGTGCTGATCCTGCCGCCGCTGCTGGGGATCGACGGGGTGTGGCTGTCCGGCCCGATCGCCGACCTGACCGCCGCCTCCATCACCGCGGTGATGATCCTGAGGGAGGTGAAAAAGCTGAACCAGAAAGCTTTGCCTGGGGAAACGCCTTTAATGGGACACGGATGAACACGGATCTTGTTTATTTATTCAAAGGTATCAGTTGAATCTGCGTTGATCTGCGTACTATGAAAATTTTAACGGGCAAGACCATCATCGAATCGTTCCTGCGCCAAAACCCCGCCCTGCACCTCTACGAGCTGGGCGACCTGGATGATTTCTTCTTTCCTTACACCACCTGGTATGCGCATCAGGTTGACGGGGAAACAAAGGCCATCGCCCTGTTATATAAGGGCACCGAACTGCCGGTCCTTTTGGCCCTGGACCAGCCGGGATCCCCTTTCATGAAAGAGCTTCTGGCTCAGCTGGCCGGTGAATTGCCGGACAGGTTCTACTGTCATCTGACCCCGGGCCTGGAAGCGATCTTGAAAGAAAAATTTCGCTTAGAATCACACGGCACCCACCATAAGATGGTGCTGTCCCGGCCGGAGGTTCTAAAAAATATCGATACTGCCGGGACCATGCCATTGGGCGCCTCCCACAGGGAAGAGATATCGGATTTCTACGCCGCCAGCTATCCCGGCAACTGGTTCGATGCCCGGATGCTGGAGACCGGACAGTACTTCGGCCTGCGGCAGAACGGGAAACTGGTAAGCATCGCCGGGATCCATGTCTACTCGCCGCAGTACAAAGTGGCGGCGCTGGGAAACATCGCCACATTGCCGGAACTGCGGGGCCAGGGGCTGGGGACAAAGGCCACCGCCGCCCTTTGTCAAAATCTCTTGAAGACGGTGGACGTCATCGGGCTCAACGTCAAGGCCGACAATGCCGGGGCCGTCAGATGCTACCGGAAGATAGGTTTTGAATATTGCGGGGAATACGGGGAATTCATGGCCTACCGCACCTGATCATAAGGCTTTACAAAAATATCCTTTCGGTGTATAATTATTTCTGATCAATTATAAGAACAGCCAAGACCCCCCATGTTAGCGGGGCCTTGGCCTTTCGGCGTTTGCGGTTCGGGGACGCTGCCCACGAAACACAGGAATCCTTTTCTGTATTTTGAAATAAATTACGATAGCATGTGTCATTTCCTTTGTTCCGCTTTCTCTTTGAAGAGAAAGCTACAAAGAGAACTGTCGCTGCACCGCTGCCCGGTAGCCCCGAAACCAGCTGCCTAAATGTCTTGATCACGAAACAGGGCTTACGCAGGCAAGACATTTTTCACGGCAGCTTTAGCCAGACAGCAGCGCTGATGCGACCCAACCTCTCCCTGCCTGGTGGCCTCCCTCCCCTCGAGGGGAAGGAGTGTGGGTGGGGTCAGCCTTTAAGTGGAGCGGCTATGCTTCAGCCCCGAAAAAGCAGTCATTGTGCCATGTGCATCCTGCTTGCTCTGGTTCAATGAATGCCGGGGCGTAGGCCTTGCTATCCGCAGAACTGGGCGGTGAAGACTTCTTTGGCTACTTTCTTGGTCACAAGAAAGTAGCAAGGGGCTATACTTTGCAAAAATAGTTTCTTTCCAGATATATACAAATAAAAACATAAAGAATCAAAATCCATAATTCATGATTTGGGATAAATTTTCAAAAGCGGTCTGCCAAAGCCCGTCATTTGACAAGCTTTTTAAGCTGTATGCCTCGGAGCAGAAGCTTTTCGGCCTGACCGGGCCCTGCGAGGCCGGCAAGTCGGTGGTCGTCTCCGGTCTTTACGCCAAGAGGCCCCGGACCCTGCTGTGGATCACCCCCGGCGACGAGGAGGCCGAGCGGCAGCGGGACAATCTCTCGGTCCTGCTGGGTCCGGACAACATCAGATGGTGGGCGGCCTGGGACATCCTGCCGGGCGACCAGAAGGAGCCGGACGTGGAACTGGTGGGCAGCCGGATGGAATGCCTGCAGGCGTTATCCGACAAACAGCCGGCCCTGATCCTGGCCTCGGCCCGGTCGGTCATCCAGCGCACCATCAACCCGGCCGAGTTCGGCCAGCGCAGGATAGACCTTTCTTTGGGCATGAAGATCGATAGGGAGGAATTGCTGGAGCGTCTTATAGACTCCGGCTATGAGCGCCAGCCGGTGGTGTCGGGCATCGGGGACATCAGCCTGCGTGGCTCCATCATCGACATCGCCGGGTACAGCGAGGAGGGGCCGGTCAGGCTGGAGCTGGACGACGATATCCTGGTCTCGCTGCGCCGTTTCAGCCTGCTGGACCAGCGCTCCACCGCCCGGCTGGAGAATGTCACCATCCTGCCCCGGCTGGAGACCTCCCAGAGAACGGCATTGCTGCTGGAGCACCTGCCGGAGAATTGCCTGGTGATCATGGACGAGCCGGGCGAGATCTCCTCCGAATGGGCCGAGCTGTCCGAGGAATACCGGGACATGCTCAACGACAACCGATTCGCTTCCGGCGAACAGTTCCGGCGGGGGCTGGCAACCTTCGGCCGCCTGCTGGTCACCTCCGGGGCCGGCTTCGGGATGTCCGAGGAAAAGGCTCCCGAGGAGATGGTCCGCATCGGCCTTCAGCCGGTGGAGCCCTTCATGTCCAATCTGGACCTGCTGGGGGCCAGGATCGAAAAGCTGCACCAGGACAACTATCAGATCTTTCTGCTGTGCGACAACCAGGGACAGCAGGAGCGCCTGAACGAGATCATCGACGGCCAGACCAGGGCCCGGGTCAGCCAGATCACGGTGGCCGGGCTGCACAGCGGCTTCATCTTTCCCGAGGCCCTTTTGTGCGCCGTCACCGAGCGGGAGATCTTCGCCCGGGAGAAACGGAGAAGGTCCCGAAGGTTCTTCAAGGGGGGCGGGG
Source organism: Candidatus Edwardsbacteria bacterium (assembly GCA_031082425.1). Lineage (NCBI taxonomy): Bacteria > Candidatus Edwardsiibacteriota > Candidatus Edwardsiibacteriota bacterium. The sequence goes on along the minus strand of JAVHLB010000002.1, from coordinate 88,335 downwards.
CCATCCGCAGCCTGGAGGCCCTGAGGAAGGGCGACTTCATGGTGCACGTGGACCACGGCATCTGCCAGTACCAGGGGCTGCGCAGCCTGGACATCGGGGGCAGCCAGACCGAATGCCTGCTGCTGATCTTCCGGGACAACGACAAGCTGTACCTGCCGGTGGACCAGCTGAAGCGAATCCAGAAATACTCGGCCGAGGAGGGTCAGCATCCCAACCTCTCCAAGCTGGGCTCGGCGGTTTGGGAGGAGACCAAGGCCCGGGCCAAGCGTTCGGCCCATGACATGGCCAAGGAGCTGCTGGCCCTGTATGCGGCCCGCAAATCCCAGCCGGGGGTAAAATTCTCGCCCGACACCCTGTGGCAGAAGGAGCTGGAGGCCTCCTTCATCTACCAGGAGACAGTCGATCAATTGAGGGCCATCGAGGAGATCAAGGCCGACATGGAGAGCGACAGGCCCATGGACCGCCTGCTGTGCGGCGACGTGGGCTACGGCAAGACCGAGGTGGCCATCCGGGCGGCCTTCAAGGCGGTGATGGACGGGCGCCAGGCGGCGGTGCTGGTGCCCACCACGGTGCTGGCCGAACAGCATTACCAGACCTTCCGGGAGCGGCTGGTCGATTATCCCGTCAAGGTGGAGATGCTGTCCCGTTTCCGCAAGCACGGCGACCAGAAGACGGTCATCAAAGCCATAGCCGCCGGCGAGGTGGACATCGTCATCGGCACCCACCGCCTGATCCAGAAGGACGTCCAGTTCAAAAAGCTGGGCCTGCTGGTGGTGGACGAGGAACAGCGCTTCGGGGTGGCCCACAAGGAGAAGCTCAAGCAGCTGTTCAAGGCGGTGGACGTGCTGACCATGACCGCCACCCCCATACCCCGGACCCTGCACATGTCATTATTGGGAGCCCGGGACATCTCCAACATCGAGACCCCGCCCAAGGACCGCCTGGCGGTGATCACCGAAGTGTCATTGTGGAACGCCGACCGGATCAAAGAGGCCATCCTGCGGGAGGCCGACCGGGGCGGCCAGGTGTTCTTCCTGCACAACCGGGTGCAATCCATCGCCGCCATGGCCGCCTACATCGCCAGCCTGGTGCCGGGGGTCGAGGTGGCCTTGGCCCACGGCCAGATGGAGGAGCGGGAGCTGGAGCGGGTGATGCTGGCCTTCGCCGCCAAGCGCTACGACGTGCTGGTGGCCACCACCATCATCGAGTCGGGGCTGGACATGCCCAACGTCAACACCATCATCATCAACCGGGCCGACAAGTTCGGGCTGGCCCAGCTGTACCAGCTGCGGGGCCGGGTGGGGCGCTCCAACAAGCGGGCCTTCGCCCACCTGATCATCCCCAAGGGGGGGCGGATCAACGAGACGGCCCGCAAGCGGCTGAGGGTGATCGAGGAGCTGTCCGAGCTGGGCTCCGGTTTCCAGCTGGCCCTGCGGGACCTGGAGATCCGTGGCGCCGGCAACCTTCTGGGGCGGGAGCAGCACGGCAACATGATCGCGGTGGGCTTCGAGCTCTACTGCCAGCTGCTGGAGGAGGCGGTCCGGGAGCTGAAAGGGCTTCCGGCGGTGCCCCAGATCGACGTCAGGGTGGAGATCCCGGGAAGGGCCCTGATCCCGCAGGATTATGTGGAGGATCCCAACGAGAGGATCAACCTCTACCGCCAGCTGAACAAGGCCGGCGACATGGAGAAACTGGAGAAGATCCGAGAAGAGATGTCCGACCGGTTCGGCCCGCCGCCGGAGGAGGTCAGCCGTCTTATCGAGGCGGCCCGGCTCCGGCTGGGGGCGGCCAGCCTGGGCGCGGTCCGGATAAAATGGGAGGGATCAAAACTGGAGGTCTGGTGGCCGGAGGACCGCAATCCCTCCCGGGAGAAGCTGGAGAAGCTGGTCCGGACCATCCGCCAGCCCCTGGAGTTCATCGCCGGGAAGAGCTTCTGCGCCAGGATAGCCCTGGGCAGCCGGCCGGACATATCGGCCGTTTCCGGGGAGCTTTTCACCGCCGGAAATTGAAAACTTCCAGCAATCCCACTTAGGTTGCCAGGGGTTGACAAAGCGGGGTTTAATGGCTATATTTACTTATGTTAGCTGATATGTAAGTATGTCACCCTGAGAAATCTATCATGCCCGACAGTCTGAATGGGTGCGGGAGTTTATTCCTCAATATTTAAAAATTATTGAACAACTCATTATGATCTGCGATCTGTGCAAAAAGAACCAGGCGGTGATGCGCTATACCGAGGTGCGGGACAGCCGGAACACCGACTACAACCTGTGCCGGGAATGCGCCGAGCTGAAAGGCCTGGCCAAGAGCCTGAACCTGGCCCTGTCCTCCCTGGGGGACATGCTGGCCGGGATGATCCGCGATATCAGCGCCGAGCAGGACGAGGATAATCAGACCCAATGCCCCCGATGCGGGCTGGCCCTGACCGATTTCAAAAAGCTGGGCCGGCTGGGCTGCCCCGGCTGCTACCAGGTATTTAACGCCAGTCTCAAGCCCCTGGTCAGGCAGATACACGGCCTCAACGATCATCTGGGCAAGGCCGCCCCGGCCCCCGGTGAGATCAAAGCCGCGCCCTCCGAAAACAGGGTGGAGCGGCTTAAGCTGGACCTGCAGGCAGCGGTGCTCAAAGAGGAATACGAGAGGGCGGCAGCCTTGCGCGACCAGATCAAACAATTGGAGACCAGCGGGACCAAATGAACCTTCCCGACAACGGCATACAGGGCCTGATCGGCCAGGAGGCCGGATGGCTGACAGCCTCGGACAGCGACCCCGGAGTGGTGATCTCCAGCCGGGTGCGGCTGGCCCGCAATCTGGCGGAGCATATTTTTCCCGGCCGTTCCGGTCAGGCTGAGCGCAGCCTGGTCCGGGAGGAGGTCAGAAAAGCTTCGTCAGCGATCAATTATTTCGGCGGTGCGGCCTTTTTCGACCTGGAGGTCCTGAACCAGCTGGACAGGACGGCCCTGTGGGAGCGCCGGCTGATCAGCTCCGACCTGATGGACAAAAAGAACGGGGCCGGGGTGCTGGTGGGAAGGAACCAGTCGCTGGACCTGATGATCAACGAAGAGGACCACATCCGGATGCAGAGCCTGCTGCCGGGCCTGGACCTGATCGAGGCCTTCCGGATAGTCGACCAGGTGGACGATCAGCTGCAGCGGAGACTGGCGATGGCCTATTCCCCGGAGTGGGGATTTCTGACCTGTTGTCCCAGCAACCTGGGGACCGGCTTAAGGGCCTCGCTGCTGATCCACCTGCCGGCCCTGGTGCGGGCCAAGAGGATAGAAAAACTTTTAAACCAGCTGGAGGCTGAGGGGATCCTGGTGCGGGGATTCTACGGCGAGGGCAGCGAGGTGGCCGGGGATATCTTCCAGATCTCCAACCGGGCCACCCTGGGCCGGAACGAGCTGGAGATAATAGAGCATGTGGAGCGGGTGGGCCGCAGCCTGATGGAACAGGAACTGGAGGCCCGCCGATACATCATGGATCACGTCCGCCGGCAGACCGAGGACAACATCTGGAGGGCCTTCGGCATCCTGGCCAACGCCCGGATGCTTTCCTCCCGGGAATTTTTGGAGCTGACATCCTCCCTGCGTCTGGGCATTTTCCTGGGCCTGTTTCCCAGGATGGGGCTTAACGCCCTGAACAAACTGCTGATCACCACCCAGCCGGCCCATCTGCAGATCATGCTGGACGCCAGGATGGAGGCCCATGAGCGGGACGGGGAAAGGGCCAAAATGGTCAGGGCGGTCATGGCGGATTTTATTTAAACTTTTCCAACCTCAAAACAGTCCAATATCAATAAGTAATCATCATGAAAGACAATAGATTCACCGAAAGGGCCAGAAGGGTCCTGTTCCTGGCCCGCGAGGAGGCCCGGCGCCTGCAGCACGACTACATAGGCACCGAGCATATCCTTCTGGCCGCTCTCCGGGAGGGCGAGGGGGTGGCGGTGGCGGTGCTGCTGAGCCTGGGAGTAAGCACCGAGCAGATCCGCCGCAAGGTGGAGGAGCTGATGCCCAAGGGCGGCCAGACCATCCTGATGGGCGAGCTGCCCTTCAACCTGTCGGCCCGCCGGGCCATGGAACTGGCGGTGGAGGAGGCCAAAACCCTCCAGCACAATTATGTGGGCACCGAACACCTGCTGCTGGGCCTGATGGAGGATCAGGACGGCATAGCCTCCCGGGCCCTGGTGTCGCTGGGCCTCAGCACCGAGCTGATGCGCTCAGAGATCATGCGCCTGCTGTCCAGCGAGCCGGGATCATCGCCGACGCTCCAATCAAACGGGCAGAGCAAGACCCCGGCCCTGGATTATTTCTGCCGGGACCTGACCCGGCTGGCCCAGGACGGCAAGCTGGACCCGGTGATCGGGCGCAGCCGGGAGATAGAGAGGGTCATTCAGATCCTGTCCCGGCGCAAGAAGAACAACCCCCTGCTGATCGGCGAGGCCGGGGTGGGCAAGACCGCCATCATAGAGGGGCTGGCCCAGAAGATAATCAGCGGCGAGGTGCCGGAGCCCCTGTTGTCCAAGCGGGTGATGGCCCTGGACCTGGCCGCGGTGGTGGCCGGGACCAAGTACCGGGGGCAGTTCGAGGAGCGGATGAAGGCCTTGATGAACGAGCTGCGCCAGACCCAGGACAACATCATCTTTCTGGACGAACTGCACACCATCGTGGGGGCCGGAGGGGCCGAGGGGGCGCTGGACGCCTCCAACATGCTCAAGCCCGCCCTGGCCCGGGGGGAGATGCAGTGCGTGGGGGCCACCACCCTGGACGAGTACCGCAAGCATATCGAGAAGGACGGGGCTTTGGAGCGACGCTTCCAGAGCATCATAGTGGAGGCGCCGTCGGTGGACGAATCGCTGAAGATATTAAAGGGCCTGCAGGAAAGATACCAGGACCACCACAAGGTTAAATACAGCGATGAGGCCATCGAATCGGCGGTCCGGCTGTCCGACCGCTACATCACCGACCGCTATCTGCCGGACAAGGCCATCGACGTGCTGGACGAGGCCGGATCGCGGGCCAGGCTGTCCACCTCCGAGCCGCCGGCCGAGATAAAATTCCTGGAGAACCAGCTCAAGGACATAAAAGCGCACAAGGTGGAGGCGGTCAAGGGCCAGGATTACGAGAAGGCGGCCACCTTAAGGGATTCGGAGAGGAACAAGCGCCGGGAAATAGAGCGGCTGCGAGAGGCCTGGAAGAAGAGCCGCGACCTGGTGGCGGTAAAGATAACCCAGGAGGACATCGCCTATGTGATCTCCCGCTGGACCGGGATCCCCATCGTCAAGCTTGAGGAGAAGGAGTCCGCCCGCTTATTGCGGATGGAGGAGGAACTCAGGAAGCGGGTGGTGGGGCAGGACCAGGCCCTGGAGGCCGTCTCCCGGGCGGTGCGCCGTAGCCGGGCCGGCATCCGGGACACCGGCCGGCCGATGGGCTCGTTCATCTTTCTGGGCCCCACCGGGGTGGGCAAGACCGAGCTGGCCAGGGTCCTGGCCTCCTTCCTGTTCGGCGACGAGAACGCCCTGATCCGGGTGGATATGTCGGAATACATGGAGAAGTTCGCCGTCTCCCGGATGGTGGGGGCCCCTCCGGGCTACGTGGGGTACGAGGAGGGCGGCCAGCTGACCGAGAAGATCCGGCGCAAGCCCTATTCGGTGGTCCTGCTGGACGAGATAGAGAAGGCCCATCCCGACGTGTTCAACATGCTGCTGCAGGTGCTGGAGGACGGCCAGCTGACCGATTCCTACGGCCGGAAGGTAAGCTTCAAGAACGCGGTGCTGATCATGACCTCCAACTTGGGGGCCCGGGAGATCAAGAAGGGCGTCAGCCTGGGATTCCAGAAGAACGACCAGCTGCTGGCCTTCGACCAGATGAAGGACAAGGTGATGTCGGAGCTTAAGAAAACCTTCAATCCGGAATTCCTGAACCGGGTGGACGAGGTGGTGGTATTCAATTCCCTGGGCCGGCCGGAGATGGGCCGGATCGTGGACATTCTGATGGGACAGCTTTCCCAGCGGCTTAAGGAAAAGAACATCACCATCGGCATCTCGCCCCAGGCCAAGGAACTGCTGGTGGCCAGGGGATTCGACCCCACCTACGGGGCCAGGCCTTTGCGCCGCACCATCCAGAGGATGGTGGAGGACCCGCTGTCCCAGGAGATCCTGAAGGCCGATATCAAATTCGGGAACAGGGTGCTGATAGAAGTCGAGGGCGAGGTCTTGAAATTCGTTCCCCAGTCCCCGGGAAAAACCAGGGGAGGGGTCGGGAAAAAACCCCCCAGGGTGAAGAAATGAATCCATGACCAGGCTGGCCATAGCCAGCCTGGTCATGTTTAATGGGAAAGGTTTTCAATTGACTGCATTATCCATGAATGTTATAATTACAATCCAATTCCCGCCGATGATTTTTAGAACAGTAAAACCGATAACTAAAAAAGAAAGACATACATGAAGCGCTTTATATTTTTGCCAATAGTTTTGATAGTTTCGTGCTTTAGTCAAATCTTGCCAGCCAATGCCGCCGTTATAGCCGACCTTAGGGTAGAGGGTATCGAGCGCATCGATCCGGAGGTGGTGCTGAACGCATCGGGGATAATGCCGGGCGACCAGCTGAACGAGAACAACATCTCCGAAGCGGTGAGGAAGATATACCAGCTGGGTTACTTCACCGAGGTGGCGGTGGCCAAAGATTCGACCGAGAGTGGATATCTGCTGATTTTTACAGTGACGGAAAAAGCCATCGTGGAGAGGATAGAATTCCTGGGCAATAAGAAGATCAAATCCGACCAGCTGGAGGAGAAGATCGCCCTCAAGCCCGGCAGTTTTCTGGATCCCCAGTACCTGGCCCAATCCAAGGATACCATCCGGGCCCTGTACATGGAGAAGGGCTACTTCAACGCCCAGGTTGAGGACACCCTGATAGAGTCGGGCAGCCGCTATGCGGTCCGGTTCAAGATCGAGGAGGGCAAGAAGATCCGGGTCAAGGAGATACTGGTCAGCGGCAACCAGGCCCTGTCCGACGGGGCCGTCATCAAGGCCATGAAGACCAAGCCCCGGGGCTGGACATTGGTCTGGAAGGTGATCCCCTGGTTCCGGGGCGGATCATTCAACCAGGACACCCTGACCCAGGACCTGGAACGGGTGACCCGGCTGTACAAGAACCACGGCCACCTGGAGATAGCCGCCAGGCAGGATTCCCTGTCCTACAACCCGAAGATGGACCGGGTGAGCATCCACCTGGACGTGGCCGAGGGGCCGGAGTTCAGGATCGGCAAGGTGGAATTCTCCGGCAACGACAAGATCGATTCCAAGAGGCTCCGCCGGATGACCGAGCTCAAGCCGGAAAAGATCTTCCGGATAGACGACGCCGACAAGACCCTGGAGAACCTGTTCTCCATCTATACCGAGGAGGGCTACATCTACTGCCACATCGAGCCCTTCCAGGACCTGCGGGATTCCACGGTGGACGTCACCTATAACATCATCGAGAACAAACCGGCCTATGTCAACAAGGTGATCATCTCCGGCAACACCAAGACCCGGGAGAAGGTGATCCGCCGGGTGCTGACCGTCAAGCCGGGCGAGCTGTTCCGGCGTTCCAAGGTGATGCGCAGCCAGCGGGAGATATTCACCCTGGGCTATTTCGAGGACGTCCAGCTGAACTACCAGCCGGCCGACACCCTGGGCAACATCGACCTGATCTTTGATGTCAAGGAGAAGACGGTGGGCCAGTTCCAGATCGGGACCACCTACGGGGCCACCGACGGCCTGGCCGGCTTCGTGCAGATCGGGGTCCCCAATTTCCTGGGCCGGGGACAGCAGGTGAACCTGAAGACCGAGTTCAGCAACAAGAAGTTCAACGTCGATCTGGGCTTCACCGAGCCCTGGCTGTTCGACACCCCGACCTCGGTGGGCGTCAATGTCTATCACACCCAATATACCTATTCCGAGTACACTCAGAAAAAGACCGGCGGCAGTCTGAGTCTGGGGCGCCCCATCCCCTGGCTGGATTACACCCGGGGCTACTGGTCCTACAGCCTGGAGCGGATCAATATCACGGATATGTCCGAATCTTTTGCGCAAGCCATGAGCACTCAAGCATTCCCATCCATATCATCGAGCACCTCGTTTACGCTGGTAAGGGACAGCCGGGACCGGCCCTTCAACGCCAGCCGCGGCACCCGGACGGTGGGTCTGGCCAAGTACGCCGGCGGCATCCTGGGGGGCCGGATCAATTTTCAGAAATACCTGCTGGAGTACCGGCACTACCGGCCGCTGTTCTGGAAGTTGGTGGGGATGGCCCGGGCCAAGACCGGGGTGGTGGACGGCTACAGCAGCCCTTCCACGGTGCCGGCTTACGAAAGATTCCGCATCGGCGGCTCGGGGGACGACGGGGTAAGGGGCTATCCCGACCAGAGCATCAACCGGGCCACCTACGGCGGCCGGATAATGCTGATCAGCAACCTGGAGGTCAAATACAGCTTCAACCAGAGCGTCTACCTGCTGGCCTTCGCCGATGCCGGGAACACCTGGACCCAATATGACAAGATCCATCCCTCGGTGCTGTACAAGGGAGCCGGCCTGGGGGTCAGGGCCGAGGTGCCGATGCTGGGCGTCCTGGGCCTGGACTGGGGATGGGGATTCGACTGGGACAAGAACGTGCAGTCGGACAAATGGCAGCTGCATTTCCAGCTGGGGACCTCGTTTTAATCACTAAAAATAGGGAAAGGCGTTGGCTATGAAGATCAGATATCCCCGAGAGATATTTTTCCTGCTTCTGGCGGTCTTGTTTTTGCCGGGCAGCGCCTACAGTCAGAAGGTGGGCTACCTGGATTCCAAGGCAGTGTTCGCCCAGTACCGGGGGGCCGCCGACGTCCGGCAGGAGATGAACCGGATCATAGAAGGCTGGAACAAGGAGATCTCAGCCAAACGCAAGATGGTGGATTCTCTGGAGAAAAGCCTGGAGCTGACGGACCTGGTGATCAGCAGCGAGCGGCGCAAAGCCAAAAAGGAGGAGATAGCCCTCAAGAAACAGGAGCTGGAGGCCTTTGTAAAAGAGATCTTCGATCCGGGCGGAAAGGCCGACCAGAAGAACCGCGAGCTGTCCAAGCCCATGGCCGAGAAGATAGGGAATGTGGTCAAGCGGGTGGCCCTGGACAATAACCTGCTGATGGTGCTGGATTCATCCTCGGGACTGGTGGTCTACGCCTCCAAGGAACTGGACATCACCGAGCAGGTGCTGGAGGAGCTGGCCAAGGAGGAGGGAATGGCCGTCAAGGTTCTGCCCAGCATCGCCCTGTTTCCGGTCTGGGAGCTGGACGCCGAGGCCATCAAGAGGAAGTTCGGCAAGCAGGCTCAGGAGTTTATATTCACTGCGCTGGAGAGGGGGCAGAAACTGAAGCCGGTGGCCAAGAAACAGGTTGAGGATATCGTAAAGGACAAGGGGCTCTCCAAGTCCGAGGTCAAGGAGGCCCGCGGCCTGGAGATGGCCAAGATCCTCGATGCCAGCTATATGACCCTGGGGCAGATCACCCAGAACCTGGCCAACAATCAGATAACCATCACCATCAAGGTATACAACGTGGAGCGCGACCAGATGATAGCCGAGGAGAGCGAAAAGGTAGATGGCGAAGGCGAGCTGGTGGCGGGCTGTGAAAGCCTGGCGGAAAAAATCAGCCAGAGGATATCCCAGCAATGAGCGGATACAAAGCCAGCCTGCTGGCCAGGGAGTGCGGGGGGCAGCTGCAGGGCCCGGATGTGGAACTGACCGGCCTGGCGGGCCTGAAGGAGGCCCAGCCCGGCCAACTGAGCTTTCTGGCCAATCCCAGTTATGCCGGATATCTGGGATCCACCAGGGCCTCCTGCATCATCGTCCCCAAAAATGTTGCGGCCCAGGGGCGGACCCTGATAGTCTCCGACAACCCATACTTAAGCTTCGCCAAGGCGGTGACCTTTTTTTACAATGCCGTCAAAATAAAGCCCCGTCCGGGCATCCATTCTACGGCGATCATCGATACCACGGCCCAGATAGAAAAGAGCGCCACCATCGGGGCCTATGTGATCATCGAAGCCGGGGCCAGAATAGGCGCCAATACCGTGATCATGCCCCTGTGCTATGTCGGCCAGGGCAGCACCATCGGGGACGATTGCCTGATCTATCCCCAGGTGTCCATACGGGAGGGCTGCCGGATAGGCAACCGGATCATCCTGCACGGCGGGGTGGTGTTGGGATCGGACGGATTCGGCTACGCCAAGGACGGAGATAAATATTTCAAGATCCCCCAAGTGGGCAATGTCATCCTGGAGGACGACGTGGAGGTGGGGGCCAACACCGCCATCGACCGGGGGGCCCTGGGGCCCACCATAGTCAAACAGGGGACCAAGATAGATAATCTGGTGCAGATCGCCCACAATGTTCATATCGGAAAAGACGGAGTGGTGGCCGGACAGTCCGGGGTGGCCGGGTCGACCTTCATCGGCGACCGGGTGGTGATGGGGGGACAGGTCGGCATCATCGGACACCTGAAGATAGGCGATGACGTTACTTTTGGCGCCCAATCCGGGGTCCTCAAATCCATACCCAGCAAGACGGTGGCTTCCGGCTATCCGGCCAAGAAACATTCCGAGGCCCGCCGCCGGGAGGCCAGCGTGGCCCTGCTGCCGAATTACATCAAAAAGATCAATGCCATGGAGAGAAGGATAGCCGAGCTGGAGGAGAAACTGAAAGATAAATAGCGGGGCATTATCCCGGTGACAATCCCGTGAACAGGTAACTCCTGATGACCGGCCCCTCTCCGTAAGGGGAGGGGCCGGTCATATGAACGTAAAAAATCAATATAAAATGACTGTCAAGGAAGGATGAATGAATTTGCTGCCGTTCGCCGAGCCATACAAGACCAAGATGGTGGAACCCATCCGCCGCACCACCCGCCAGGAGCGGGAGGAACTGATCGCCTCCGCCGGGTACAACCTGTTCAACCTGAAAAGCGATGAGGTGTTCGTGGACCTGCTGACCGACTCCGGCACCGGTGCCATGAGCAGCGCCCAGTGGGCCGAGATAATGCTGGGCGATGAATCCTACGCCGGGGCCAGCTCGTACTACAAGCTGAAGCACACCATCGAAGAGCTGTTGGGCATGCCGTATTTTCTGCCCACCCACCAGGGCCGGGCGGCCGAGAACGTGCTGTTCTCGGCTTTGATGGGCATGGAGTCCCCGGGCTTCGTGGTCCCCGGCAACAGCCACTTCGACACCACCAAGGGCCACATCGAATTCCGCAAGGCCCAGGCCCTGGACTGCACCATCGACCAGGCCTTTGACACTTCCTCCCTGCATCCCTTCAAGGGCAACCTGGACCTGAACAAGCTGGAGGCGGTCTTCAAGAAATATCCCAAGCAGAACATTCCGCTGTGCCTGATCACCGTCACCTGCAATTCCTCGGGCGGACAGCCGGTGTCGCTGGAGAACATCCGAGCGGTGTCGGCCCTGTGCAAGAAATACGGGATCAGGCTGTTCTTCGATGCCGCCCGCTTTGCCGAGAACGCCTACTTCATCAAAATGCGCGAGCCGGGGTTTGCGGACAAAAGCATCAAGCAGATAGTGCGTGAGATGTTCGATCTGGTGGACGGATGCACCATGAGCGCCAAGAAGGACGGGATCGTCAACATCGGCGGGTTCATCGCCTTCAGGGACAAGGAATTGTTCGAGAAATCCTGCACCTTCAACATCGTGTTCGAGGGCTACATCACCTACGGCGGGATGGCCGGACGGGACCTGGGCGCGCTGTCGGTGGGCCTGCGCGAGGCCACCGAGTTCGACTATCTTGAATCAAGGGTCCGTCAGGTGGGGCTGTTGGGAGAAAAGCTGATGTCTTGCGGCATTCCCATCCAGCAGCCGGTGGGCGGGCACGCCGTCTTCGTGGACGCCAAGAAATTCCTGCCCAATGTTCCCCAGGAGCAGTTCATAGCCCAGACCCTGGGGGTGGAGCTTTACAAGGAAGGCGGGGTGCGGGGAGTGGAGATCGGAACTCTTTTGGCCGACCGCGATCCCCAAACCCGGGAGAACCGCTACCCGGAGCTGGAGCTGCTGCGCCTGGCCATTCCGCGCCGGGTCTACAGCGATAACCACATGCTTTACGTGGCAGAGTGTCTGAAGAACGTCTATGACAGAAGAAACGAGATAAAGAAGGGATACGCCATCGTGCGCGAGGCGCCCATCATGAGGCACTTCACGGTGGAACTGAAACCGGCCTGAGTATCAGGATGCCTTTTTGACAGGATTTACATGATTTATTTCAGGGATTGAAAAGCCCCGCTTTATATAAGCGGGGCTTTTCAAATCTGCTGTACTTTCGATATCATCTTTTGGACGGTTTCCTTTTTGTTTCTGAGAAGATCTGGTCTTAAAAATACATCGTAACATTTGATGGCCAGAATGGCTAGCTGGCTGGGGTTGCCTGATAAGGACCCGGCTGGGAAAATTCTGGCGTTTTCTTTTAAAAACTCAGCCGCCGCCATTACTGCCGAATGCTGCCGGCGGTCCAGCGCATCTTTATATTTGAATCTCCATCGGCGCACTTGCTGATTGACAAGCTCTTTCTCCTTGCCTCCGGCATTTATACCGGCCGCGGCGAATATCCGGCAGTCATAATTACGGCAGGTTATCGGGCGGTCTTCATAGATCGAACACTGGCCCTTTATCAGCATAGGGCAGCAACCGTCCTTATCATAGCCAAGAACCATATTGCCCCTGGGAAGGCCCGGCGCCGGGAACAACAGTCTTTTATCTATTCTGGCGATAGTTTCAGTCTCTCCCGGTTTGACATGAATGAATTGCGAAGATCTGCAGCAGGCATTGCAATCGCCGCATTTTACATTGATCCCGGTCTCATTTTTCAATGCCTTCCGGAAACGGCGCAGCCAGGCTGAAAACTGACCGGCAGGGGGACGTTTTTCTTCAATGTTGGATATACTTTTTGGATAGCGCATCGTTTGCAGTTTTTCATGGTATTAAAATGTTATCGCCGGCAGATAATTTCCTTATACCGAATTCATCATAAAATCTGGCCAGGGTGGAAAGGTCTATGCAGTGCATGGGATAGATATGTTCGGGCCGTTCCTTTTTAAAATAACGGACGGTCCCTTCCACCGCCTTCGGATCGTTCCCAAACAAATGGAACCCGCCGATCACGGCGTAAAGCTTCTGTCCGGTCACCTGCTTGGCGTATTGGCATATGTTGCAGATGCCGGAATGCGAGCAGCCGGTGATGACCACCGCGCCGTTCTTGGTCTTGATGGCCATCGCTGAATCGTCAGGCATCCGCTTCCTTTTGAACAATCCTTTTTCAAAATTATTTACCCGGGGGATCTCCCCCAGATAAAAGATACCTTGGGAAAATTCCAGCGGTTCGGCAGAGGTGATGATCCTGAAATCCGTTTTTATCTTTCGGGTCTCTTTTGCCGGCAGCTGGGCGATCAATTCCGGATGAGCCACGAGTTTCTTTTTGGTCTTAAAACCATGATGTTGCAACCCGCCGACGTGATCCCAGTGGTGGTGCGACAGCACTATGAAATCCGTTCGGTTCAAATTGATCTTCAACTGTTCGGCATTGTGCCAATAAACATTGGTATGTCCAGCATCGAAGAGGATATTGACATCTCCGGCCTCTATCAATAGAGAAAGACCCCATTCGGCCAGAATGAATCTGGAGCCATTATGACCGGCCTGATTTTCGCAGAGGACTGTTATTTTCATGACGCAAGAAATATTCGCAGTTTACAAGGACTGGTTGTCAGGGAGGACCCGGTAATTTTTTTGAATATAGATGAATCCGGAGAAAACGATCAGGGCCAGGATGATGAAAACGACCAGATCCCGCATCATAAATGTGGGGTCATGGTTGAAATACATCACCAACCCCATGGCGTTGACCGCTAATATCATTGTAAGGAAAAAGCCATAGAACAGGTATTGTATGGAGTAGGTGGTATCGGGCCTGGTCCATAACAGATAGACGCTGACCAATCCCAGCGGGATGGAGAATCCCAGGTCGAAGATACGCACCACCCAGAAAGCGGTGGGCGCGATGTCATAGGCCCGGGCGGTGCCGGTGGCCATGACCTCCAATACCTCCTTGACCCACATGGAGGCAAAGACCAGCAGGAAGAACGAGAACAGGACCGAATAGATGATCAGAGGCTTTTTCTTGAAGCGGCTTTCCACCTTCTTGGGAAAGATGGAAATAGAATAAAGCAGGATCAGGAGGGACGCGATCAGGATGAAAAGGAAATAGAAGGTGTACCCCTGGCTGTTGCCGGAATATTCCGGGGAGCTCCACTCCCAGCCGATGGTGTAGCTCAGCACATAGTATATCAGATAGAGCGGGGTGATGATCAAGAGATGCTTTGATATTTGTTTCTTGAGGAAAAGTGTCGCCCCGCCGGCGATCAGGATGACGCTTAACAGGAAAAGGTTCACCAGATCCTGGCCGATCAGCTGATTGTTCAATATCTCTGCCGTCCTGTATTTGATCTGATGTAAAAACAGGGGGCCGTTGACCGCCAAAAATATAAGAATGATGCCGGTCACGATGGACAGAAGCCCCATAAAGATCCGTTCAAATGGGGTGCCAAAAGCGGTTTCATTATTGTTGTTCATGTTATGGCAGCTCCTTTCATTCTAATGGCAGGGGACATTATTACAAATATCTTCGGGTTTTTTGCCGGTAATCATAATAAGCTTTACCAAAGCTCTTTGACAGGAACTTTTCCTCTCCCAGAATTATCAAATGGTAAACTATCAGGCTGTATAGTCCAAGTGATATTATTCCGATATTCATTGTATATATGATGGAAGCCAGGGTCAGTAGGTCAAAGCCCAGGTACATCGGGTTGCGGCTGAAGCGGTACAGGCCGCCGGTCTTTAAAACAGTGTCCTCCTGCGGCAGGCCCAGCCGGGTGGATCGTCCAAGATTGATCAGGCTTACGACGATCAGTGAAAGGCCAACCAGGGATAAAACATAAGCAGTGTATTTTAACAGCGAAGACGAATATGTTTCTATGGCTGGGACACCCAGCACCGACAACAGTAATATGATCCAGGTTAAGTAACCGGATATTTTACCGGTGTAGAACAGGATCGGATTGATGGTGGTCTTGCCTATGAGATCCATATCAGGCCTTCAAATGCTTTTTGACAAACCCGCAGATCTGCTCCATCGCCTCTTTGGCCTCGGGGAACATGGGGGCGCAGGCCGGGTAGCAGTGGAACAGGCCTTGGCCCACGATCAATGTAACATCAACCCCGGCGGCCCTAGCCTTCTCGGCCAGGCGGGTGGAGTCGCTGAGCAGGGTCTCGTCGCCTCCTGCGAAGATCAGCATCGGCGGCAGGCCGCGTAGGTCCCCGAACAGCGGCGAGATCAGGGGCTGCCTGGGGTCGTTCTCCCCGGCATAGTACCGGCTGAAGGTGGTCTGGGATTCCTTCCAGCAAAGGGTGTCCTTTTGGGCGTTGAAGGTCCAGGATTCGCCGGAGTTGCTGAGGTCGGTCCAGGGCGAGAGGGCGATGGACCCGCCGGGCAGGGGAAGCCCCTGTTCCTTAAGGGCCAGCTGGGTGGCAAAGACCAGGTTGCCGCCGCCGGAGTCGCCCATGAACATCATATTCTCCGGCTTGATGCCGTGCGCCAGCAGATACTTGTAGGCGGCCACCGAATCGTTCAATCCGGCGGGGTAGGGATGCTCCGGGGCCAGGGAATAATCGAACAACAGGGATTGTATCCGGCACTTTTTTACGAACTTGGCCACTATGCCCCGGTGGGCCCGGATGGAGCCCACCACCAGCCCGCCCCCGTGGAAATAGAGGATGGCCTTGTCCCGGGGCGCATCCTGGGGCCTCATCCATTCGGCCGTCAGATTGCCGATCATGACCGGGGCCAGGCTGAAGCCGTCCGGCAGTTTGCCGAAGAAGTCCGCCCCCCGCTCGACCTCGGCCCGCAGAGCCTGCAGGGAGGTGTCCCCGTCGACCGTGGTGGTCCTTTTCTTCTGAAATTTCAGCAGGTGCCGGTATTTAAGCAGAAAGATAAAAAGGCGGCTTTGCCAGCTGGGCATAAAATATCCTAAATGGTATATTAGAATTTTACTGTGATGCCGGCCGTCAGGTAATGGAACAGGGAAAAGGTGTACACTTTGCCACCGCCGTCGGCGCCGCCCTCCAGCATCCGGTAGCCTATCCGGAGGGTATGGCTTTCCTTGGGGCTGTATTGAAAGGCCAGCAGAACATCCTCAGCCCGGCCGTAGGGCGACCAAAGGGCGTCGCTCTCCAACAGCAGGCCGGTCCTCTCGGTCATCTTATACTTGGCCATCAGATTGATCAGCGGTACCACCCCCAGATCACTGCGGCGGGCATAGGCTGAATCGTTCATCAGGGAGATATCGGCGCTGCGGATCTTGGCGGTCAGCCCAGCCCCCATAATGAAAACCGGTCCTTCAATCGCTGTGTAGCGGTAGGTCAACCGGTAGGAATCGAAGCGGTAGGTGGAATGAATTTCTGTGCCCTGGCGAAATATTTTCCCCTGAAAGGTGATATCCCTCTCCAGGATCCCGGTCCCCCGGACGGTAAGGGGCGCCGCCAAGATAAAGATGCTATGTCTCCCGGCCATGGTCAAACCTCCACGGGCCCTTAAAACCACAGCGGGGGATGATACGATCTCGTCGGCCAGGGAGAACCTGGTTCCGCTGTCGCTGGGGATCTGAACGTCATTGTATCCGGTGAAGGCCGCCCCTGCTTCAAGGTCAATAAATCCTTGGGCGAAAAGGCCGGACCCGGTACAAAAGAAAAGCAAACCGGCGATAAAATAAACCAGAAATTTCATTGGTCCCTCCATGACGGTTTTGTAAAGTTAATATCGGACAGGCGGACTCCATCATCGTTTGGTATGATAGCCCTTATCGCCGTAAGGCTGGAGCTTTTCGATCCAGATCTCCTCCAGGGCCTTAAGGTCTTTTGTGTAATCGTAGCTGACACCCTCCCGGGGCTCCAGATGATCAAGCACTTCAAAGGAAAAATTGCTTTCACCCAGGCTGGTAAAGTCCTTCTGCAGAGCCAAAATGGGATGAGATCCGTTCTTAAGCGTGAACTTCTGGCTATTGATGATGCCGGGAAGGTTCTTGGCCTTCATTAACAATATCCTGCCGTTGGTCAGATTTTTTATCTGCAAAATGCCCATCGGGGTGAGCGTTTGCTTGTATTCTTTTATCAGTTTCTTTCTATCGGTCATCAATATTCTTCTCTCTGGATTCCCGCCGGAGTTTATACTGAATGAAATGAAGTGCGAGAATGACAATTATGTCACGGTTTGAAATCCGGATCGTTCAGGCTGCCGCGGTCCAGTTGTTCGAAATTATAATCCTTGCTCTGCATGTTAAGGTTCTGCAGACGGTGGATATCGCAGCTCCTGGCCGGCAGGTTGGCCTTGAGGAATATCTCGCTCCTGGGGCTGGGGCAGGCCGGGGTGGCCAGCAGTCCGGACTCGGTGCAGATGGCGGCCGAGACGATGTCCCCCGGCACCGAAAAATCCTTGACTGGCAGGCTGTCGGTGGCCTGTTTCATGAAGGCCGCCCAGATGGGCAGGGCCAGCCCGGCCCCGGTGGCGCCCTCGGCCACGGTCTTCTTTTGGTCGAAGCCCACCCATACTCCGCACACCAGGTCCGGGGTGTAGCCCACGAACCAGGTGTCGGTGTAATCGTTGGTGGTGCCGGTCTTGCCCCCGGCCGGGCGGGTGAATCCCAGACTGCGGGCCGCAATCCCGGTGCCGTGGTCCACCACCGTCTTCATCATGTTGGCCATAATGTAGGCGGTCTGGGGGGACAGCACTTCCTCGGCGTAGGGATGGGTCTCCTCCAACACGGTGCCGTTCTTGTCCAGCACCTTAAGGATCATCAGCGGCTCCACCCGGATCCCGCGGTTGGCAAAAACGCCGTAGGCGCTGACCATGTCTATCATGCTGATGTCGGCCGAGCCCAGGGCCAGCGACAGCACCGCCGGCAACGGGGTCCGAATGCCCATCTTGCGGGCGTAGCTGATGACGGTGGAGGGCCCGACGCTCTGGATCAGCTTGACCGCTATCAGGTTCTTGGACAGGGCCAGCCCCCGCCTCAGGGAGGTGGGGCCGTCGAATTTACCGTCGTAATTGCGGGGATACCAGGGGTTGCCTGAGCCGTCATCCTCTATCACGATGGGGGCGTCCAGGATGACGTCGCCGGGGGAAAAGCCGTTGTCGATGGCGGCGGTGTAGATGAAGGGCTTGAAGGCCGAGCCGGCCTGGCGGCGGGACTGGATGGCCCGGTTGAATTTGCTGATCAGGAAATCCCGGCCCCCGATCATGGCCAGGATGTGGCCGTTACCGGGATCCAGTGCCAGCAGGGCGTCCTGGATATAGGGGGTGTTGACTATATCAGTCTCGACCTTGGGCGTTTTGAAATCCCTGCGCCGTGGAACCAGCCGGTAAAGGTCCTCCAGCTGTTCCATCCAGCGCTCGGAGACCTGATTGGCCGCTCTCTGCAGCTTGAGGTCCAGGGTGGTGTAGACCTGCATGGCTCCCTGGTAGATGGCATTGGCCCCGTATTTGGCCTCCAGGTATTTGCGGACCTCCTCCACGAAATAGGGGGCGTCATTGAGCCGCAATTCGCGGGGCTTGACCACTATCTCCGTCTTTCGGGCGGAATCGGCCCGGGCCCTGGTGATGGCTTCGGTGGCCACCATGGCCTCCAGCACGGTGTTCCTTCTTTTCAAAGCCGCTTCGGGATGGGTGTAGGGGGTGTATATCGATGGACCCCGCGGCATCCCGGCCAACAGGGCCGCCTGGGGCAGCGTCAAACTGTCCACGTCCCGGCCGAAATACATCTGGGAGGCGGTCTGGACCCCGTAGGCCCCGTGGCCGTAGTTTATCTGGTTGAAGTACAGCTCCAATATCTCGTCCTTGGAGAACAGCCGTTCGATCTTCATGGCCAGTATGGCCTCGGCGATCTTGCGCGACAGGGTGCGGTCCTGGGTCAGGAACATGTTGCGGGCCAGCTGCTGGGTGATGGTGGAGGCGCCCCGCAGCCGCTTGCTGCGGCGCAGCATGAAATCCTTGACCGCCGCGGCGTAGCCGAAAATGTCAACCCCCCAGTGAGAGCGGAAACTGCGGTCTTCGATGGCGATGGTGGCTTCGATCAGGTGTTTTGGTATCCGGGCCAGCGGGGCCACCACCCGATGCTCCTCGGAGAATTCGTAGATCAGATGGCCGTGGCGGTCGAAGACCTTGGTGCCCTGTTTGGGCTGCATCTCCTGCAGGGCCCGGGTGGAGGGCAGCCCCCGGCTGTAGAAGGCGAAGGTGCCGGCCCCGAATCCCGTCACAAATATCAAAAACAGCCCCAGTAAAAAGAGGATCCGGAAAAAGTTCCTCCGGGCCTTGCGGTTTAAGGTGATGGGAAATTTTCCCCGGTAGAATTTTGCCATGATCGATTTTTCCGTAAAAGGTTGAAAAGATAACGATTATGACGGGGTTTCGTGCCGGCAGTCCATTCAGAAAAAGACGATGGCGTCGGAAGCCCCACTGATCAGGATAATTCTAAACCTAAAATAAAGGATAGTCAAGCAGAAAACAATGCCCAGCAATGTTGATGGAGGGCATTTTTGTATTGCAAATGGGGCTTTAAATGAGATATAATAATATGTTATGCAACAAGTAGGGGATAATCTAAAGCGGCTTGGCAAAAGCATCGACGATGCTTGTCGGAGTGCCGGGCGGCGACCGGAGGATATCACCCTAGTGGCGGTCACCAAGACCTTTCCGGCCGAGGTTATCGAACTGGCCATAGCCGCCGGGGTGGACATCATCGGGGAGAACCGGGTGCAGGAGGCTCTGGATAAATACTCCCAGATAGGCACCAGGGTAGAGTGGCACCTGATAGGACACCTGCAATCCAACAAGGCCAAAAAGGCGGTGGAGATCTTTTCCCTGATCCACTCCGTAGATTCGGTCGCTCTGGCCCGGGAGGTGGGGCGGAGGGCCCGGCAGATGGGCAAAAATCAGGAGGTTCTGCTGGAGGTCAACACCTCCGGGGAGCCGCAGAAGTTTGGATTTGATCCTAAAGAGGTTATAAATGCCATAAGGGACCTAAAGGATATAAAGGGGATAAAGGTACTGGGGTTGATGACAGTGGGGCCGCTGACGGATGACACCGCCAGGGTCCGGGGATCTTTCAGAATGCTGAAAAACATATTCGATGAGATCAGGCTTCAAGCCATACCCAACATCGAAATGAAGCACCTGTCCATGGGGATGTCGGGAGATTACCCGATGGCCATCGAGGAGGGGTCCACCATGATCCGGGTGGGCAGCGCCATCTTCGGTAGCCGGTGAATTTGCCCACGAAACACACGAAGACAGGCGAAACATTTACATCCAGATAAAATTATCTTTGCGTTCTTGGCGTCTTTGCGGCAAAAAAATCAGGCAATCACGGTTAATCTTTATTAATAACGACGGATAAATGATCCTTTTGGCAAACTTCATAATCGCACTGGGAAAAGCGCTGGCCCTGGCCTTGGATGTTTACATGTGGGTGATCATAATCCGGGCGCTGATCTCCTGGGTCAACCCCGATCCCTTCAATCCCATCGTCCGGCTGCTGGCCAGGCTGACCGATCCGGTATTAAGGCCCATCAGGAGGGTGGTCCCGCTGGGGAGCATCGGGCTGGACCTCTCTCCGATGCTGGCCATACTGGCCATATTCTTCGTCAGGAATTTTCTGGTGGCCAGCCTGATCGAATACGGTTATCGTTTAAAAATCTATTGAAATTAAGGAGGAGTCGCCATGAAACTGACCCCCTTGGATATAAGAAAACAGACCTTCAAGAAGAAGCCCATGGGCGGGCTGGACCCGGCCGAGGTCCAGGCCTTCCTGGAGATGGTGGCCGGAGAGTTCGAAGAGCTGATCCGGGAGAACACCAGCCTGGCCGAGAGGATGCAGGGGCTGGACGGCAAGATTGACGATTACCGCCGGATGGAGAAGACCCTGCAGGACACCCTGATGTCGGCCCAGAAGACCTCGGACGAACTGCGGGACAACGCCGAACGGCGGGGCGAGCTGTTCATCAAGGAGGCCCAGTTCAAGGCCGACCAGATCATCGGCGAAGCCCGGGCCCGGCTGATGGATTTGCAGCGCCAGATAGCCGACCTTAAGAACGTCCGCAGCAGCTACCTGGCCAAGCTGCGCAGTCTGGTGGATTCGCATCTGGAAATGCTGCAGACCCAGGAGATGGATTCGGGCATCAGGATCCAGACCAATATATTCTCGGCCATGAAGAAGGAAGATCGGGCCGGGAGCCAGCCGCCGGAGCAGCCCAAGCCGGAGATCTCCCAAGATGAGCCCAGCTTGGCCGATATGAAGAAGATGCTGAGCACCCTGATGAGCACCGCCAAGATCCGCGAGACCGATGAAATTCCGGCGGCCGAGTCCGAGAAGGACGACTTGCCGCCGCTGATCAACGACGGGCCGGAGCCCGAAGGAGAGATCGACCACAGCGACAGAGAGGAAGCGAAATGAGCGGCATGATCAAAATGATAGACCAGGCGGCCGATCATATAAAGGGCAAAACCAGGGTCAGCCCCAGGATCGGCATCATATTGGGCACCGGCCTGGGCGGGCTGGTCAAGGAGATAGACATCCAGGATGCCATCCCCTACCAGGAGATCCCCCATTTTCCGGTGTCCACCGTGGAGAGCCACGCCGGCAAGCTGATATTCGGGCATCTCTCGGGAAAACCGGTGATGGCCATGCAGGGCCGCTTCCATTACTATGAGGGCTACAACATGCAGCAGGTGACCTTCCCGGTGCGGGTGATGAAGGCGCTGGGGGTGGAGATCATGATTGTCTCCAATGCCTGCGGCGGGGTCAATCCGGCCCACCGGGCCGGCGATATCATGCTGATCTCGGACCATATCAACCTGATGGGGGACCATCCCCTGATCGGCCAAAATTTCAACCAGCTGGGCCCCAGATTCCCCGACATGTACAACCTCTACGATATGGATCTGCAGAAGCTGGCCGAGCAAACCGCCCTGGAGGAGAAGATCAAACTGCAGAAAGGCGTCTACCTGGCGCTGACCGGTCCCACCCTGGAGACCGGGGCCGAATACCGGATGGTCCGCCTGCTGGGGGCCGATGTGGTGGGCATGTCCACGGTGCCGGAGGTGATAGTGGCCCGCCATTCGGGAATGAAGGTGATGGGCTTTTCCATCATCACCGACATGGGCTTTCCCGAGGCCATGAGATCGGTCAGCCTGGAGGAGGTCATAGCGGTGGCCGGCCAGGCCGAGAAAAAGTTCGTACAGCTGGTCAAGAGCGTGATAGCCAAGATAAAGGTATAAAAATTAAACAGGGTTGAAACGATCAAACGTCCTCAACGATTTGAACTTTTGAACAAAGGTAGACATTTATGCCCATGTTAGTGGTCGGCTCCATCGCATTGGATTCGGTCAAAACGCCCTTTGGGGAGACCAAGGAGGCCCTGGGGGGAAGTGCCCTGTATTTTTCCTCGGCCGCCAGTTTTTTCACCCAGGTCAGCTTGGTGGGGGTGGTGGGGGAGGATTTCCCAAAAGATAATATCGAGTTTCTGGCCCAGCGGGGGGTCGATCTCTCCGGGCTGGAAGTGGTGCCGGGCAAGACCTTCCGCTGGACGGGTTCCTACCAATACGATATGAACGAGGCCAAGACCCATGCCACCGACCTCAACGTCTTCGAGGGATTCCGGCCCAAGCTGAAACCGGAGCACGAAAATACCGAATTTCTCTTTCTGGCCAATATCGACCCGGTGCTGCAACAGGACGTCATCTCCAAGGTCAAGGGACCGAAAGCCATCGGCTGCGACACCATGAATTTCTGGATCAGCGGCAAGAAGGACGAACTGTTGAAGACCATCAAAAAGGTGGATATCATGTTCATCAACGACGCCGAGGCCCGGCAGCTGGCCGGGGTGCCCAACCTGATAAAGGCGGCCAAGGCCATCAGAGCCATGGGCCCCAAGATCCTGGTGATAAAAAAAGGCGAGCACGGGGCCATGCTGCTGACAGATGATACGGCCTTCACCGTGCCGGCCTATCCCCTGGAGGATGTGTATGATCCCACCGGCGCGGGCGATTCCTTCGCCGGCGGTTTCATGGGATATCTGTCATCCAAGGGTGAGATAAATGACCGAAACCTACGCCGGGCCATGATCTACGGCAGCGTGATGGCCTCCTTCAATGTGGAGAGCTTCTCCCTGGAACGGCTGAAGACATTGACCCGGGAGGAGATCGAAAAACGCTTCAAGGAATTCAAGAAGCTGTCGCATTTTGAGGAGACCGAGGTGTAATGGAACGCGGATCAACCCGGATTGGACAGATACCCACTGATTTTTTGGCAACATCTTTTTAGGCAGGTGATAAACATTGACCTTTAATTGAAACTGGGAGAAGGGTAATGAAAAAAACTCTGATGTCGGCAATGGTTTTGATCATGACGGCGTCGATCGCCCTGGCTCAGGCTGCCCAAAAAACCGCGGTGGCGGTGATGCCGCTGCGCGGTTCGGACATCTCCGAGACCGAATCCAAATTCCTGACCGAGCGCCTGACCATCGAACTGCAGAGGACCGACAGCTTCGACGTGCTGGAGCGGGACAAGATGGATGAGATCCTCAAGGAGCAGGGTTTCCAGCAGACCGGGGCCTGCGACGAGACCGCCTGCCTGGTGGAGGCCGGAAGGCTGCTGCCGGTGCAGAAGATGGTCGGCGGTTCGGCCGGCAAGGTGGGCAACATCTACTCGGCCCAGGTCCGGCTGATAGATCTCAAGACCGGCAAGGTGGAAAAAACAGCCACCAGGGATTATCAGGGTCAGCTGGATTTCCTGCTGACCGCCGGCATGCGGGAATCGGCCGAGGAACTGGCCGGGATACTCAAGCCCCAGGAGAAGGTCCCGGTCCAGCAGCAGATGAACCAGCAGACCGAGACCATGATGCGGGGCTTCATGGAGGCACAGTACGAGGACAAATCCAAATCGAAGGGTTGGGCTATCTTTTGGTCGGTGATCCCAGGTTGCGGCAACTTTTACGCCAAAAATTACAAAGCGGGGGTGCTTTTCCTGACGGCCGGGCTGATGACCCAAAGTTTATGGGTTGAGAAACAGGACGAATCGAAAAAGACTTGGGGGTTTATCCATTTGGGCGTCAGGGTGACCGACTGCGTGGTGGCGGTGAAAAGCGTAAGCAGTTATAATGCCAACCTTCGTAAAAAACTGGGCCTGAGCTTTCAGGTCACGCCTTTCGATAAACGCCCGGCGTTGGCGTTAAGCAAAGAATTCTAAATTCAGATGACACATATATAACCCTCAGTATCACTCAACAAGGCTGACAATGTACCAAAGCGTTCCTCAAAATCTGGACTTTCCCGAACTGGAAAAACGGATACAAAAGTTCTGGGAAGACAGCCAGACCTTCGAAAAACTGGCGGCCAGGAACCGCGGGGCGGCTCAAAAATTCCGTTTCGTGGACGGACCGATCACCGCCAATAATCCCATGGGGGTGCATCACGCCTGGGGCCGCACCTACAAGGACCTGTACCACCGTTACAAGGCCATGCAGGGCTACGACGCCCGCTACCAGAACGGCTTCGACTGCCAGGGTCTGTGGGTGGAGGTGGAGGTGGAGAAGGAGCTGGGCTTCAAGTCCAAAAAGGACATCGAAACCTACGGCATAGATAAATTCGTGGAGAAATGCAAGGAGCGGGTGGACAAGTTCTCCCAGGTACAGACCGAGCAGTCCCGGCGGCTGGGCTACTGGATGGACTGGGACAACTCCTATTTCACCATGGCCCCGGACAACAACTACGCCATCTGGCATTTCCTGAAAAAATGCCACGACCAGGGCTGGATCTACCGGGGCACCGACGTCATGCCCTGGTGCACCCGCTGCGGCATCGCCCTCTCGGACATGGAGATCGCCACCGAGGGCTACCAGGAGATGACCCACAAGAGCGTCTACGTCCGCCTGCCCATCCTGGGCCGCGACAGGGAATATCTGCTGGTCTGGACCACCACCCCCTGGACATTGACCTCCAACACCGCGGTGGCGGTGCATCCCGACTTCACCTATCTCAAGGTGCGCCAGGAGGGAAATGTCTATTACCTGGCCAAGGGCCGCAAGGAGGTCCTGAAAAACGATTACCAGATCCTGGGCGAATTGCCCGGCCGGGAACTGGTGGGCCTTAAATATGAAGGGCCGTTCGATCACCTGCCGGCCCAGAAGGGCATCCAGCACCGCACCGTGGCCTGGAAGGAAGTGACCGAAGAGGACGGCACCGGAATGGTGCACATCGCCCCGGGCTGCGGCAAGGAGGACTTTGCCCTCTCCAAGATCGAGGACCTGAAAGTAGTGGCCCCGCTGGACGAGGCCGGGGTCTACCTCCCAGGCTTCGACTGGCTGACCGGCCAGAACGTAAGCCAAGCGGCCGAGGCCATCGTCGAGGACCTGAAGAAACGGGGGGTGCTGTACTACGCCCAGAAGATAACCCACCGCTATCCCGAATGCTGGCGCTGCCACTCGGAACTGGTGTTCCGGCTGGTGGACGAGTGGTTCATCAGCATGGGTCCGGTCTACGACAAGCCCTACGGCCAGGTCACCGCCGAGGAGAAAAACAAAAGCCTGCGCTACCGGATCATGGATTCGGTCAGCCAGGCCCGCTGGATCCCGGACTACGGGCTGGACCGGGAGCTGGACTGGCTGAAGAACATGGGAGACTGGTGCATCTCCAAAAAACGCTACTGGGGGCTGGCCCTGCCCATCTTCCAGTGCGCCTGCGGCAATTTTGAAGTAGCCGGCGGTTACCAGGACCTGAAGATCCGGGCCGTCTCCGGCTGGGACAAATTCGACGGCCACACCCCGCACCGGCCCTGGGTGGACCAGGTCAGGGTGAAATGCTCCAAGTGCGGCCAGGACGCCGCGCGCATCCACGATGTGGGCAATCCCTGGCTGGACGCCGGGATCGTGATGTTCTCCACGGTGATGCCGCCGGAGAAATGCTACACCCCCGGCAAGGAAAGGTCCGGGAAATACCGTTACGACCCCTCCCAGGCCTATCCCGCCAACCGGGAGTACTGGCAGCAGTGGTTCCCGGCCGAGTTCATCACCGAGAGCCTGCAGGGCCAGTTCCGCAACTGGTTCTATGCCATCCTGACCATGAGCACCGTGCTGGAGGGAAGGGCGCCCTTCCAATGTCTGCTGGGCCACGCCCAGGTCAAGGATGAGAAGGGCGAAGACATGCACAAGTCGGCCGGCAACTCCATCCCCTTCGATGAGGCGGCCGGCAAGATCGGGGCCGACCTGATGCGCTGGGTGTTCTGCTGCCAGAACCCGGTGGTCAACCTGAATTTCGGCTACCACACGGCCACCGAGTTCAAGCGCAAGCTGCTGACCCTGCACAACGTCTATTCCTTCTACATCACCTACGCCAAGCTGGACGGCTTCGTCCCTAAGGGTAAAAGGCTGGACAAATGCCAGCTGACCCTGCTGGACAACTGGATCCTTTCCGAGCTGAACCTGCTGGTCAAGAACATCCGCCAGAATCTGGATGACTATGATGCGGCCTCGGCCTGCAAGAAACTGGAGGCCTTCACCGAGGACCTCTCCACCTGGTATGTGCGGCGGTCCCGGCGCCGGTTCTGGAAATCGGAATCCGACTCCGACAAGGAGGCCGCCTACCTGACCCTGTACACCTGCCTGGAGACCATGATAAGACTGATGGCGCCCATCATGCCGTTCTGGGCCGAGGAGATGTACCAGAACCTGGTGCGGTCGGCCGATGCCGCCGCCCCGGAGAGCGTTCATCTGGCGCAATACCCGGAGGCAAACGAAAAATTCATCGATCAGCAGTTGTCTCAGGAGATGTCTTTGGTGCGCAAAGCCGTATCTCTAGGGCACGCCGCCCGCAAAGACTCTAAACTCAAGGTCCGCCAGCCGCTGGCCCGTTTGCTCTACAAAGGCGAAAAACAGAAAGATTGGACGATCGTTGAGAAATATCAGGATATGATCAAGGATGAAGTGAACGTCAAAACCGTGGAAGCCATCGAGGATCCGGAAAAGCTGATCCAATACAGGGCAAAAGGGCTGGTCTCGAGGCTTGGTCCTAGATATAAAAATCTGGCGGGCATCGTCAAGGATCTTGTGCCCAAAATGACCAGTGAACAGGTCAAACAACTGATGCAGGATGGCAAATTCACTTTACAGGCTTCAATGCCGGTGGAAGTGTTTATCGAGGATATGGAGATAACCACCGAATCAAAGCCGGGGTTCAGTGTCAAGAATGAAGGCCAGGACCTGGTGGCACTGGAGACCGTTCTGACCCCGGAACTTTTGGCCGAAGGCCTGGCCCGGGAGCTGGTGCACAAGATCCAGAACCTGCGGAAGGATTCCGGACTGGAGGTGGCCGACCGGATCAGGATAACCTACTCGGGCGACGCCGAGCTGGAGGCGGCCATGAAAATACATGACCGTTATATCAAAGCGGAGACGCTGGCGGTGACCCTGCAGAAGGTCGGCGTTGTGACCGGGCAAAAAATTGAGATCAACGGCAAAGAAATAACAATAGCAATCAATCACGCACAAACCTAAGGGGGAAGAATTGGTATGAACAAAAAAGACCTGCAGCATTACGAGCAGAAGCTGATCGCGGAGAGAAAACTATGCCTGTCGGAGCTGAGCAGCATCGAGAACGGCGAACTGATGGTGAACCAGAAAGAGGCCTCCGGCGATCTGTCTTCCTACTCCTTTCACATGGCTGATCAGGGCTCCGATACCATGGAAAAGGAGAAGAGCGTTTTCCTGGTTTCCTCCAAAGGGAAGGACCTCTACGAGATAGACCAGGCCCTGTATCGGATGAAGGACGGTAAGTTCGGATCCTGCGAGAAGTGCGGCAAGGAGATCGAGAGGGACCGGTTGGATGCGGTGCCCCACGCCAAGCTGTGCATAAAATGCCGGATCGCCGAGGAGAACGAGACCAAGAACAAGAACAACCAACCTCACTAGACGGCCGGTGACCAACAACAGCCTCAATAACCGGGTGATCCTGATGGCCGTGGCCATTGTGGTCTTCTTTCTGGATCAGGCCAGCAAGATACTGGTGCAGGGTTCCATGACGCTGGGCGAGAGCCGGCAGGTGCTGGGCGACCTGCTGCGCTTCAGTTACATTCTCAATCCCAACGGATTGATGGGCCTTTCCTTTGGCCCCTGGACCCGGTATCTGTTGCTGCCGCTTTCCCTGGTGGCCCTGGCGGCTATAATATATTTCTATTATCGCTGGCAGGGAAGGAATGTTCTGGCGGCGGTGTCCCTGGGGATGATCCTGGCCGGGGCGGCCGGCAATCTGTTGGACCGCTTCCGCCAGGGGGCGGTGGTGGATTTCATCGACTGCGAGTTTCCCGACATCAGCCTGGCCCCGTTCAAGTGGGGCTTGGTAAAGTTCGGCGGCTATCACCTGGAGCGCTGGTATACCTTCAATATCGCCGACAGCGCTGTGCTGATAGGGGTGATAATGCTGCTGCTGATCACCCTCAAGGAGGAGTCGCAGGCCAGGCCCGAATGAAGGGGTCCCTGCGGGAGTTGATTTTTTAACGTTTTTGCGATCCCTATTCACCAGTGCAACATCCAACCTATTGCGGATAATGAACCGTTTTTCAAATATATGCTGGCGGCAGCCTTTAAAAAGCTGGCCGCTGTTGTTATTTATCGGGGGCTTGATCCTGGGGCATCCGTCGCCCGGCCAGGCTCAGGGGCCGGAGGCCTTGTTTGCTGATAGGCTGCCGGAGGGAAGCTCCGCTGCGGCGCCTGCCCAACCGGAAGATCCGGACGACAGCCTCCGGGCAGCTGCCGATGATCTTTGGGACCTGCCCGGCGACGACAGCAGCCGGACGGCCATCAGGTACCGGGCCAACACTATAGAATACGATGTCAGGAACAGCCTGATCCAGCTGTCGGGCGATGCCCAGGTGCGCTACAAGGATATCAAGGTGGTGGGCGACACCATCGAATTCGACACCAGGCGGCAGACCCTGACGGTGCGGAAGGACCCGGTGCTGTACGACCGCAGCGACTCCATCTACGGCGACCGGATGGTGTATGACTTCAAGGCCCGAAGGGGCTGGATATACAACGGCCGGACCAAGTTCGACCGGGGGCGCTACTGGGGGAGGAAGATCCGGCAGGTGGAGGCGCGCACCCTGAATGTCGATTATGGAAAATACACCACCTGCGACGCCGATCAGCCGCATTATTATTTCTGGTCCCGGCGGATGAAGATCTATCTGGATGACAAGATCGTCGTTCAGCCGGTGGTGCTGTGCTTCAGCGATGTCCCGGTGCTGGCCATTCCCTTTTGGTTCTTTCCCTTAAGAAGGGACCGGCACTCCGGCTTCATGGTGCCGCGCTTCGGGTCCAGCGCCTACGAGGGGGTGTTCGCCAAGAACATCGCCTATTACCAGGTGATCAGCGACCAGGCCGATGCCATGGTGGCGGTGGACATGCTGGAGAAGGTGGGATGGCGGGGCAATCTGGAGGCCCGCTACATCCGGCCGGGTAAAATCTCCTCCAACCTCAATTTTTCCTATTTGGAGGACAAGGCCCCGCTCCGCAAAAGATGGACCCTGAACGGCCTCTATCAGCATACCCTGGGAAGAAGGACCTCCATCTCCGGCGCTGGTAATTTTGTCAGCGACAAATCCTACAGCCGGGATTTCTCCGAATCCCTGGAGGAGAGGCTGGACCGGAACCTGCACTCCTATTTTTCCTTCAACCACTCCTGGAGCCGGGCATCAATGCGGGCGGCGCTGGACCATTACGATAATCTGGACCTCCAGACCACCTCCAGCCGGCTGCCGGAGGTTTCCTTCAGCCTGTACCAGAAGGAGCTGATACCTGGAGCACTGAATGTATCCGGCAACAGCCTGGCCCTGGTGCAGAGGAACAGCGATTCCCTGAGCGTCAGCCTGAGGGAGGGCTGGGATAACCGGGCCGAGCTGGGCTCCAACATCAAGCTTCTCCGGTGGATCAGCCTGAATCCGCGGCTGACCCTGAGGGGCACCTGGTTCGACCGGGACGTCTTCGGCCGGCCCAACGCCTGGCGCTGGCTGTATTCCGGCGGCCTTTCGGCCACCACCACCCTGTATGGCATCCTGCCCCTGAAGATCGGTCGGTTGCAGGGTTTCCGGCACGTGCTCCAGCCCAGCCTGTCCTATTCCTACGCCCCGGAGATCAACCAGTCCCGGTTCCAAAACTTCGGCTCCATCGGGGGGATGTACCGCCAGAGCTCGATGAGCCTGTCGCTGAACAACAGTTTCCAGACCCGGTATCCCAAGGGAAAGGAGACGGTCAAGCTGGACCTGGCCTCGGCCTCGCTGGGGGCCAACTACAACTATCTCAGCACCGATAAAAAATGGTCCAGCATCAGCTTCAACAGCAGCCTGCTTCCCGGCAACCGATATTTTGACTGCCGCCTCAGTTCCTATTACGACCCCTATCTGCGGCGGTCGGATAACACCAGCCTGTATCTGGGCCTGAGGTTCTCCGGGACCTGGCTGGGCAAAAGGGAGATCCTGCCCGATTCCGCCGGGCGGGACACCTCGATTGCCTTGCCTGCCGAAGATTCAGGTCTTAGCCTGCCGGACTCCCTGCTGACAGCATCCGGAGATTCGTTGAAACCAGATTCTCTGATGGCCGACAGCCTGGACCGCCGGGAGGTCCGGCCTCGGATAAAGGTCGGCCTGCCCTGGTCGTTCAATCTGGGATACGACCAGAACTGGAGCCGCTATTACGACAACGCCAATCTGCAGGGGACCTTGAACTTTGACATCACCAGGAACTGGAAGGTCAGCTACGGCAAGTATTACAATTTAAAGGCCGGGGAGATGGTGTCCGAGAGCTACTCCATCTATCGGGACCTGCACTGCTGGGAGGCCAGGTTCAGCAGCACCCGAAGCGGCGTTTACTGGTCATACGAATTCCGGATAAACCTGAAGGCCATACCGGAGCTGAAGGTCCACATACCCAAATCGGGCAGTTCGGGATATTAGCTGCCGGGGATGGGGCACGAATAGAACACGGATCTTCGGGGATTTTATTGCTGGTCAGACTAGGACGAACCAAAGCATTAGCGGGTTGAACAGGCTTTCTGGATCCATAAATCTTTTTTCTACCAGGAATTCTTACGACACAAAGTTTACGTGTTTTAATACCACCAAAGGGCATAAACCCGGGGAGGTTGTTATGCCGGGCCTTGAGGAAAAGCCATGGAATTTACAGTGCTTTGAACGCCAGTCGTTTATCTTGACGGTATAATTTTTATCTGTTATAATTAACTTTCATATCAAAAACCAGCGAGGGTGGCGGAACTGGCAGACGCGCCAGACTTAGGATCTGGTGCCGCAAGGCGTGGGGGTTCAAATCCCCCCCTTCGCACCAAAATGGCAGAAAAGTCTCTACATACGGTTATGGTTAAAAGTTAAAGAAGTTTAACCGGTTTCAGCAAGCTGTCCCCTGGGGAATGAAAAACTCAAAAATTCAATATACAAATCTAAGGAGCAGTTTTGAAAGTCGAGATCAAAGAGCCCAAATCCTGGCAGAGGATATTCGAGATAGAGGTGCCCAGCCAGCAGTTGAATGAGGCCATCGAGGACCTGTACCAGGAGTACGGCCGAAAGGCCAAGATCCCGGGCTTCCGCCCCGGCAAGGTGCCCCGGACGGTGCTGGAGGCCAGGTTCGGCAAGGGCATCGAGGCCGAGGCCATCGAGCGCCTGGTGCCGGAGTCCTACGAAAAGGCCCTGGTGGAGAACAAGCTGGTACCGGTCAACCGGGCGGTGATCTCGGACCTGGACATCACCTCCGATAAAATGCTCAAATTCAAGGCCACCTTCGAGATCCTGCCGGCCGTAACCCTCAAACGCTACCAAGGCCTGCCGGCGGTCAAACGCTTGCGCCAGGTGGCCGATGAGGACGTGGTCCGGGAGATCGAGTTCCTGCAGAACATCTACGCCGAATACAACACGGTGGACCGGGTTTCGGCCCAGGGCGACCGGGTGATCATAGATTTCAAGCCCATCTCCGGGGTGGACCATCCCGAGAAATCCCAGGGCGAGAATTATACCATCGACCTGGGGGCGGCCCAGGTGATGCCGGAGTTCAATGATAATCTGACCGGGGTCAAGGCCGGCGACGTCAAGGATATATCAGTCCAGTACAAGGACGACTACCAGGCCCGGGAGCTGGCCGGCAAGACGGTGGTCTTCCAGGTGACGGTCAAGGAGGTCAAGGAGAAGAAACAGCCGGAGCTGAACGACGATTTCGCCAAGAAGGTCAGCGAGTACCAGACCATAGGGGAGCTCCGGGAGAAGATCAAATCGGGCATGGTCGCCCGGGCCGAGACCGAGGCCATGGAGGGGGTGCGGATCCAGGCGGTCAACGCCCTGATAGACGAGAACCCGGTGGAGCTCCCGGAATCGCTGGTAAAGGAGCAGACCGAGGGCATGGTGGCCGAGGCCAAGGAAAGGCATCTGCGCCAGCACAACCATCCCGACAAAAAGGACTGCCCGGAATGCGGCTGGGACCAGGAGAAGATGCTGGCCCAGTACAAGCCGGCCGCCGAGTGGAAGATAAAGGAGGACCTGTTCCTGGCCCAGGTGGTCAAGTCCGAGAACATCCAGGCCG
The DNA here is from genome assembly GCA_031082425.1 of Candidatus Edwardsbacteria bacterium. NCBI lineage: Bacteria > Candidatus Edwardsiibacteriota > Candidatus Edwardsiibacteriota bacterium. The sequence goes on along the minus strand of JAVHLB010000002.1, from coordinate 55,582 downwards.
GGCCGGAGGAGATCGAAGAGGCCATAGAGGACTGGGCCCGGCATAACCGCACCGATCCGGCCGAGATCAGAAAGGTATTGCAAAAGAATCCGGAGCGGATGGACGACCTCAAGGACCGCTTGGCCGCCAATAAGGCCGGGCAGATGCTGGCCCAGTGGGCCGAGGTCAAGCTGGAGAAGATCGCGGACAAGAAATGATCAATAACTTAATATAAATGGGAGCCTAGCAATGTCCAACGATAGCAGCAAACTGATGCTGGAGAATAAAAGCGTCTGGGAGCGGGCCGACGCCAAACTGCGGGAAAGATATTTCGGCTTTGCCAGGGAATACGCCGGGTTTTTGGATGCCGGCCGCACCGAAAGACTGGCGGTGGAACGCCTGAAGGAGCTGGCCGAGCAGCAGGGCTTCCTGCCGGTGGAGAAGGTCAAGTCCTGGAAGGCCGGGCAGAAGGTCTATGCCATCAACCGCGGCAAGAACATCTTCCTGGCGGTGCTGGGACAGGAACCTCTGGAGAACGGCGCCAACCTGGTGGCCTCCCACCTGGACGTGCCCCGGCTGGACCTGAAACAAAGGCCGCTGTATCAGGATGACGAACTGGGACAGGCCCTGCTGCGCACCCACTATTACGGCGGGGTCAAGAAGTACCAGTGGGTGAACATCCCGCTGGGGCTGTACGGCAAGGTGATACTGCGAAACGGACAGGAGGTGGACCTGGCCATCGGCCACGACGACGATGATCCCTGTTTCGTGATCACCGACATCCTGCCCCATCTCAACAAGAAGGAACAGGCCGACCGTAAATCCGGGGAGACCATCAAGGGCGAGGAGCTGGTGGTGCTGTGCGGCGGGATCCCGGTGGACGACGCCGAGGCCAAGAGCCGGGTCAAGCTGGCGGTGCTGGAGCACCTGAACAAGAAATACGGGATGGACGAGGAGGACCTGATCAGCTCCGAGATCGAGATGGTGCCGCTGATCAAATCCCGCTTCATCGGATTCGACAGAAGCTTCCTGGGGGGCTACGGCCACGACGACCGGGTCTGCAGCTATACCTCGGCCCGGGCCATCTTCGACGTCAGGGATCCCAAGAAGACCGTGGTGGCGGCCTGCGTGGACAAGGAGGAGATCGGCTCCGAGGGAAACACCGGGATGCAGGCCATGTTCCTGTGGAACTTTTTGGGCGACCTGATGGCCCTGAACAAGCCGGATTATTCCGAGGCGGCCCTCCGGAGATGCCTGTCCCGCTCCCGGGTGCTCTCGGCCGACACCAATGCCGCGGTGGAGCCAAATTTCAAGGGGGTGCATGAGATGTCCAACGCCGGCCGGGCGGGCTACGGCCTGATGATGATCAAATACACCGGGCACGGCGGAAAGAGCGGGGCCAGCGACGCCAACGCCGAGTTCGTGGGCTGGGTCAGGAAGATATTCAACGATAACCACATCCCCTGGCAGTGCGGCGCCATGGGCAAGGTGGACGAGGGCGGCGGCGGCACGGTGGCCAAATTCCTGGCCAAGCTGGGGATGGAGGTGCTGGACTGCGGCCCGGCGGTGATGTCCCTGCATTCGCCCTTCGAGGTGGTATCGGTGGCCGACATCTATGCCAGCTACCAGGGCTATCTGGCGTTTTACCAGGCGGGATGAGGATCGTCCGTCCCCAAAAGAAGCGATGCGTTAATATGCAGGTACTGAAATTTAAATCTTAGGATGCAGAAAAACGCAGATACCCGCCAATCGATCGCGGGAATTCCAATCAACCGGGAGGGTCGATTTAATCTGCGAAAATAAGCGTCCTAAATATAAAACATCAGGAATAAAAAAGGGAGATTACCAGATATGATAATGAAGGCTATGCGCAGCCAGATGAAGGTGATCATGTGGATCGTGGCCGTGGCCATGGTGGTGGGCTTCGGGTTCATCATTACCGGGACCGGCGGGAACCTGGGCAAGAGCCAGAGCAAGCTGGCCCAGGGCATCGTGGGCGAGGTTGACGGACAGTCCATCAGCCTGCGGCAATACCAGGAGATATACCGGCAGAACATGCAGAATTACCGCCAGCAGTCGGGCGGCGAGCCGGATGAGGCCACCGCCAAGCAGATAGAGAACCAGACCTGGCAGTCGCTGGTGGAGGAGATGCTGTTGCAGCAGGCCTACCGCAAGCTGGGAATAAAGACCTTTGATGAAGAAGTGGTCAGCATCATCAGGAACAGCCCGCCCCAGGAGCTGAGGGGCAACGAAAACCTGATGACCAACGGGGTTTTCGACATCCAGAAATACCATGCCTTTATCAGCCATCCCCAGAGCATGCCCTGGCTGCTGGATTACGAAATCCAGATCAAAAAACAGCTGCCCCTGCAAAAACTGAGGCTGCAGCTGGTGGCCGGCATCAGGGTCACCGACCAGGAGCTTAAGGAGGCCTTCATTGAAAAATTCGACCGGGTCAGGGCCAGCTATATAGCCATCCCGCTGGGGGCTTTCTACAACCCCAACCAGGAGATATCCCAGGATAGGATCGCCGGATATTACCAGGAGCACCGGTCAGAATACCAGGCTCCGGAGAGGGCCAACCTGGAGTTCGTGGCCTTTGCCCAGAGTCCCACCGAAAAGGACCTCCAGGCTGTCAAGGACCGGATAGAGGAGATATACCAGGAGGCCAGGGCCCCGGGGGCCGATTTCGCCGAACTGGCCATGACCTACTCCGAGGATCCGGGAACGGCCGAAAAGGGCGGAGACCTGGGTTTCTTCGGCCGGGGGCAGATGATCCCCGAGTTCGAGAAGGTGGCTTTTGAAATGGCGCCGGGGAAGATATCCCTGCCCTTTCAGACCCAGTTCGGCTGGCATATAGTCAAGGTGGAAGAGAAGAAGACCGAGCAGGGCCAGCCCATGGTCCGGGCCAGGCACATCCTGCTGCGCATCAGGGCCAGCGAGGAGACCCTGGCCGACCTGCGGATCAGATCCGACATCTTCAACGATGCCGTCAAGGAGAAGGGATTTGAGGCCGCCGCCGCCGAGCAGGGATTGGAGATCGTAAAGACCGGCTTCTTCCCCAGGGGGTTTTATGTGCCCCGGCTGGGCTCCATGCCGGAGCTGGTCAATTTTGCCTTCGACGAGGGCCGGGGAAGCGTCAGTCCGGTGCTGGACAACGGACAGAGCTATGTGGTGGCCAGGATACTGGACCGCCAGAAGAAGGGCATCAAGCCCCTGGCCGAGGTGGAGCAGTTGATAAAGGCCAAGATATTGATGGAGATGGCCAAAGCCGAGGCCCGGGCCATGGCCCAGAGCCTGCGTTCCCAGATCGCGAAGCCCGGCGACCTGGAGAAGGCGGCCAAGGCCGCCAATGCCAAGCTGGAGACCACCGGCGAATTCAGCCGGGCTGATTTTGTGCCCAACGTGGGGAACCAGAACGAGTTCTTCGCCGCCGCTTTTTCCATGGCCCCGGGGACGGTGTCGGGCCCGGTGGCCACCGACCAGGCGGTCTATATCATCCGGGTGGACAGCCACAATCCCATCAACCAGGAGCTGTTCAACCAGGAGGCCGGGAAGCTGGAGCAGGAATTGATACAGAAGAAACAGAATGAGGCCATTCAGAACTGGTACCAGAGCCTGCAGAATAACGCCAATATCCGGGATTACCGGGTGGCCGGAATGTAGCTTTGGTTATTGGTTGATAGTTATCAGTTAATAGCAGAGAGCCGGAGTCTTAAGACTCCGGCTCTTTACAATTCTGGTAGCGGCTCAGGGATTTTCCGCCGGTGCCATAAATGCCCCAGCGCTGACAGTAGTCTGCCGTAGGAGGACAGGAATGATTGTCTGCCAAGCGTCGGCGGATGCGCCGTCGCCTTACTTCGAAGCCGGGTTGCCGGAGGGAAACCACGGACGATCACAAAAAAAGCCAGACATATGTCTGGCTTTGGTATTTTCTGGTAGCGGCTCAGGGATTTGAACCCCGGACACGCGGATTATGATTCCGCTGCTCTAACCAACTGAGCTAAGCCGCCACTATCGAGGGACATTTAAAAACCCCAGTAAAGTTTCTAGTGCCACTAAACTCATTACTAGGGCCTGTATTTATGGTAGCGGGGGGAGGATTCGAACCTCCGACCTTTGGGTTATGGGCCCAACGAGCTACCAGGCTGCTCCACCCCGCGACGTTTATTAAGATCAATTATGCAATGATACCAAAGAACCGGCCCAAAGTCAAGGTCTTTTCTTGAGCGAGTCGGCCGGGTAGAAGCGGTACGAGGTCTCCCCGGGCCGGGTCATCCCCAGCTTCTCACGGGCCTGGGATTCCAGATAAAAGCTGTCGGTCTTCAGACGCCTGATCTCCCGGCACAGTATCTCGCTGTGGGCCAGGTTGGCCAGCATCTCCTTTTTTATCCGCTTCTGCTGGCGGTCCACCCGGAGCATGGTAATCCAGCCGTAGCGCCCCATCCCGAACATCAGGATCACGATCACAAATGATGATATCACCAGGGCCAGAACGGCCTTGGTGGAGCTGCTCCTATGTGCGCCGGAACGGGGCATGGTGCTTTATCATTTGAATACGGACCTGCCGGGGTAATGGGCGGCCGGCCCCAGTTCCTCCTCGATGCGCAGCAGTTGGTTGTACTTCTCCAGCCTTTCCCCGCGGCAGGGAGCCCCCGTTTTAAGGTGCCCGGTCTTCATGGCCACGGTGAAGTCGGCGATGAAGCTGTCCACCGTTTCTCCGCTGCGATGGGAAACCATGGCCTTCCAGCCGGCCTGATAGGCCATCTCGATGGCGGCCTGAGTCTCGGTCAGGGTGCCGATCTGGTTGAGCTTGATCAGGACGGCGTTGGCCGCCTTCTCCTTAATACCTCTGGCGATGCGTTTGACATTGGTGACGAACAGGTCGTCCCCCACCAGTTCAATCTTGTCCCCCAGGCGCTGGTTCAGCAGTTTCCAGCCATCCCAGTCGTCTTCGGCCAATCCGTCCTCGATGACGATGATGGGATATTTCTGGCACCACTGCTGGTACATGTCCACCATTTGTTCTGAGCTTATGCTTCGGCCCTCGGTTTTCAGATTATACTTTCCATCCTGGTAGAAGCCGCTGGAGGCCGGGTCCAGGGCCAGTGAGATCTGCTCCCCGGGGCGGTATCCGGCTTTCTCGATGGCCTGGATGATCAGGTCCAGGGCCTCGGCATTGGTCTTCAGGGCCGGGGCGAATCCTCCTTCGTCTCCCACTCCGGTGGAATAGCCCTTGTCCTTGAGCACGGATTTCAGGGCATGGTAGGTTTCGCTGCCCCAGCGCAGGGCTTCCGCAAAACTGGGAGCGCCCAAGGGGGCGATCATGAATTCCTGAAGGTCGGTGCCCTGCCAGTTGGCGTGGGCCCCCCCGTTCATGATGTTGAACATGGGGACCGGCAGGGCAGTGGCGGCCTCCCCTCCCAGGTAGCGGTACAGGGGCTGGCCCGAGGCGGCCGCCGCAGCCCGGGCCACCGCCAGACTGACTCCCAAGGTGGCGTTGGCTCCCAGCTTGGATTTGTTGTCGGTTCCGTCCAGGTCCAGCATGACCTGATCCACCGCCTTCTGTTCGCTGGCCTCCCGGCCGGAGAGGGCTGGGGCGATGGCGGAATTGACGTTCTCTACTGCCTTGAGCACGCCCTTGCCGCCATAACGGTTCCGGTCTCCGTCCCTCAGTTCCAAGGCCTCATGGATTCCGGTGGATGCGCCGGAGGGGACGGCGGCCCGGCCCATGGCTCCGCAGGCCAGATGGCAATCCACTTCAACCGTGGGGTTGCCCCGGGAATCCAGGATCTCCCGGGCATGGATCTTGGCGATGGCGGTCATGATAAAACCTCCGGAAAATAGGTTGATTATTTTATGTATTCCAGGGTTAAAATGCCATCCCGGAATACCGCATAGGAGAAGCTGGCGATGAAATCCCCCAGGTTGATATAGATCTTGCCGTTCTCTTCATGAACTGTCGGCAGATGGGTGTGCCCCAGCAGCACGAAATCGAATCCCTGGGCGAATTTTTCCCGGGCCACCTCCAGCATCGGGCCGGGATCGAGGTGCATGTCCCTGGTCAGGTGGTTGCGGGAGACCTGCGAGAACCATTTGGCAAAAGGAATGGCCAGGTCGGGATGCAACAGGCGGTACAGCCAGATGGTAAAGGGATTTCTCAAGACAACTTTCAGTATCTTATATCCCAGATCTCCCTTTCCCAGGCCGTCCCCGTGGGCCAGGAACATCTTTTTTCCGCCGGACTCCAGGGCCAAGGACTGGCGATGAACCGTTATTCCCAGCTCCCGGCTCAGGAAATCGCCTATCCAAAAATCGTGGTTGCCCACCAGCAGGTCGACCGCCACCCCCCGGGATCTCAGGTCTTTAAACCGGCCGAGGATCTCCAGGTGTTCCTTCTGGATCACGCTGCGGTATTCGAACCAGAAATCGAACAGGTCGCCCAGAATAAAAAGCCTGTCGCCCGGACCGGTGATCCGGTCAAAAAGCAGACCCAATTTTGACAGTTTCTCCCGGTCGCTTCCGGAGTGCCCGGCCGAGCCCAGGTGGACATCGGAAATAAAATATATCACCTTGACTTTTTCAAATATTTCATGCTAATGTTACCAACAAGTAAGACTATAGCATATGGTTTATTAAAAGGCAATATATTTTTATTGACATTTGCCGCCGGTATGCATAAAATGGATTATCGACATTTCGAATGAGGGAAAAATGAAACAGAAAGCGTGGGCCAAGGGCACAGCGATGGTCCTGACACTGACGATTATGGCCGCCCTGGGCTGCGGCAAAAAAAAGGCCGATATCTCCCAGGGCATAACCCCCAATGTCCTGAACTTTTATATCCTGCATCAGGAGATAGGAGCCATCAGGGACAAGGTCGGGGCTTCGACCCCCGAGCAGAAGGCCCAATACCTTCCCAGTTATAACGAGCTTATCGGCCGCAGCCAGAAGATGATCCAGGACAACCAAACCTCCCAGGAATTGAAAAAATATCCGGCAATAAATGCGGCCATGGATTCCTGCCTTGCTGCCGGGGTGGCATTCCTCACCCTGGAGGCCAAGGCGGTTGAGGCCATCAGCAGGCTGGCGGATGCAAAACAGAAGTTGTCCGATCTCAGGCAATCAACCAGGAACAACAGCCTGCTGGCCAAGAAACAAAAGCCCAAAATGGACGCCCTGGCCAATCAGCAGGCCAGCCTGCAGAAACAGCTTGACGGCCATAAGCCGGGCTTAAGCCGAAACAGCCAGACCTGCCGGGCCTTGTTGAAAAGCTACAACAACCTGATTTTACAGGGCAAGATACTGGAGTACACCAACGATGAAAAATTGTTTGCCTTGTTCTCCTGGGAAAAACCGGCCCCGGTCAAAACGGTAAATAAAAAGCGGATATGAGCCGGTTGATAAGGGCCGCCACGGTCTCGCTCCTGATATTGGCCGCTTTGGGCTGCGGAGACCGCAGGGCCGTAAGCAAAGGACGGGAATTTCTGGAGATGGGCGATCTGTCCCGGGCCCTGGCTCAATTCGAACAGGCCGTGTCCCAAAATCCCCGTAACGCCTCAGCCCACTATCTGCTGGCCAGAACCTACTGCCTGTGTGACTCGGCCGCACTGGCAGTAAAGGAATATTCCCTGCTGGGGCAGCTGGACCGGGAGATGGCTGACGACACCTTGCTGCGCCAGAGGATATCACTGTACCTGGGGCTAGAGCCCTACCCTTCGCTCAGGCTGACCGGGGCCAAAGGCAATGACGCCTTTCCCTGCATCTCGGGGGATGGGAAAAGGATCGCCTTTTCATCCAAACGGGACGGCAATGCCGAACTTTACATCATGTCCGGCGACGGCGGGGACCAGCAGAGGCTCACCAACCACCCGGCGGTGGATTACGGGCCGTCGTTCTCGCCCGACGGCAGCAAACTGCTGTTCGTCTCCGACCGCGAAGGCAACGATGAGGTATATCTCTACGACCTGTCTGCCAAAAAGGTAACCAGGCTGACCTACAGCAAAAGCGATGACTGGCTGCCATGCTTTTCGCCCGACGGCCAGGAGGTCTTCTGGGTCTCCGACCGCTCGGGCAGATATGCCGTGTGGAGGATGTCCCTGGGGGCCGGCCACCCCGAAAAAGAAAACTCATCCCAGGTTCTTTTTGAGGATCAGACCGGAGAGGTGGCCTATTTCGGGCTCTGCTCCGACCGCCTGATAGTGCAGAGGGAGAGCCAGAACCAAAGCTTCCTGCTGTCGGTTGATATCAGCGACGGCCGGACGGCCGAGATCGATGTTCCGTCATTTCGTTCGGGGATACCGACCATAGTTCTGCCGGACGGCGAATCCATAGCCTATGTCTCTGTCTGTGACGGCAACGACGAGATCTATCTCTATCAGCCGGATCAGAAGCGTTCCCTCAGGCTGACCAACAATGCTTCGGAGGATTTCGTCTTCGGCTTCACCCCCGACGGCAAAAAGATGCTGTACGATTCGGACCGGGGCGGCGACCGCGATGTCTATCTGATGCAGCTGGACAGGCTGATCGCCCGGGATCAATTGCTGAGCAAGATCACCAAACTTTAATACAAAAAACATAATGACGAGGGCATCATGAAGCTCAAGTGCAACGTTTGCGGCTACATCTACGATCCGGAGGCCGGCGACCCCGACGGAGACGTCAGGCCCGGGACATATTTTGACAATCTTCCGCTGGACTGGGTCTGCCCGGATTGTGGCGCGTCGCAGGATATTTTCGAGATCATCGACGACGATTTTGAGGAGGAAGGCGGGGAGGAGGATGAGTAGTCCTCTTCCCCTTTGCATTAGATATAAGTCAGCACCGCCGGCCGGAGATCCTTTTATCCCGGCCCAGAGGTCGGTCTGACCTTTCAAGAAAATCATTTCAGGGGATGAGAATATGGAACAATGCGGCACCGTCCTGGAAAAGCTGGTCAAAATAGGGATCGCCCTATCCTCGGTGCGCGACCTGAACCAGCTGCTGGATATCATCGTCACCCAGGCCCGGGAGCTGGCCAACTGCGATGCCGGGAGCCTGTACATAAAAGAGGGCGATTCCCTGAAATTCGTGGTCAGTCAGAACGACACCCTGGCCAGAAAGCTGGGCCAATCCCAGCAGGCCGAACCCTTCAAGCCCTTCAATATTCCCATCTCCAATCAGAGCCTCTCCGGCTACGTGGCCAACAACGGGGTGACAGTCAACATCCCCGACGCCTACCGGATCCCCCAGGATGCCGAATACCATTTCGACAAATCCTTTGACCAGCGCAGCGGATACCGCACCTGCTCCATGATCCAGCTGCCGATGAAGGACAACCAGGGGGGCATCATCGGCGTGCTGCAGCTGATCAACGCCATGGCCCCGGCGGGGCAGGTGATCCCCTTCGGCCGGGGCGACGAGGAGCTGCTGTTATCAATGGCCTCCCAGGCGGCGGTGGCCATCAAGAACGCCAAGCTCAACGACGACATCCGGGAGGCGCACCTGGACACCATCTTCCGGCTGGGCATCGCCGCCGAGTACCGGGACAAGGAGACCGGCAACCACATCCGCCGGATGAGCCATTACTCGGCCATCATCGCCGAAAAAATGGGGATGCCTCCCGAGCGGGTGGAGCTGATCCGGCTCTCCAGCCCGATGCATGACATCGGCAAGGTGGGCATCCCGGACGGCATCCTGCTGAAGCCGGGGCGGCTGACCCCGGAGGAACGGATCATCATGGAATCGCACACCACCATCGGGGCCGGAATATTAAAGGATTCCAACATCCCCCTGCTGCAGCTGTCACGGAAGGTTGCCCTGAGCCACCATGAAAAGTGGGACGGCACCGGCTATCCCGACAAGGTCAAGGGCGAGGATATCCCCCTCGAAGGGCGGATAGTGGCCCTGGCCGACGTGTTCGACGCGCTTTCCAACAAGCGGGTCTACAAGGCGGCCATGAGCATCGAGGAGACCATGGGGATAATCAAGGACGGCTCCGGGACCCATTTTGACCCGGCGGTCATCGCTGCCTTTGAAAAGGGGATGGACGGGGTGATGGAGATCTATCAGAGATACAAAGAGATATGAACATTGTTTGTCATATAATCAATACAACTGGGAGGGACGAATGAAAATCACTTACTACGGGGTGCGGGGCTCTATCCCGGCGCCTGGTTTTGACACCAGCCGCTACGGCGGCAACACCACCTGCGCCGAGGTGATCACCTCCAGCGGCTACCGGATGATCATCGACTGCGGCACCGGGATCCGGAAGCTGGGGCTGAAGCTCCTCAAGGAAAAGGATCCGGCCACCATCCCCATCTTCATCACCCACGCCCATTGGGACCATGTCCAGGGGCTGCCGTTCTTCCTTCCCATTTATATGCCCCGTTTCAAACTGATGTTCGTCAGCGCCAACGACAGCTTCGACCGGCTGTATCAGACCCTCTACAATCAGATGGACGGATACGTGTTTCCGGCCGACCTGCAGGAGGTGCAATCCCAGGTCAAGTTCGAGATCATAGACTCCAAGGGCTTCGATTTCGGCGGGGTGCACTTCGACACCATCCTGAACAACCATCCGGTGCCCACCCACGGCCTGCGGATCAGGGACGGGGAGAAGACCTTCGTCTTCATCACCGACAACGAACTGCGGGCGGAGAAGCCGGCCACCCCTTACCAGGATTTCGTGGCCTTCTGCCGGGGGGCGGACATTCTGGTGCACGACGCCCAGTACACCGAGGAAGACATGAAGAAGACCCGGGGCTGGGGGCATTCCACCTTCAGCGAGGCCATAAAACTGGCCGAGGAGGCCGAAGTCAAGCGGCTGGGGTTCTTCCACCACGATCCGGAGCGGACCGACGATCAGCTGGATGGGATCGTCAAGCAGATGCAGGAGACCACCCAGGTGAAGCTGTTCGGGACCAGGGAGGGCGAGGAACTGGAACTTTAGGAGGGTTTGAATTTTAGCCCGGCCCTTAAGGGCCGGGCTAAATGAAAACATGATAGACCTCACCATCAAAATAGCCGGGGCGGCCGGCCAGGGCATGCAGACCATCTCCACCATCCTGGCCAGGTCGCTCACCCGTCAGGGATATTACATCTACTGCTACCAGGATCTGATGTCCCGGATCCGGGGCGGCCACAATTTCGCCACCATCCGCATCTCCGACCAGCCGGTGGGCGGCCTGGCCGAGAAGAGCAACATCCTGATAGCCCTGAATGCGGAATCCGTAGAGTTGCACAGCGGGGAGATGATAACCAATGGGGTCATCGTCTACGACGACAAATTGCAACCCTTCGACAAAGCTCAGGGCAAGAATGAAGATCTTAAAATTCAAAATAATGAACTGAATCTGTTCCCGGTGCCGATGGAAAAACTGGCGGTGGAGGCCGGACAGAACAAGATCCTGGTCAATTCGGTGGCCTGCGGGGTGTGTTTCAATCTGATGGAATACGATTTCGATGTACTGGCCGATACCCTGGGGGATATATTTAACGCCAAGGGCGACGCCATGGTGGAGGCCAACATCCGGGCGGCCAGGGCGGGATTTGAATATGCCCGGAAAAATTTCCCGGAAGGAACCTGCCCATACTGCCAGTTAAAAGTTGAAAGTCGCAAGTTGAAAGCCAGGCTGTTGATGGACGGCAGCCAGGCCGCCGGGCTGGGGGCCATCCTGTCCGGGCTCAAGTTCCTGTCGGCCTACCCCATGTCGCCCTCCACCGGCATCATGGAATTTATCGCTTCCCAGCAGGTGGAGCTGGGCATCATCGTGGAGCAGGCCGAGGACGAGATCGCGGCCATCAATATGGCGCTGGGGGCATCCTATGCCGGGGTGCGCAGCATGACCGCCACCTCGGGCGGCGGCTTCGCCCTGATGACCGAGGGGCTTTCGCTGGCCGGGATGACCGAGACCCCGCTGGTCATCTTCTTGGCCCAGCGGCCCGGCCCGGCCACCGGGTTTCCCACCCGCACCGAACAGGGCGACCTGATGTTTTCCCTGTACGGCGGGCACGGCGAATTCCCCCGGGCCATCCTGGCTCCCGGCGATGCCGAGGAGACCCTCCATTGCATGAACCAAGCCTTCAACCTGGCGGACCGCTACCAGATCCCGGTGATAATCCTGGGCGACCAGAACCTGAACGATTCCTTTTGGACGGTGGATGATATCGACCCGGCTTCCCTGTCCATCGACCGGGGAAAATTGATGGACAGTTGGGATGGATCCAAAGGAGAGTATAAAAGATACCAGCTTGCTCCCGACGGGATCTCGCCCCGATTGATCCCCGGCAGTCCCGGTGCGGTGGGCTACTGGGACAGCGACGAGCACGGCGAGGAGGGGCACATCGCCGAGAGCGCCTCGGTCAGGCGGCAGATGACCGCCAAGCGGATGAAGAAGTTTCACGGTCTGCAGGATGAATCTTTGGCCCCGGTGATGTGCGGCACCGGCGACCAGGTGCTGCTGATCGGCTTCGGCACCACCAAGTGGCCGGTCATGGAGGCCGTGGAGGCTTTGGCCAGAAAGGGCGAAAAGATATCCGGCCTGCATATAAAACAGCCGTACCCTCTGTCATCGGAGATCAGGGCAATATCGAAAGGATTTTCCAAGATCGTTGTGGTAGAGCAGAACGCCACCGGACAATTGGAAAAACTGCTGCTGACCGAACTGGGGATCAAGGCCTGGGGCTCGATAAGAAAATTTGACGGCCGGCCGATGACCGCAAAGTTCGTTGCGGATAGTTATAAATCTCTATGAAAAAAGTATTGGACATATCGATATGTCTGCTGTTGACGTTGTTGAGCAGAGAGTGTCTGGCCCAGGATTCCCTCAACCTGAGGACCGTGGGGGTCTGGCCCTACTACGGGCTTACCAACGCCGTTAATAAATACGCCGCCAACGGTCATAACTATATCCTGATGGGCAGCGGACGCCGGATCAATCTGCTCAATGTCGATGATCCCGCCCGGCCGTTCATTACCGGCGAGACCGTCGTGGCCGGCGATGTCAACAGGGTATGCGCATACGGCAATTATGCCTATGTTGCCAATGACTCCTCCGGGGTCAGCATCATCGAGCTGGCCGACCCTTACCGCACTCGTATCCTGGGAACCTGCAAAACGGAGGGGCGGGCCAGGGATATTGAGATCAATTGGCCGTATGCCTATGTGGCAGTGGACAGCCAGGGGCTGACGGTGCTGAACATCACCGATCCGGCCAATCCCGTGCCGGTGGGGAAGATAAATTTCCCGGGAGAGATAACCGGTCTGGGACTGGGGGCAGATCATGCCTTCCTGGCTTCGGGGGAAAACGGCGTCAAGGTAATAGATATCAGCCTTCCGACCTCACCGGCACTTGCCGCCAGCTATGACAGCCTGGGGTATGTTTACGATGTTTCCGTTTCAGGCATTTATGCCTATGTATCGGCCGGGGACTCCGGCCTGAGGGTTCTGGATATTTCCAATATCTCCGTCCCGGTGACGTCATCCCGGCTTAGGTTGCCAAGCAAGGCCAAAGCGGCTGTCAGATCCGGGGATAATGTCTTCGTAGCCGCTGATTTCGCCGGGCTGAGGATCATAAATGCGGCCACCTCAGGCAAGATCGGGGAGGCGGGGTATTTTAAAACAGCCCATAACGTGGTGGATATTTGCCTTATAGACGATCATGCTTATCTGGCCGACAGGATAGGCGGGTTAAGGGTGATAGAAATATCGCAGATCCACAATCCGGTATTGGCCGGACAGTTCGATACCCCGGGTTATGCCAAAAACATGCTGATCAAGGGCAGCTATGCCTACATCAGCGATGTAGATTCCGGGTTATGCATAGCCGATATCAGCAATCCGGTCATGCCGACAATCGCGGGGCGCTATAATTCCCCGGACATTGTCTCATCGGTCAGCATCCCGGTAAATTATGCCTTTGTCGCCGCCGGCAATGCGGGCTTAAGAGTGGTGGATATCAGTGACCCGGTAAACCCAGTAGAGATAGGCTTCTGGGACAGTCCGGGCTTTGCCAGCGATGTGACCACCGCGGTTATGAGTGATAAGAGAAGGTATGCCTTTCTGGCGGACGGGGATTCCGGGGTCAGCATGATCTCCGTCCAAACGCCCGCCATCCCGATCGATACGGCCCGGATAGAACTGGAAGGATATGCGGGGTCGATAATCGCCAACAAAGACTATTATCTTACATTATACACGGCTATGGGCAGCTATGATTATCAGGATATTTATGTGGTGGAAGATTCATTCGCTTTTAACAAGATAAGGTTTTTATTGTGGCCCAACGCAAGCCGTTCGGCCAAGGATTATAATTATTCGGTGGATTTTAATGATGGCCGATTGTACGTCTCCGGCGGCGATGAGGGGCTGCGAATGTACGATCAATTCGGCAATGGCACGTATTTTACCTCCACCAAGACCAAGGATGTGACGGTATCGGGAAGCTACAGTTATATCACCGATAAATATGCGGGCCTGCAGGTCGCCGGCCTGTCGGACCTGGAAGATATGGGCGGGTTGGGATTTTATGCCGTACCCGATTCCATGGAAACGGCGGTGATCAACGGCAACTATGCCTATCTGCTGTGCGGCCGGGCCGGCATCAGGATCGTGGATGTCGCCCAGAAGACAGCTCTGACCGAAACCGGGGCCTACGACATCCCTCTTTCGGTCTATGGCATTTTGATCAGGGACAGTCTGGCCTATGTGGCGGATGCGGTCTCCGGTCTAAGGATACTGAACATATCAGAGATCGACAATCTTCAGGAGATAAATTACATTCGGACCGCCGGGACTCCTTTCGGGATAGATATGGCGGACACCGTTATTGCGGTGGCTGACGGTGGCAGCGGCTTAAGCCTGATAAATGTTAAGGACCCGACAAGGCCGATTGCGGTCGGCAGCTGGGACAGCCCCGGCTTTGCCTACAAGGTAATGACGGCGGGTGATCACGCATATTTGGCCGACGAATCCCAGGGCTTAAGAATAATTGATATCACGGACAGAACCTCTCCGGCAGAAACCGGATATTACAACACGCCGGGCAATGCCTACGGGCTGGACCTGAAAGACAACTTTGCTTATATTGCCGACGGCGCCAACGGGATACAGGTTATAGATATTACGGATAACTCCAATCCTGTTCTTACCGCCAGCCTAAGCCTGCCGGGGACGGCATATGATATCGCCATCTCAGGAAACTATGCCTACGTGGCCGCCGGCTATCACGGTCTGAGGGTCGTCAATATCACCGATCCCAACCATCCCGCTGAGGCCGGATATTGCATCACCGACAGCTATGCCCGGGGACTGGCTGTCAGCGGCAGTACGGTCTGTGTGGCCGGTGGCCAGGCAGGCCTGGCGGTCATCGATGTAAGCGATCCGTCAGTGCCACGGCAAACCGGACATTACGGCAGCGGGAACAGCATCTGGACGGCGGCCCTTTCCGGGGAGAATATTTATATTTCCGATGGTGCCGATATCCTCAGGATACTGGAGCCCTGGCAATCGCCGCCTGTCCCCGGAAAAAAATATGAATCCCTGGTATCCCAGAATCACCCCAATCCCTTTAAGGCCGGGACCAGTATCAATTACTCCAGTTCGGCCAGGGGCCGGGTATCAATTTCGATCTACAACGTATACGGACAGAAGGTGATCGACCTGGTGAACCAGGAAAAGAACGCCGGACAGTATTCGGTTTATTGGAATGGCCGGGACCAGCAGGGCCGTCCCGTCCCCTGCGGCGTTTATTTCTACCGGCTCAGCACCCCCGATCTTACCCGGTCCAAGAAGATGATGATAATCAGGTGAAGTATGCTTAATCCCGAAATCTATAACAGCCCGGATGAGATAGCCTGGTGCCCCGGCTGTTTCAACCACTCCATCCTGAAGGCCATCAAGCAGGCCCTATCCGACCTGGAAATACCGCCCCATCAGGCGGTCTTCAGCTCCGGGATCGGCCAGGCGGCCAAGCTGCCGCATTATCTCAAATGCAATCTGTTCAACGGTCTGCACGGCCGGGCCCTGCCGGTGGCCACCGGGATCAAGCTGGCCAATCACCAGCTCCAGGTCATTGCCGAGGGTGGCGACGGAGACGGCTATGCCGAGGGGGGCAACCATTTCATCCATGCCGCCAGACGGAACATCGGCCTTACCTACCTGGTCCACAACAACCAGATCTACGGGCTGACCAAGGGTCAGACCTCGCCCACCTCGGAATCGGGCTTTGCCAGCCCCACCACCCCGCTGGGCAATTTCAATTTCCCGGAACAGCCCCTGACCATGGCCATTGCCAGTGAATGTTCCATGGTGGCCCGGGGGTTTGCCGGGGATGCCGGGCAGTTGGCCGAACTGATCATCGAGGGACTGAAAAACCCGGGCTTCTCGTTCATCGACATCCTCCAGCCCTGCATAACCTTTAACAAGGTCAACACCCTCAAGTGGTACCAGGAAAGGGTTTATAAACTGCCGCCGGAGTACGACCCCTACGACAAGACAGCGGCCTTGGCCAGGGCCCAGGAGTGGGGGGACAAAATACCGACCGGCATCATCTACAGAAACAACCGGGTTCCCTTGGAAAAACAGCTGCCCCAGATTTCCCGGACATCCTTACTGAACCTAGAGATCGAGCAGGAAAAAAGAAATTCACTGATAAATGATTTTAAATGACCGGAGGGAGTAATTTGGAAAGAGTATATTTTGTAAAACACAAAAACAGGGACATTCTGGTGGTGGACATCTCCGGCATCAGAAATGTGGAAGAGAGCATTGCCACCCTGCAGAACGGAACCAGGCTGGTCAAGACCCAGGCCTTAGGATCGGTCCTATTGTTGACCAATGTCAGCGGCACCCATTACGACACGTCGGGGGCCGATGCCATCAAGACATATTCCAAAGAGAACACACCGTTTATCAAAGCCAGCGCGGTGGTGGGGGTGTCCGGGATCAAGCGCCTGATTTTTAACACCATAATTAAGATAACCGGTCGGAAGATAATGCCCTTCGACGACGCGGAGGCGGCCAAGGATTGGTTGGCCGGGCAGCAGTAATAATCAACCAGGAGGCGATAGATGGAAAGGGTGAAATATCTGAACCATAAAGGCCGGGAGATCCTGGTACAGGACCTGACCGACTCCAAGAGCATCGAGGAGAACATTGCCGTCTTCGACCGGACCCAGGGCATCATCGCCGGCCGCCCTGAGAAATCGGTGCTGCTGCTGACCGTGCTGGTAAACACCCATTATTCGCCCCAGGCGGTGGATCGCCTGAAAAAATTCTCGGTGGAGGTGACCCCCCATATCAAGGCCAGCGCGGCGGTGGGGATCACCGGCATCAAGAAGGTGGTCTACCAGACTCTGTCAACGCTTATCGGGCGCAAGATCCACCTTTTTGACAGCATTGACCGGGCCCTGGACTGGCTGGCGGAACAGGAATAATAAACCAGAAGGCGAGGAATATCCATGGCAAACCAGTTTAAAAATATCGACCCCGAGCAGATCGGCGATAATGTTTTCAAGCTGATCGACAAGGATTGGATGCTGATAACTGCCGGCAAAGCTGGTTCCTTCAATAGCATGACCGCCAGCTGGGGCGGGCTGGGGATACTGTGGCACAGACCGGTGGCCTTCTGCTTTGTCCGTCCCAACCGCCATACCTACGGGTTCATGGAGCGGGAGCAGTATTACAGCCTTTCGGTTTACCCGGAGAAATACCGGAAGGTGTTGGAGCTCTGCGGCACCAAGTCAGGACGGAACGTCGACAAGGTCAAGGAGACCGGACTGACCCCGCTTTCGGGGGTGACCGGGGCGGTATATTACGAGCAGGCCCGCCTGGTGCTGGAATGCCGCAAGATATATTACCATGATATCGATCCCCAGAAATTTCTGGACCCCGAGATCCACAAGAACTACCCCATCAAGGACTATCACCGGATGTATGTGGGAGAGGTGCTCAACTGCCTGGCAAAATAAAAATGACCAAAAATATAAATTCAAGGAGACAAAAAATGAAAAAACTTATTTTGATTTCGTTAAGCCTTTTATCGGCTTCGTTCTGCTGGGCCCAAAGCAAACCGCACGGCATACTGAATCTGAACACGGTAAGCGTCAAGGTAGACGGGCAGGTGGGGCCGGAGGAATACCCCACCAATTTCGTGGATTCCCAGACCGGCATCGGCGTCAGCTGGGTGAGCGACGGCAGGCTGCTGTATGTCGCCCTGCAGAGCCCGGCCCGGGGATGGGTGGCCATCGCCTTCGGCAACAGCAAGATCAGGGGGACCTCCATGGTCATCGGATACCACAAACCAGGCGGCGGAAGGGTGGACGAACATGTGGGCAGCTGGGTCTCCACCCACAAGCCCATAGACAAGCCCTCCCTGGTGAACTTTGCCACCGGATCCAATCCCACCGGCACCGTCATAGAATTCGCCATGCCCCTGGCCCTTTCCAACGGGCAGGTGATAGTGCCGGGCCAGCCGATGTCATATGTTCTGGCCTTTCACAGCAAAAAAACCTCCTTCAAGGGCCGTCCTTCCAAAAAGAACACCGGGACCCTGCTGCTGGGAAAACCGGAGAGGGCCGACGATATGCCCGTGCAGACCAGTTCCCAGACCGATACCATCAAAAAAACCGATGAAAAATAATTTACCGAGGAGGAGCCAAATGAAGACAGTGTTCTCGATACTCTGTCTGTTGCTGTCGATATCGGCCTGGGGCGGAGAGACCATATGCCTCCTGCCTCAATATGATCGATGCTCCAGCACGGTGGACGGCAAGATAGATAAGGACGAGTACCGGCATTCTTTTACCGATCCTGTTACCGGCATCATGGTTTTCTGGCAGGCCGACAGCTTCAACCTCCAAGCGGCCCTGAAAAGTCCGGGATCGGGCTGGCTGGCCATCGGACTGGGGTCGGGCAAGATGAACGGGGCCGACATGATAATAGGCTTTAAGGATGGCGCCGGGCAGTGGGTGGCGGAGGAGCATCTGGGAAAGGCTTTCTTTCGCCATGCCCCGGTTGAAAAGCCCAAATTGGCGGCCGGAAAAGCGGCAGCGGCGGAGGGCCGGACAATATTGGAATTTATCCTCCCCCTGAAACTTTCCAACGGCAAGGAGATCAAGCCGGGACAAAACCTTCCGTTCCTGCTGGCCTATCATAAGGACAAAGTAAAAATTTCCAAGCATACCAAGAAGTCGGCAAATATGCTGCTGCTGGCCAGAGAAGCCGAGAAAACCGGCAAGTGAGGAGTTGTTATGGCCAACAAAGTCAAAGGGGCCAACCGGGTCCACCAGATCATGCTGTATGCCCTGTCCACCTGCGTTTGGTGCCGGAAGACGAAAAAACTGCTGGACACCCTTGATGTCGAATATGAATACCTCTTCGTCGACCTGCTGGATGGGGAGGAAGAGGAGCGGGCCATGGACCAGGTGGGGCGGTACAACCCCGGCCGGACCTTCCCCACCATGGTGATAGATGGCAAACGGGTTATAGTGGGCTTCAAGGAGCCGGAGATCAGGAAGGCATTGTCATGAGGAAGATAAAGGAGATCGAGGCCGAGGTCCGGGAGCTGGCCGATAAGGAGGGGTATCTGCTGAATCCCGACCGGGAGATCCTGGAAGGGATCATAGAGGGCATTGCCGTTAACGAGGAGAAGCTGGGATACTGGAACTGCCCCTGCCGGAGGGCTTCGGGAGACAGAATGCAGGATCAGGATATAATCTGCCCCTGCCAGTACCGCGATCCGGACCTGGCGGAATACGGGCGCTGCTATTGCGCGCTGTATGTCACTCAGGAATATGTCGACCAGGGCTCATCCCCTGAACCGATCCCGGAAAGAAGGGAAAAGGAAATCAAGTCCGGATCCAAGGATTCGGAGGCTCATAATGAGATCCCCGAAGATCAAGGGGAAAATAAAATAAAGACCTGGCGATGCCAGGTCTGCGGGTATCTCTGCGCCAGGCCGGAGGCCCCCCCGGTCTGTCCCATCTGCCGGGCCAAGAAGGAGAGGTTTGAGGAATATCGGATTTAGCAAAAGAACGATCTTTCGGCTGGTTTTTGCTTATGCCGGACTGGTGATATTTGCCGGGTGCCGGCATAAGCCGGTGTATCCCGATGTGGGTTCGGTATATATCAGCAGCGATCCTCCTGGGGCAGAGGTGTTGCTGGACGGCAATATGACCCATCGGATAACTCCGGTAAAGATGGACGGAATAACGGTGGGGCTGCATAATTTTACCCTGAGGTATAATAATTATAAAGCGCTGGATTTTTCGCTTGAGATCGAGCCCGGGCAGACCAGGAGGGTATATAAGGACCTCTCCACCATATCCCTGCTGAGAAAGGATACCTTGGATATAACGGCAGGGGATATGTGTCTTTCCGGTGAACCCGGGGAGATCTTTTTATCCAACGCTAACGATTACGGTAAAACCATCACCATAGTCCGGGCAGACGCCAGCGGGCAGATATCAGAGACCGGGCGGATAGACGTCGGCGGGCCGCAGAGATTGATAGCCGCCCACCGCTCTGCCAACAGAGTTTTCATCACCACAATAAGTCCGGATACCCTGGAAAAGAGCTCCATCAAATCGGACACCCTGGAAAAATTGTCCGGGTATGAATTAATGTCCGGTAAATTGGTGCGCGAAATCAGGCTGAACGATATAAAATATTTTTCGGCCTTGACCTTCTCCCCGGACGGCAATATACTGGTGGCGGCCGACAGTTTGAATAAAAAACTTTTTCTGATAGATCCCAGGTTATGTTCGGTGATCAAGACCATCAATACCCCCGGATGCCCGACGGATATTTCCTTCGATAGAGGCGATCCCTCCAGGATATATGTTACGCTAAGCGGGTCTAATTTATTTTGCCTGTTCGACCTGGAAACCGGGGCATTACTGAAAGATCTTACCACCGGGAACTCTCCCGGCGCGATCTTTTGGGACCGGGAATATACCCAGGTTGGCTTCAGCAGCCGAGACGACCTGACCTATACCATCGTAAGAAAAGACAGTTGGACCAGCGCCACCTCCGGTCGAGACTTGGCCGGCCAATTTGTGGTCGGCTGCTGCTGGTCCAACAGCCGCGATTATGTTTTTTGGGCCATGGATAATATGTTGGGCACATTATATGTCCCAGACTGGGAACAGACTTCGAAGATATACAACGGCTTTGGACCTGTTGCTTATAAATTGGTAAAATTATTATCATATGATGATAAGCATCTGCTTATGCTGAATACCGGGATGTTGGTGACGGTAGAAATGAGTTTGTGAGCGATCAACGATTATCGTCTATTAAGCGATGGCCCTGGGGTTAAAAGGCTGGAATATTAAGCTGTTTTGTGATATATTCTACAAGGTCAAGCATAGGGTATGATGATTTTTGCCGGACGACGCCCTTCCCTATAAACCAAACTGTCGGGAAACATGACCATACAGATAAAGCCCTATAAAAATAACCTCCGCAGTCAATGGGAGGCATTCGTGGCTGCTGCCAATAACGGCACCGTTTTTCACCGGCAGCAGTTTTTGGATTATCATCCCCAGGGCCGGTTTGACAACCATCACCTGATGCTGTACGACGGTGCGCGGCTGGCTGCGGTGATGCCGGCCCTGATTAAGGACGAGCAGGGCAGCAAAACGGTGATATCCTACGGCGGGGCCTCCTATGGCGGCTTGGTGGTCGCCGCAGGGTCGGGGATAGCCGAGATGAACCGGGTGGCCGAAGCGGCCACCGAATACTGGTCCCGCCAGGGGGTCAAGCGGGTATTGATCACCCAGCCCCCGTTGATCTATATGCAGCAGCCCAATCAATACATCGATTTCAGCCTGGCCAAACTGGGCTATTCCTATCTGAAGAGGGAGATCAGCGCCGTCATCCCCTTGGAATTCCCCGGGGAGGAGGCGATCATAAGCAGCTTCAAGCCGGAGACCAGGACCGCCCTCAGAAAATCATACAGATCAGGCGTCACGGTCCGAGTCAGCGAAGATATCGATGAGTTCTATCATATATTGGAGAAGAACCTGAGTGCCCGGCATAACGTCAAACCCACCCATACTCTGGCAGAGTTGAAGAGGTTGAAAAAGCTGCTGCCGAAGAACATACTTCAGTTCACCTCCTACCTGGGGAAGGCCCCGGCGGCCGGAATGACGGTCTTCATCTGCAATCCCCGGGTCCTTTTGGCCTTCTACATCAGCCACGACCAGGATTACCAGGAGCATCGCCCGGTGAACTCGGTCTATCACCAGGTGATAAAATGGGGCTGGGAGAGCGGGTTCAAATACCTGGACCTAGGCACCTTCACCCTGAACATGCAGCCCAACTGGGGCCTGGGACGGTTCAAGGAGGGTTTCGGGGCCCGGGGGTATCTGCGGGAAACATTTGAATTAAGATTTTAAAGATCCAGCATGCGGATACTTCATATCGCGCCATACAACACCGCCGGGGTTCCCATAACCTTCGTCAAGGCCGAAAAAGAGCTGGGGCATTACAGCCGCCTGCTTACCCTGCACCACGACGGCCGGGGATACCAGGAGGATATCTGCCTGAGGCTGCCCCTTTGGCAACCGGAAATTGTTGCCAAATTGAAAAAAATATGTTATCCTAAATCCAGGCTTTTGCAGGATACCGGCCTGGCCCAGCCCCGCCAGATCCCGCCAGTCTGGAAGCCGGCCAATCAATTGGCCGGCCTTCTATTAAATGTCCGGGACCGGATGACCCGCCCGTTGATAAAGGGGTATATAAAAAAATACCGGCTGGATTCATTCGATGCCTACCAGCTGGACGGCGGCCACGGGTTTTTAAAGAACGATGATTTCATTTCCAAATGGCATCAGGACGGTAAAAAAGTGATCTGCTGTTACCTGGGCAGCGATCTCCGGCGAAGAGGCGTCATGCCGGGCATGGATAAGATATCCGATCTGACCCTGACCCTGGAGTGGGACCATTTGAAGCTATATCCCGGCATCCAGCACCTATATTTTCCGTTTGATCTTTCCGGCTTCAAGGTCGCGGATCCGTCGGCCGGGAAAAAGGTCAGGATCGGGCATTCACCCACCAACCGGGCGGCCAAGGGCTCGGACCGGATCATCGACGCCGTGAACAAATTGTCGCAAAGATATCCCGTGGAGCTGGTGCTGATCGAGAACCAGCCGCATCTCCGGGCTCTGGAGCTGAAGGCCACCTGCGATATCGGAATAGACCAGCTGGGAGTTCTGGGATACGGCATCAGCGCCCTGGAGTGGCTGGCCATGGGGATCCCGGCGGCCAGCAGCATCGCTTCCCAGATGGAGGCGGCCGGGACCAGCCATCCCATTGTTTCCATAAACCAACAGAATATCGAACAAAAACTGGAGCCGCTGATCAACAGCCGGGAGCAGCGCATAAAACTGGGGCGGGAGGGCCGCCAATGGCTGGAACAGAATCATGATGCCAAAAAGATAGTCAAACAGATCCACCAATCAGCAGGTTTGAATTGAAAAGAACAATCTTTATATCGCTATTGCTGGCAATATCGGGAATGAACGCCCTGCTGGGGCAGTCAAACATAACGGTGATTGACGCCAAGGGCGGAACCACGGTGGTTGGCACCCTGTCATTCGAACATGAAGAATACCTGTCCCTGGCTGACCTGATGGGCCCCTGGTCCGGTCAGGCTGCCTGGTCGGATATTGAGGGCCGGGCCGAGGTAAAACTGCCGGGCCATACCTTGAGGCTTTCGGCGGAGAACACCTTCTTTTTGCTGGACGGCAAATCTTACAATCTCTACCACCCGGTAAGGCTGTATGAATCCGGGCTGTGGGTGCCCCTGGAGATGTTCACCCGCTTTCTGATCCCCATCTGGGGCAAGGGGGTGGGCTGGGATCCCCAGGGCCGCAAATTGAGCCTGGGAATGCTGGATCCCCGCGAGGTCAGCATCCCGCAGGCCAGGCCGCGGCTGCCCCAGGAGGCCAGGGTGATCGAGAAAGTGGTGATCGACGCCGGACACGGCGGAAAGGACCCGGGAGCGGTGGGCCCCAACCGCCTGCTGGAGAAGGATGTCAACCTGGACATAGCCTTCCGGCTGAAGACCATCCTGGAGGACAAGTACCGGGTCAAGGTGGTGATGACCCGGGATGATGATGTCTTCATCCCGTTGGGCGACCGCACCGCCATTGCCAACCGGGAGGCGGCCGACATATTCATCAGTATCCACTGCAATGCCGCTCCCAAGAAGAAACGCAACCGGAGCACCACCCGGGGGGTGGAGACCTATTTCCTGTCGCTGGCCAAGACCGACGATGCCCGGGCCACCGCCGCCATGGAGAACTCCGCCATCCAGTTCGAGCAGCCGGACAAGAAGAACGCCAATTTCGATGACATCCAGCTGATACTGTGGGACGTGATGCAGAACGAATTCCTGAAAGAATCCAGCGACCTGGCGGAGTGGATCCAGGAGGCGCTGTCGGCCGGACTGGCGGTCCCCAACCGGGGGGTCAACCAGGCCGGGTTCTATGTGCTCAACGGAGCCTATATGCCGTCGGTGCTAGTGGAGACAGCCTTCATCTCGCATCCCGAGGAGGAGAGGCTGCTGAAGAAGACCACTTTCCGGCAGAGCGTGGCCGAAGGGATCGCCCAGGGCCTGAGGGAATTCGCCAAGCGTTATAAATGCAAGTTCGGCAGGGCAGAGCCGAATTAAAATGCAGTTGACCGCCCATTCAGACAATAGGCATCTTCGACTCAGGGTTCAGCCGGCTGACCATCTTCAAAATATGATATTCGATAAAATAACAAACCAAGACCTCGACAGTCTCGGCCCCTTGCAGCCCGAGGGCTGGGGTGATATCGTCCCCAGCTTCAAATTCTATCTGGAATCGCCGTTCTGTTTCCCGGTAAAAACGTCTGTCAACGAAAAGATCGCCGGTATCGGGGCGGCCATCATCCTGGAGGGCACGGCCTGGCTGGCCCACATCATCGTCAGCTCCGAAAACCGAAAACAGGGCATTGGCAGCGAAATAACCAGCCATTTGCTGGACCTTACCCGGGAACAGGGATGCAAAACCGCTTCCCTTATTGCCACCGAACTGGGCCGCCCAGTCTACCAAAAGATTGGCTTTGCCGACCAGGAAGAATATGTCTTTTACGAAAGGGAAACCCCTTTGGCCGACCGGAAGATCCCGGAAAACATCTCCGGTTTCCAGGAGGAGCACCGGGCCCGTATTTTGGAGCTGGACCGGATCCTGTCGGGCGAAGGGCGAAGCCGTCTGCTGGAAAAACACCTTCAGAATTCATACCTCCACCTATCCAGCGGAGGGATGGATGGCTATTATCTCCCCGGCCTGGGCGAGGGCCTGATCATGGCGGAGAACCACCGGGCCGGAATTGAACTGGTGAAGCTGAAATTATCGCGCTCCATCAAAAATGTGCTGCCCGCCGGAAACCGGCCGGGGATGGTCTTTATGCAGGAAAACGGTTTCAGGGAAACCAAGCGGGCCACCAGGATGGTCCGGGGCCAAAGGTTTCCCTGGCAGCCGGACAAAATGTTCGGCCGGATCGCGGGGAACCTGGGATGACCATAAATACCTTATCATAATATAAACAAATATAATGTCCCATCATTCACCCATAGGCATATTCGACTCTGGGTTCGGCGGGCTGACCATCTTCCGCAGAATCCGGGAGCTGATGCCGCAGTACGATTACATCTATCTGGGCGACAACGCCCGGACGCCATACGGCAACCGCTCGTTCGAGACGGTGCTCAAATTCACCGCCGAGGGGGTGCAGTTTCTGTTCTCCCAGGGCTGCCCGCTGGTCATCATCGCCTGCAATACCGCCAGCGCCAAGGCCCTGCGCAGCATCCAGCAGCAGTACCTGCCCAAGACCTACCCCGAACGGAGGGTGCTGGGGGTGATCCGGCCCACGGTGGAGTCCATTCAAAGCAAAACCAAGACCGACACCGTGGCCTTGTGGGGAACGGCCGGAACGGTCAACTCCGGGAGCTTCGTGATGGAGATGGCCAATCACGCCCCCTCGGTGAAGCTGGTCCAGCAGGCCTGCCCCCTGCTGGTGCCTTTGGTGGAGGCCGGGGAACTGGAGGGAGAAGGATTGGAATATTACATAAAAAAATACTGGCGGCAGACCGAGATCCAAAGTTCTAAAATCGATACCCTGCTTCTGGCCTGCACTCACTATCCGCTGCTTAAAAAACAGATCGAAAAGATCATACCCCGGGACATCAATATCCTTTCCCAGGATGAGCTGGTGGCGCCCAGCCTGGCCGGGTATTTTAAGCGCCATCCGGAAATGGATCTGCTTATTTCCACCGGCGGCAATTGCCGTTACCTGACCACCGACCAGTGCGGCCATTTTGACAACCTGGCCAAGATCTTCATGGGACAGGATATCTCCTCCGAGAAGATAGAACTCAAAGAAGTAAAACTGCTGGATAACCCCCGGCATATGCCGCTGAACGCCGAAAATGAAGGTGCTCCGGGATGAATATTTTCCAAATAAATAAAAGCCAGAGAACGGCCGCCGCCATGGAAAACCCCGGCCATACCTATGAAAACCGGCTTTCGGAGAACGATCTGAACAACTATCTCACCAAGATCAGCCAGTTCACCGACCTGCTTCCGGCCATAATGGAGGGCATCAAGCAGCTTTCGGCGGCCGACAATATCCATCTGACGGTCATCCAGGAATTCCAGGATAAACTTACCGAGATATTCCGGGGACAGGAGGAGATCGCCGGATATTCCGCCATGGTGCTGGATACCAGCCTGGATTACAACCAGGTGATCCTGGAGACCGAGGCGGTCCTCAAATCGCTGATAACCTCCTTCGACCAATCGCTGGAACTCAACCGCCAACTGGCCGGCGGCTTGGAGAGCCTGTCGGAGATATCCAAGCAACTGCAGGACCTGGTGGCGGTGATGACCGAGATGTCCCTGGCCATCAGCCAGGTCTCCCGGAACGCCGAGATCAAGGCCTTTCATGCCGGCAATGTGGGCCGGGGCTTCGGGGTGATCGCCGAGAACATGAACCTGCTGTCCCAGGAGCTGAGGAAAACCGCGGGAAAAGCCCCCGGGCTGGACTCATCGCTGAAGGAGAAGATAGCCCGGGCCGTCCAGGGTTTGAGCCGGGCCAAGGACCTGGCGGCCAGCCTCAAGGAGAGCTCGACAGCCATGGAGGCCGAACTGTCGGACATCTACCAGGCCAACCAGCTGATAGTGCAGGGATTTCAGGAGATGCGCCGGCATTCCGACAGCCAGCATGAGATAAAGGACCGGCTGCTTTCAGGCATTGCCGATATCAGCCAGATCACTGCCAATTTGGGCATAAGCCAGGAAGTGGTGGCCTCGGTGCTGACCACCGAGATGGCCAGCGTGGGGCAGATAGAGTTTGTCCGGGAGCAGCTGGAGATGGCCCGGGCGGTATGGCAGAAACGGCCCGCCCCTTCCATCCTGCGGGAGATAGCCATAAAATTGAAACATCTCCAATCGGCCCTGGGGTATTCCGTCAGCCACTGGCACGGACTGCAGGAATCGGTCATCGGGCTTAAGAGCACCGCCCTGCAGGAGGAGAAGATCTCCACCCAGGTATGGGCCGAAATGGAACGGCTGTTCGGGGGCATCGACGGACTGGGCAACGGGGTCCAGCAAGTAGTGCTGATGCTGGAATCGGTGACCAGCCGGGCCGATGGCCTCCAGAAAAACCTGAGAATCTCCACCGAGAACCTGGGATTGCTCCGCAGCCTGCTGGATGAATTCAGGGCCACCGGCGCCGGCATCTCCCGGGACCTGGCCGAGCTTCAGGAGACCGGCCAGGGGATCCGTTCTTTTGCGGAGCAGGTCAAGCTTCTGGCCTTCTACTCGGCGGTGGAGGTGGCCGATATGGGGCAATGGACCAAGGAGCTGGAGCCGATAGTCTCACAGACCAGAGGTCTGGCCCTGCAGGCCGAAAGCGATTCGGCCAAGATGACGCCGATGCTGGCGGAACTCCAGAAGCAGTTCCTGAACACCGTGTCGCTGCTGGACCGGAATATTGAGATGGTCGGCCTCAACTTGACCGATATCTCGCAGGCCGATATCTCCTTGAACAAAGTGCTGGAGGAGACCGGAAGACTGTCCGCCATCGGGAGCAGCGCCAAGATTGGGATAGACGCCCAGGCGGCCGACCGCAACGGCCTGGTGGAGGTATATTCCCAATACGCCAATTCATTCCGGGCGGTCAGCAGCAACTTGGAGATGATCCAGCGGCTGTTCAAACAGGCCCATGAATCCCTGCTGGGCTTCGGGCAGATCGCCGGACAGCTTTTCGGCCAGATAGACGAACGGATCATCAAAGAGGATTTCGGCGGGATATTGAAATTAACCCTGCCCTCGGAGCCGCTGACCCTGGACCCGGCTATGAGGACCGACGCCACCTCCAATGAAGTGGTGGCCCAGATATACGAGGGCCTGGTGCAGTTCGATGCCGGGGTCAACGTGCTGCCGGCCATCGCCACCCACTGGAGCATATCCGGCGACGGCCGGGAATGGACCTTCAATATCAAGAAGGGGGTCAAATTCCACAACGGCAGGGAGCTGACCTCCGATGATGTGAGATACACCCTGGAGAGGCTTTTGAGCCCGGGCCTGAATTCTCCCAACGCCTATTTCGTGGACATGATAGAGGGGGCGGCCGATTTCCGGGCCAGCCGGACCAATTCCGTCAAGGGGATCAGGATCATTGATTCGCACACCCTGGTCATCCGGCTGGAATCGGCCTATATGCCTTTTCTGGCGAATCTGGCATCCTCGGTAACGGCCATTGTTCCCAAGGAGGAAGTGTTGAAGGCCGGGGGCAATTTAAGCAGTAATCCCGTCGGAACCGGTCCCTTTAAGTTTAAGGAATGGATACCCGGCAGCAAAATCGAACTTGACAGGTTCAACGACTATTACGAGCAGAAGGTCTCCCTGAGGGGGATCATCTACCATATAAACATTCCCGAGGACCAGCGGAGCCAAAAGCTGGAGCGTCGGGAGATAGACCAGCTGGAGGTCAGGGGCAAGGAGAGGGAGGCGATCTGCTCCCTGGGAAGCTGCCTGGTGGAAAAACTTCCGGCCCTGAACATCCAGTATGTCTGCATCAACGTCAGCATGGCCACGCCCTTCGTGGACAAGCGGGTGAGACAGGCGCTGAACTATGCAATAAACAAGAACAACCTGATCGATGCCAGCAGCCTGCGGGCCGAGGCCACGGTGGCCCGGGGGGTTTTCCCGCCGGGGCTGGCGGCCTACAACCCCGACCTGAAGGGATATGACTACAGCCCGGAAAAGGCCAAGTCCCTGCTGGCCCAGGCCGGCTACCCCAGCGGCCTGCCGGGAGAGTATCTGATGGATATCCGGGACAACCGGGAGCAGATGGAGAGGGCCGAGATAATGATCAATGATTGCCGCAAGGCGGGCATAATGCTGAGGGCCAATCCCCTGCCCTGGAAGGAGCTGTTGGAGAGATCCTACGAAGGGCAGGCGGCCCTTTCGGTCCGGGGCTGGTCCTCCGATAACGGGGATCCCGACAACTTCCTCTATCCGCTGTTCCACTCCAAGAACTGGGGCCGGCCGGGGAACACCTCGTTCTATAAATCCTTAAAAGTCGACGAGATGCTGATCCGGGCCCTGGCGATACGGAGCCCGGTGGAGCGCCTGAATTTCTACCGGGAGATAGAGCAGCTGGTGGTGGAGGATGCCCCCTGGGTCTTCCTCTATCACTCCATGAAATATACCGCCACCAATCCTTACGTCCACGGCTGCCGGATCCGCCCCATGGGGGCGGCCCGGCTGAAGGACTGCTGGATGGAGACGGAATGAAAATATAGATGGCGATCCCCAGCGACATCACCGTATCCTCCCAGCAGACCCCGGTCCGGCTGGACCGGTATCTTATCTGCCAGGGCCTGAATATCTCCCGTAACCGGATACAGGGCCTGATCCAATCGGGCAACATAACCGTCAACGGCCGACGGTCGGCCCCCTCCTATCTGGTCCGTTCCGGAGACCGGATCCATCTCCGGCAGGAGGCCGGACCCTTGAAAAGAGACCGGCCCCAGGCAGAGGACCTCCCGCTGGAGGTGGTGTTCGAGGACGGCGACCTGATGGTGGTCAACAAGCCGGCCGGTATGGTGGTCCATCCGGCGGCCGGCAATTACAGCGGGACGCTGGTCAACGCCCTGCTCCATCACTCTGACCAACTTTCGGAGGCCGGAGACGGCCAGCGGCCCGGCATACTGCACCGGCTGGACAAGGACACCTCGGGCCTGCTGCTGGTGGCCAAGTCCGACCAGGCCCACGCCGTCCTGGCCCGGCAGATGGGGGCCCGCCAGATCACCCGGCGTTACCAGGCGCTGGCCTGGGGCCTGATGGAGGAGCCGGCGGGAACCATCAACGCCCCCATCGGCCGCTCCGCCTTCGACCGCAAGAAAATGGATGTCTCGGCCATCCGGGGGAGAAATGCAATCACCCATTACCGGGTGCTGGGAGAGTACCGGATAGCCAGCCATCTGGAGCTGAAGCTGGAGACCGGCCGCACCCATCAGATAAGGGTGCATCTCAAGCATCTGGGGCATCCCATAGTTGGTGATATTACCTACGGCGGCACCGGGAAACAGGTGATAGCAGCTTTTGCCCGGCGCGATCCCGGTCCGGCCGAAAGTATCCTGTCATCCATCGGCCGCCAAGCCCTGCATGCCGGGGTCCTGGGGTTCGTCCACCCGGTCACCGGAAAATATCTGGAGTTTTCATCTCCGCTTCCGGACGATATCCAGGGGCTGATCAAAACCCTGAAAGCCCTTTAGCCCTTGACAAACAGGATAATAAATTGGTATATTTCAACTTATTATATTTTTGACACAAATAACTGGTTAGGAGGAATATCATGAGGTTCATCAAAACGCTGACATTGGCGGCAATAATGTCTGCATTACTAATTGCTACCGGGCAGGCCTATAATCCGCCGGCCTTCGACGGAGGCTGCGGAACCTTCAAGGTCTCATCGGCCCGAACCCTGGGCAAGGGGATGCTGGGGGTGGGCTTTTTGGAATCGGACCTTTCCTCCCGGTCATTGTTAAAGGGCGATCTTCTCTTTCAGGGCGACACCATGACCGGAGGCAAAGGAGACCAGCATTATACGGCTTGGTCCAGATTATCGATCACCTATGCTCCGCTGGATTATTTTGAATTCTCCATCGCCCCCCGGATGTATGCGGTGTATGACAAGCACTCCAATGTGGAGGGGGTGATATCCGACCGGATCCGTTATGACGGCATCAACAACGATCTGGCAAAATTCTGGCTGAGAGATCTGCTGATAAAAGTAAAAGGCAGCTATCCTTCCAAGGTTTACGGACGGGCTAAGTTTTCCTATGCCGTGGGATTAGAGCCGTTTGTCTCCATCGGGTTTCCCGGTACCACTCAATATATATATACCGACAATACCACCCTGGCTGAACAGCCGGATTCTTTTTTGGCCACCCATGGCTTTGGCAATCTGATCCCCCACAGCACCGATTTTGGAGCCAAGTTTTTGACCACTTTGTCTCTGGGCCCGGCCTCGCTGCACGGCAACATCGGGTATCTAAAGGCCGGCAGCGCCAAGCCAGCTTTTATGGTTGACTATTCCCAGCTGGTCCCTGCCCGGGATACCCTGTTACTGGATTCAACCGCCCGTCGGAGCTATGTGGATTCGGTGCTGATGGTGGATCCGGACAGCTGGACCCATCCCGCCAAGGAAACCACCGTGGTCAGGGAAAATCAGATACTTTGGGGTCTCGGCCTGGAGATAGACGCCGGTCCTTATGTTACCTTCGTGCTTGAAGCCGGTGGAGAAAAACTTAGCGGTAAAAAGTCATTCTTCTACAACAGTCCGGCCAGGATCACCCCCGGCATCCGGTTCAAGACCCCGGGGGGCTTCACCATCGACGGGGGCTGCGAGTTCAAGATGACCAGCAATTCCTCGGCCCCGGAATGGAACGCCCTGTTCGGATTCTCGGTCGCCTCCCAGACCCTGGCCAAGGCCAAGCCGGTGCCCCAGGGGGTGATCTCGGGCAAGGTGCTGATCGCCAACACCGATTCCGTCCTGATGGCCACCATCACCATGCCGGGCTACCTGGTGGACTCCGCCGGGCAGGCCAAACCGATCCTGCAAAAGATAGACGGCAGCTTCTCCATCACCGTTCCTCCGGGAACCTACCGGATGAGGGTATCGGCCGGAGACTCATTCCTGTGGCAGGAGCGCCCGGCGATCGTGGCCGACGGCCAGACCCTGATGATGGACTTCCCCATCAAGAGAAAAGAATATCCCAAGGGGACCATCACCGGAAAAGTGGTGGACAAGAAGACCGGCAACCCCATGGGCGCCACGTTATATTTCTACGGCCCGGACAGGAAGGCCATGGACAACCCAGCCACCAGCGATCTGCTGACCGGCATCTACAGCACCCAGCTGCCTCCCAACATCTACAACATCCAGGCTCATGCCGAGGGCTACAACATCGAGACCGCCCCGGCCCCGGTCAACGACAAGCAGACCTTCATCCAGAACTTCGAGATGCGGATGATCCCCAAAAAGGGCGAGAAGGTGGTGCTATCCGGGATCAAGTTCCGCTCCGGCAAGGCCGATATCATGGCCAGTTCGATGCCGATTCTTGACGAGGCCGCCAAGCTGCTGAAGGAGAATCCCACCATCAAGGTGGAGATCGGCGGGCACACCGACAGTCGCGGCAGCGCCGCCAGGAACCAGAAGCTTTCCGAGGCCAGGGCTTACTCGGTCCGCAATTACCTGATCAACAAGCATGGCATAGCCGGAGAACGGCTGACAGCGGTGGGCTACGGCGAGGATATGCCGATGGAGACCAACAAGACGGTAAGGGGCCGGGCGGCCAACCGCCGGATAGAATTCGTGGTAATGAGCCAGCAGTAAACGGCTGTCATCATGAGCAAGGCGAAGGATGGGGACATCCTTCGCCTTTTTGTTATTGCACATGCCATCTTTTCAGGTTGACAATAACCCCGCAATTAGGCTATTATTAACCATCTATCAACCCGATGGTAATCAGTCAAATGCATCATATCATCTTATACGAGGATCATCTGTATCCCGAGCTTTACCCCCTGACCTATCTTCGCCCGGTCTGGGACCTGAAGTGCGGGGCTTTTTCGCTGAAACAGCGGCTGGAGAAAGGTGTCAAGTCGGCGGTCATTTACCAATGGACCAGCCGGGAAAGGAGTGCCTTTTCCAACAGAATAGAGATCGGCAAAGGGCCGTTACTTCTGGTCAACGGGAGGGCTTTCATCTCCCAAAAGGACCTGTCCACCTTGCTGAAAAGCAAAGGGAAGGCGGCGGTCACCGGAGAAGGCTTTATCGCCGCCCTGAAGCTGGACGATGCCTCGGGCCTCGGGAAAGTATTGTCCTCCGATCCAGATGAAAGCATTTTGCTCAAGCTGGCCGAAGGGGCCAAAGAAATTTCGTCATCGGCCAAGATGTTTCGCCACCTGTGGGAATTGGTCGATCACAATAGCCAGGCCATAGCGCAAGATGCCGGTTATTTCAAGGGCAGCTCCCTCCCATTGCCCAAAGGGTCATACCTGTTGGGGAAACGCAGCGATCTGAAATCATCCGCCCAGGCATTCATCGAGCCGGGATCGGTGATAGACACCCGGCAGGGGCCGGTGATCATCGAGGCCGGGGCGGTGATCCGTCCCTTCAGCCGGATAGAGGGCCCCTGCTATATCGGGCCCGATTCCCTGATAGACGGGGCCAAGCTCCGGCCCGGGGTTTCCGTCGGGCGGGGCTGCAAGCTGGCCGGGGAGGTAGAGGAAACGGTGGTGCTGGATTTCTCCAACAAACACCACGACGGGTTTCTGGGCCACAGCTATCTGGGCAGCTGGGTGAACCTGGGGGCCCAGACCTGCAACTCCGATCTCAAGAACAACTATGGCAATATCGTCGTCTGGGCCAACGGAAAACATATCGATTCCGGCCGGATCAAGGCTGGCTGTTTCATCGGCGACCACAGCAAGACCGCCATCGGCACCATGATCAACACCGGAACGGTGGTGGGGATCGGCTGCAACATCTTCGGCGGGCCGGTGAAAAAATACCTGCCGTCCTTCAGCTGGGGATGCAGCGACCTGTTCCACGACCATAAGCTGGAGAAGGTCCTGGCCACCTGCCGGATGGTGATGGCCAGGAGAAAAATGGAAATGCCGGAGAGGGATGCCGAGCTGATGAAAAAGATCTTTGAGGCTACGGCCCGGGACCGGGAAAATATATCCGGGGGGAAATAGCAATGAAGGCGATCATCATGGCCGGGGGCTTCGGCACCCGCTTGCGGCCGCTGACCTGCCAGATACCCAAGCCGATGGTTCCCATGGTCAACCGGCCGATGATGGAACATATCATCATGCTGCTGAAGGAGCACCAGATCACCGAGATGGTGGCCCTGCTGTTCCACCAGGCGGAGAGCATCTCGGACTATTTCGGCGACGGCAGCGATTTCGGGGTCAAGATAGATTACATCCGGCCGGACGCCGATTACGGCACCGCCGGGGCGGTGGGCATGGCCCGGGAGCTTTTAAAGGAGCCGTTCATTGTCATATCCGGCGACCTGCTGACCGACTTTGACCTGGGTGGGATCATTGCCTTTCACAATAAAAAGAAGGCCCTGGCCACCATCACCCTGACCCGTGTGGCCAACCCGCTGGAGTACGGGATCGTGATCACCGACCAGGACGACCGGATCAGCCGCTTCCTGGAGAAGCCCACCTGGGGGCAGGTGTTCTCCGACACCATCAACACCGGGATCTATGTCTTCCAGCCGGAGGTCTTCGACCTGATACCTGTTAAAAAAGAGTTCGATTTCTCCCAGGACCTCTTTCCCCTGATCCTGTCCCAGAACAAGCCGCTCTACGGCTGCATCACCAACGGATACTGGCGGGACATCGGCAACATCACCGAGTACCGCCAGGCCCATCTGGACGCCCTGAAGGGCGAGGTCCGGGTGGACATCGAGGGCGACCGCCTGAACCTGATCGGCAAGGACATCTGGGTGGGCAAGGGCTCCAGCATCAACGCCAAGAATTCCCGGCTGACCGGGGCGGTGATCATGGGCCGGAACGTCACGGTGGGCCAGGGGACCCACCTGCATGACGTGGTCGTCGGCAATGACTGCCATATCGGCCAGGACGCCTTCGTCGAGCATTCCATCATCTGGTCGGGCTGCCGGATAGGCGACCAGGCCCGGGTCGAGGAGGCCATCGTCTGCGAAGGGGTGGAGATCGGCAGCCAGGCGGTGATCGAACAGCACGCCATCCTCAGCAGCCAGGTAAAGATAGGCAGCCAGGCCCGGGTCAGCGCCAATGTCAAGGTGTGGCCGGGGAAATCGGTGGACGACCAGGCGGTGCTGACCTCCAGCCTGATCTGGGGCGACCGCTGGTTCAAGGAGTTCTTTGCCGGGCCCCGGGTGACCGGGCTGGCCAATATGGAGATGACCCCGGAGTTCGCCGCCAAGCTGGGGGCGGCCTATGGGGCGCTGTTGGGCAAGGGGTCGGTGGTGCTGACCAGCCGGGACAGCCACCCGGTCAGCCGGATGATCAACCGGGCGGTGATATCCGGGCTTCTTTCGGCCGGGGTCAAGGTCCACGAACTGCGGGCCCTGCCCATCCCCATCGTCCGCTACCAGCTCAAGACCGGCGGGGACCAGGGCGGGCTGCACACCAGAAAATCGCCCTTTGATCCCAAGATGGTGGACATCATCTTCTTCGACAAGGACGGCAAGGACCTCCCGGCCGGCAAGATCAAGAACCTGGAGCGGATGTTTTTGCGGGAGGATTTTTCAAGGGCCCAGCCCGAGGACACCGGGGTGATTGAATTTCCCCACCGGGTGATGGAGGGCTACCGGGAGGGGCTGCTGTCGCATATAGACACCCAGGCCATCCGGGAGGCCAA
This sequence comes from Candidatus Edwardsbacteria bacterium, assembly GCA_031082425.1. Taxonomy (NCBI): domain Bacteria; phylum Candidatus Edwardsiibacteriota; species Candidatus Edwardsiibacteriota bacterium. The sequence continues at coordinate 19,653 of JAVHLB010000002.1, read as the reverse complement.
ATACAAGGTGGTGATAGATTACGCCTACGGCGCGGCGGCCGGGATCTTTCCCTCCATCCTGGGGGAGCTGGGCATCGAGGTGGTGGCCCTGAACGCCTTTGAGAACCCGGAGAAGCTCACCAAGAGCGGGGATGATTTTGTCGCCGCCCAGCAAAGGCTGTCCCAGATGGTGCAGTCCATAAAGGCCGATGTGGGTTTTCTTTTGGACAGCGGTGCCGAGCGGGTCTTTTTGGTGGACGAGCAGGGAAAGATAATGGACGAGGACCAGGCTCTGGCGGCGGTCTGCCTGCTGGTGATGAAGGGCCGCAAGGTCAAGGAGCTGGCGGTGCCGGTGACGGCCTCCCGGGCCATCGAGGAGATGGCCCGGAAATACCAGGTCAGGGTCAAGCGCAGCCGGATAGACAACCGGTCGCTGATCGAAGAGGCCGCCGGAGAGAACGTGGCCTTTGTGGCCAGCCGCCGGGGCGGCTATATCTTCCCGGAATTCCAGCCGGCCTTCGACGCCATGCTGTCCATCACCAAGATACTGGAGCTGATGGCGCTGACCGGAAGCAAACTGGGGAGCATCACTTCCGAGATCCCCCCAAGCCACATGGTCAAGAAGAACATCCCTTGCCCCTGGAGCAAAAAGGGCCTGGTGTTGCGGACCCTGATGGAGCAGACCAAGGACCACCCGGAGAAACAGTTCATCGACGGCATCAAGCTGTTCTACGGCCGGGACTGGGTGCAGGTGCTGCCCGATCCCAACCGGGAGCTGTTCCACATCAATGCCGAGGCCGACGACCAGAACCGGGCCCAGGAGCTGGTGAATGAATACACCAGGAAGATAGAAGAATGCTTAAAGTAGGCAAAAACAGGATCGTTTTGGCCGCTATTTTCCTGGCGGTCCTGATCGTCTTTGCAGTTATCTATAATAATTGGCTGAGCCCCAAGGCCAGGGTCAAGGCCACCGTAGAGCGGACCACCAAGGCCTTCCTGACCAAGAACAAATCGCTGATCATGGATAACATTGCCTCTGATTTTTATTGCGATCCATTCGACAAGCCCAAAGTGGACACCAGTTTGACCCTATTCTTCCGGGAGTTCGAAAAAGCCAAGGTCACCCTTAACGACCAAAAGGTTCAGGTAATGGGCGCTGAGGCGGTGGACACCATCGGGGTCATCGTAGTGGTGAGCCGGGGAGGTGAGCAGGGGTTTATTTTGGGCTCCTTCGGCAATCCGGCCAAGTTGACGCTTAAATTAAAAAAACGTAAGAAATGGCAGATAATCGGGGTCGAGGGTTTGAAAATCTTTTGATTTTAAGGTATAATTACCGAGAACCAGACGACACCGAACTGAAATTTTAGGTTCGGTGTTTTTTATACACTTCACCCAGCAGTAAACCAGGAGAATCAAATGTCCGAACATTTGGGAAACCAGATCCCGGAAAGGGCCGAGAGAATCCATAAGCTTGAAGAACTGAAAAAGATGGGGATAGATCTCTACCCCTATTCCTATCAGGCCGACATCAAGGCGGCCGAGATACTGGCCGCCCCAGACCAGCTGATCGAATCGGGACGCGAGGTTAAGGCGGCCGGCCGGATAGTGGCCATCCGGGGGCACGGCAAGGCCGCCTTTCTGCACCTGTCGGACGACAGCGGCAGGATACAATGCTACGTCCGCCAGGACGAGGTGGGCGAAGAGAACTACAGGGCCTTCAAGCTGTACGATCTGGGTGACTTCATCGGCGTGGCGGGAAAGATCTTCCGGACCAAGACCGGGGAGGTAAGCATCCACGCCAAGGAAGTGGTCCTGCTGTCCAAGTCCCTGCTGCCCCTGCCGGAAAAATTTCACGGCCTGCAGGATGTGGAGCTGCGCTACCGCAAGAGATACCTGGACCTGATCGCCAACCCGGAGGTCAAAGAGCTGTTCATCAAGCGCACCAGATTCGTCAGGGCCATGCGCGATTTCATGGATACCAAGGGGTTCATGGAGGTGGAGACGCCCTGCCTGGAGCTGATCCCCGGCGGGGCGGACGCCCAGCCCTTCAGCACCCATCACAATACCCTGGACATCGACATGTTCCTGCGGATATCGCTGGAGCTTCACCTAAAGCGGCTGATCGTGGGCGGATATCAGAAGGTCTACGAGATGGGCCGGGTGTTCCGCAACGAGGGGATGAGCCCCCAGCATCTGCAGGAATTCACCATGATGGAGTTCTACTGGGCCTACGCCGATTACAACCAGCTGATGCCCCTGGTGGAGGAGATGTACATAACCCTGCTGGAGAAGACCTTCGGCAGCCTGGAGATCAAATTCGAGGACCAGGCGCTCAATTTCAAAGGCCCCTGGCCCCGGTATGACTACCGCCAGCTGCTGATAGACAAGTCCGGGGTGGACCTGGACCAGTATCCCACCACCGAATCGCTGATACCCAAGCTCAAGGAGATGGGCCTCAAGCCCGATCCCAAGCTGGGACGGGGGCGCCTGATAGACCAGCTTTATAAAAAATTCGTCCGGCCGGAGCTCATTCAGCCGTGCTTCCTGATAGACCATCCGCTGGACGTCTCTCCGCTGGCCAAGAAACACCCCACTAGGGAAGGGTATGTCCAGCGCTTCCAAGTGCTGTTCGCCGGGGCCGAGGTGGGCAACGGCTTCTCCGAGCTCAACGATCCGCTGGACCAGAGGGCCAGGTTCGAGGAGCAGGCCCGGCTGCGGGAGAAGGGCGATGCCGAGGCCCAGATGTACGACCGGGATTTCGTGGAGGCCCTGGAACACGGGATGCCGCCCTGCGGCGGGTTCGGGGTGGGGCTGGATAGATTCTTCGCCATCGTCAGCAATTCCTCCTCGGTGCGGGAGGTCGTATTCTTCCCCACCATGAAGCCGGAATGATTCAGATATAAAAGTCAAGATGGGTATACGGTAGACAGTAGAGGTGGAGCAGTAAATTTTAAAATGCAAATTGCAAAATAATTGAATGTCCTACGAATTTTTCATAGCCTTAAGGCATCTCAAGGCCAAACGAAGGACCGGATTCATCTCGGTGGTCAGCTTGATCTCCCTGGCCGGGATCACCGTGGGGGTGGGGGCCCTGGTGATAGTCCTCTCGGTGATGAACGGCTTCCAGACCGACCTGCGCAACCGGATACTGGGAACCAACGCCCATGTGATAATTCTCAAATACCACAACCAGCCCATCGAAGGCTATCATGAACTGATCGCCCGGATAGATTCCCTGCCGGGCATCATCAGCAGTTCGCCCTTCATCTATACCAAGAGCATGATCGCAGTGGGCAGCCGGGTGGACGGAGTGGTCCTGCGGGGGGTGGATCCCGAAATAGAAAGATCGGTCACCGATATTTCCCGTAATATGATCACCGGGGATTATGATTTTACCGTCTATTCCGACAGCCTGCCGGCCATTGTTTTGGGCATCGATCTGGCCGACCGGCTGGTGGCCCACCTGGGCGACACGGTCACCGTGGCTTCGCCCCAGGCGGCCCGGGCCACACCTTTGGGGCTGGTGCCCCGGGCCAGGCAGTTCCGGCTGGCGGGGGTGTTCGACGCCGGAATGTACGAATATAATTCCACCCTGGCCTTTATCGGCCTCAACGAGGCCCAGGATTTTCTGGACATGGGCGCTGCGGTGACCGGCATCGAGGTCAAGATCACGGACATCTACCAGGCCCAGCAGGTGGGGCGGGAGATCGTCAAAAAGCTCGGCCCTGCCCAGTACCGCTACAACGACTGGATGCAGCTGAACTGGAGTCTTTTTTCGGCCCTCAAGCTGGAGAAGACGGTGATGTTTCTGATCCTGGTGCTGATCATAATGGTGGCGGCCTTCAACATCATCTCCAGCCTGATCATGACGGTGATCGAGAAGACCCGGGAGATAGGGATCCTCAAATCCATGGGGGCCACCTCCCGCAGCATCATGCGGATATTCGTCTACGAGGGGCTGATGATCGGCCTGGTGGGGACCCTGCTGGGGCTGGGGCTGGGCTATGTGATGTGTCTGTTGCTGGCCAAGTACCAGTTCATCGATCTGCCGGCCGACGTCTATTTCATCAACAAACTGCCGGTGCAGATCCAGCCTTGGGATTTCGTCCTGGTGGCGGTGGCGGCGGTATTGATCAGCTTTCTGGCCACCATCTACCCGGCCTGGAAGGCATCGCGTCTGGACCCGGTGGAAGCCATTAGATATGAATAATAAACTAAGGTAAAATATTTTAAATGAAAAACAAAACCATACTCTCCATCATTCTATCAACTTTATGGCTATCGGCACAGCCAGTGAGGGCCTTCGACCGGGTCTATACCATGGGCGATAAGATAGATTCCTCTCCGTTGATAGTCTATGCCAATGTGCAGGAAGCGAAGGAACTGGCGGCTAAAAAGAAAAAAAACAGCGGACCAGAGGAGATCGTCGGCGATTATCTTTACCGGCTGAAGGTGCTGGAGGTGGTCAAGGGCAGCCCGAAGATAAAAGAGGTCATGGTCATCCAATCCCCTGAATTCCGGGCCGATCCCCGGTATTTTACCCTGGGCCAGAATGTCATTGCCTTTTTAAAGCCCAACAGCCTTTCCGGGAAATTTCTAACCAGATATGGATTACCCAGAATGTCCTATTACGAATGCTTCGCCAACAAGCAGGGAATGTTGGCGGTAGCGGATTCCAGCCGGGAATTCTACCTGGGAAGCATCAAAAAATACCTCTCAGCCAAGCGGGCCAAACGATCCAAGCGGGCGGCTGAATGGGTCTCTTTGCTGGAAAACGCTCCGGACGAACTTAAAGAGAACGCCCTGTTGGAACTTTCAACCAGGCCGTATTATCCGGCCATGAATATTTTCATACGATGTTTGGGCGAAGAAAATCTGACCACCCTGGCGCATAAAAATTTAAAGCTTTTCCCACCGGACAGCTTGGAGGCCAGGCTCGATTCGTTGATGAAGTTTCAGAAAAGCGACTCAAGACTGGTCAAGGTAAACCTGATAAAATTGGTCTCGCCCATCCATGATGACAAGGTGTTTAAATTCCTGCAGAGATCATTGAAGGACGACAAGTTCGAGGTGAGGGCCACCGCCGCCCAGAGCCTGGAGGGTTGGACCGACAAGAAGGCCGTCAAGTCTCTCAAGAAAGCCCTGGACGACGATGACGATTATGTCCGCAGTGCGGCCTATGAGGCGCTGACCAAACAGGGATTCCGGATCGAAAAGAAGGACGACCTAACCTACAAGATCCTGCAGGAACCGGGAAAGAAAAATTAGGATAAGGACTGATTAATTAGATGACTGACAAGAAACTAAGGAATATCGCCATCATCGCCCACGTGGACCACGGCAAGACCACCCTGGTGGATGCCCTGCTCCGGCAGAGCGGACTTTTCAGGGACAACCAGGAGGTGCCCGAACTGGTGATGGATTCCAACCCTCTGGAGCGGGAACGCGGCATCACCATCTTCTCCAAGAACGCCTCCATCCATTACAACGGATACAAAATCAACATCGTAGACACCCCGGGCCACGCCGATTTCGGTTCCGAGGTGGAGCGGGTGCTGTCGATGGTGGACGGCGTCCTGCTGCTGGTGGATGCGGTGGACGGCCCCATGCCTCAGACCAGGTTCGTGCTGCAAAAGTCCCTCAAGCTTGATCTTAAGACCATAGTGGTGATAAACAAAATAGACCGGCCGGATTCCCGGCCCCACTGGGCGTTGGACCAGGTGTTCGACCTGTTCGTCTCCCTGGACGCCACCGATGAACAGCTGGATTTTCCGGTGGTATACGCCTCGGGCAAATCGGGCATTGCCACCATGGAATTGGAAAAACCGGGGAACAATATCATACCCATTTTTGAGGTGATAATAGATAAGGTGCCGTCTCCGCCGGGGGATCCCGACAAGCCACTGCAGATGCTGGTCACCAGCATGGATTACAACGATTACGTGGGGCGGCTGGCCATCGGAAGGATCCTCAACGGGAGGATACGATCCGGACAGTCGGCGGCCCGGATAAAGAAGGACGGGACCACCAAGATCGAGAAAATAACCCGGATCTACGGCTTCGAGGGACTTAAGCGGATAGAGGTGCAGGACGTGACGGCCGGGGATATTTTGGCCCTGGCCGGATTTCCGGAGATCAACATCGGCGAGACCATCGCCGACTCGGGGGATCCCCAGGCCCTGCCCTATGTGGACATCGACCAGCCCACCATCTCCATGCTGTTCTCGGTGAACAACAGCCCCTTCTCCGGGCAGGATGGGGCCTACGTGACCTCCCGCCAGATCAGGGACCGGCTGGCCCGGGAGCTGAAATCCAACGTGGGGCTGAAGATAGAGGACACCGGATCGCCGGATTCGTTCAAGGTCTCCGGGCGGGGGGAGCTTCACCTGTCCATTCTGATAGAGACCATCCGGCGGGAGGGCTACGAATTGCAGGTATCCCGGCCCGAGGTCATCCTCCGGGAGATCGATGGAAAGACCTGCGAGCCCTTTGAGTACCTGGTGATAGACGTGGACGATGCCTATGTGGGCGCGGTGATGGAGAAACTGGGCCAGCGCAAGGCCGAGCTGCAGAACATGAAGGCCGACGGAAAGGGCCGAACCCGGCTGGAATTCAACATTCCGGCCCGGGGTCTGATAGGCTTCCGGGGGCAGTTTCTGACCGACACCCGGGGGACCGGCATCATGCATCACAACTTTCTGGATTACCAGACCTACCGGGGTGAGATCAGCGCCCAGGTCAACGGGGTGCTGGTGGCCATGGAGACCGGCACCGCCACCTCCTACTCGCTGGACTCCATCCAGGAGCGGGGAATGCTGTTCGTGGCCCCGGGCGACCGGGCCTACCAGGGAATGATAATCGGGGAAAGGCCCAAGGAGAACGATCTGGTGGTCAATGTCACCAGGGCCAAAAAGCTGGGCAACCAGCGTTCATCCACCTCCGAGGAGGCCATAAGGCTGACCCCGCCCAAGATCATGACCCTGGAGGAGGCGCTGGAGTTCATCGCCGATGACGAGCTGGTGGAGGTGACCCCCAAGGCCATCCGGTTAAGGAAGAAGATACTGTCCGACATCGACCGCCGCCGGTCCCGCCGGGTCAAACCGGGTGCGGAGGCCGAGGAATAATACCGGATAGTAAATATATCTTCACCACAAAGACACCAAGGATCTTATTTATCTGGTACGGTTTATAGCCATGGTTGATTTTGTAATATTATTCAAATCAATTTTATGAGCATTACCAAAAAAGGCATGGCCCTGTTCACCCTGGCCGGGGGGCTGGTGATCTTCGGGATGAAGCTGGTGGCGTACTTCCTGTCCGGCTCGGTGGCACTGCTGTCCGACGCCATGGAATCCATAGTCAATATCATCGCCTCGGGCATAATGCTGTACGCCGTCTATCTGGCGGACTCCCCGGCCGACAGGTCCCACAACTATGGACACCAGAAGGTGGAGAACATCTCCAGCCTGATCGAGGGATTTCTGATAATCGTAGCGGCGGTGCTGATAACCGAGAAGGCGGTGGTCCGGCTGCTGCATCCCGTAGATTTGTTCAATGTCAACCTGGCGCTGGTCGTCTCGCTGGCGGCCACCGCCTTGAACGGCCTGCTGTCGTGGATGCTGATAAGAACCGCCCGCCGGTTCAATTCATTAGCCCTGGAAGGGGATTCCAAACATCTGCTTTCCGATGTGCTGTCATCGGTAGCCGTGGTGGCGGGGCTGATAGTGGCCAAGTTCACCGGGTGGGCATTCCTGGATTCGGCTTTGGCGATAGGAGTGGCATTACTATTGGTAAAAATGGGGATAGACCTGATCAAAAGATCATCCACCGGATTGATGGACCAGTCCTGCCCCGAGGAGGAGGCCAGAATAGTAGAAATTCTGAAAAAACATGACGGACTGTTCTTGGATTTTCACGATATCAAGACCCGGCGCAGCGGAAATCAGGTCTTTGGCGAGCTGCATCTGACCGTCAAAGGTGATAAGACGGTGGAGGAGGCCCACAACCTGACCGATCATCTGGAGGAGGATCTGCAGAGCGAGATGCCGGAGGTCTCAATGACCATCCATGTGGAAACCCCGCCCAAGAAATGAAGATTTTTGGTTTTATTAAAAAATTTCTCTTGACAAGATATACTATTTGGTATACAATCCGGTTGTCAACAAAAACCGTTAACCTTTTAGTGCCGAGAGGGCGATAGCAAGAAATGATCCACGATATGCTTAAATATCGCAATTTTGCAGTTCCCGCGACTGATCGTGGGATAGGTGCGCCCATCGGCCATACCGTATGATCTGAATAATTTTACGGGCCATGGGTTCACCAAAACCTGTGGCCTTTTTCTTTTGCCATTTTACGATGGTAAACCATAAAAGCCGCAGGAAAACAATAAAACCTGTGGCTTTTTTATTTGACCTCACCCCTGCCCCTCTCCTAAACATCAGGGGAGGGAAATGTAAGGGCAAGTTCAGCCACGACAACGAAGGGGGGACAGATTATGCTGAAGATATTGGAACAATGTCTTAAAAGCGACCCCGAATTGAGTAAATTGTATGTGATCCAACAGATCATTAATAACAGTTTATCAAATGATTCACGGGTCATCAGCGGCAAAGCGCTGCTGAATTGAAAAATGGATGTTGGCCTTTGAAAACCTATAGAACAGGCCAATGTCCAAAACCCAAACAGCACAATAAGGAAATCATACCATGGACCTGAAAAACATCGGGTGGGATCCTTTTTTTGAGGAACATCTGAAACAAATAAAAAACAAGGCCAAATACGATTATGACTTTTTGGTGGGCCGGGTTTCGGCCGTCCATACCAATTTATGCCAGGTCCTGACCGGGGGCGGCGAGGTCACCGCCCAGGTATCGGGCAAAATGAGGGATAAGATCAACAACGAGACCACCTCTCCGAACGGAGAGACACCGGAGCCGGCCTTTCCGGCGGTGGGCGACTGGGTGATGATGATCCATGACCAGCAGCATAACTCCGGAATTATCAGGATGGTGCTGCCCCGGAAAACAAAGTTCTCGCGGAATGCCGCCGGCGCCACCTCGCAGGAGCAGGTGATAGCTGCCAACATCGACTACGCTTTTATCGTGGCCGCTCTCAATGCCGATTTCAATCCCAGCCGGATCGAGCGGTACCTGGTCACAACCTGGAACAGCGGGGCGGTCCCGGTGATACTGCTCAACAAGTCCGATCTCTGCACCGAAGTTGACGCCAAGATCGTGGAAATGGAAAAGACCGCGGTGGGGGTCTCGGTTCATGCCATCAGCGCGGCTAAAGGGGAGGGATTGGAGCAATTGTCGCCATATCTTCAAAACGGCAGGACCTCGGTATTCATCGGCTCCTCGGGTGCGGGGAAATCCACCATCATCAACCGGCTGCTGGGCCGGGATGTCATCAAGGTGGTGGAGACGTCCGATTACAAGGACAAGGGGCGGCACACCACCACCAGCCGGGAGATGTACCTTCTGGAGGGCGGGGGCATCGTGATAGACACCCCGGGCATGAGGGAGCTGCAGCTTTGGGAGGGTGAACAGGGGCTTTCCGAAACCTTCGATGACATCGAACAGTTGGCTGCCCAATGCCGGTTCAATGATTGCCGCCACCAGGATGAGCCGGATTGCGCCGTAAGGCTGGCTTTGGAAAAAGGGGAGGTTGCCCAGGTCCGATTTAAGAATTTCCTGAAACTGCAACGGGAGCTTAGGTTCCAGGAAGCGCGGCACAATGCCAAGGTTCGGATGGAGCAGTCAAAGAGATGGAAGGCCATCGCCAAGACTAGAAGACATATAAATAAGGATTCAACAACTCTTTGACGCGGCTCGAATCTCAACGAATTAACGCAAATCATAAAAAAAGAGACAAACATATGTGGTTCGACGAAAATTTGGACGATCTTCCCGCCGGGAAGAAAATATACGACCGACAGATGTTAAAACGGATGCTGCCGCTGCTGAAACCCTTCAAAATGAGGATCCTGGGCGGCGGGCTGATACTGGTGGTGTCATCCGGGCTGGGACTATTGCCTCCGCTATTGCTCAAGCGGTCCATAGATGTCAACATCGCCGGTTCGGATTTCAACGGGTTGCTTATAACCGTAGGGCTGTATGTTTTGCTTCAATTGGCCACCTTCGGGGTCAACTACCTGATGCTGGTGGTGCTGGAATCGCTGGGGGTCCGGATAGTTTCAGCCCTGAAGGAGCAATTGTTCGGCCATATGCTGGGCTTGGACATCGCCTATTTCGACCAGCACCCGGTGGGACGGCTGATCGCCCGGGTGGAGAGCGATACCGAGGCCATCCGCCGGCTGTTCACCTCCACCATGTTCACCGTGCTGGGGGCGGTGGTCAGCCTGGCCGGGATGATTTTTATCATGATAAAGGTCAGCCTGCCGCTTTTCCTGGCGATCTCCACCCTGGTCCCGGTGATATTCCTGCTGACCATCCTGTTCCAGAAAAAGGTCCGGCCGCTATTCCTGGTGGTCCGCAAAAAATACGCCGAGATCGTGGCCTATCTTACCGAGATGGTCCAGGGCATGAAAGTGATCCAGGCCTTTTCCCGGGAGAACGCGGTCAAACAAAAGATGGCTCAGCTCAACCGGTCGTATATCAAGACCCTGCTGCCGGCGGATGTGCTGACCATGGGTTTCTTCAGCCTGGTGGGGGTATTCGAAATAATCGGGCTGGCCATCATCCTGACGGTGGGCGGAAACATGGTGGCCCAGGGACTTTTGACCATCGGGGCCATGGTGCTGTTTCTGGGGTATTTAAGGCAATTCTTCATGCCGGTATACGCTTTCTCCGAGCAGGTAGGCATCATGCAGCGGGCCTTTGCCGCCGCCCAGCGGGTCTTTGAGATCATGGATATCGAACCCCAGGTGATCAATGCCGCTTCGGGCGGCAGCTGGGACATTTTTAAGAATTCAATTGAATTCCAAGGCGTTGATTTTTCCTATGTCACCAGGGCCGGGAACGACGAGCCGGACTGGGTGCTGCGCGACATCAATTTTACCATCACCAAGGGTGAGAAGATAGCGCTGGTGGGCGCCACCGGCGGGGGAAAAAGCTCCATCATCAATTTGATGCTGAGGTTCTACGACCCCCAGGCGGGCAGGATATCCATCGACGGGATCGACATCAGGGAAATATCCCTAGACAAACTGCGCCGGCACTTCGGCCTGGTGTTGCAGGATGTGTTCCTGTTTCCGGGAACGGTGCGGGAGAACCTGACCCTGGGAGCGGAGATGACCAAAGAGCAGCTAGACCGGGCGGTAGAGATACTGGGACTGCAGAGGATATTGGACAAGATGCCCAGCGGACTGGACTCGGAACTGGCCGAAAGGGGGGCCAACCTCTCGCAGGGCGAGCGCCAGCTGGTATCCTTCGCCCGGGCCCTGGCCTTCGACCCCCAGATCCTGATCCTGGACGAGGCCACCTCCTCGGTGGACCCCATGTCGGAAAGGCTGATCCAGCAGGGCATAAAACGCCTGTTGGAGGGCAGGACCGCGGTTATCGTGGCCCACCGGCTCTCCACCATACTGGACGCCGATAAGATAATGGTGGTTCACAAGGGGCGGATCGTGGAATCCGGCAGACATTCGGAACTTTTAGAAAAAAATGGTTATTATGCCAAGCTGTACCGGATACAGTTTGCTTGATGATCATTATTAATTATGGATTCCTGCCTGCGCGGGAATGACTCAAAGCATTTATTCAACAATAAAAATGTATTAGGTTTATATGTCAAATAAAAGTGAAAATAAAAAAGACACCGGCAGTTTAAAACTCATCTTCGGATGGCTTTATCGCTACTGGGGATCGCACAAACTAAAGCTTTTGGTGCTGCTGATCATGACCCTGGTCTATACCGCGCTGGCCATCAGCTACCCCATCTTCTTCAAGATGGTGGTGGACGGTCTGGTCAACAAGCTTCCGGCGCATCAGTTGAACCGCTACGTGCTGTATCTGTTGCTGTTGGGGGCCGGGGCGGCCCTGGTCAACTGGATACTGATGTCCACCCGGGGCTGGACCAACATGAATATCGAGGCCGAATTCAGGAACAACATCTTTGCCAACCTCACCCGGCTGGGGCCGTCAACCCTGTCCTCCTACCGGACCGGGGACGTGGTCACCCGGCTGACCGACGACCTGGCGGAGAAACTATCCTGGTTCACCTGCTCCGGACTGTTCCGGGCGGTGCAGGGCCTGGTGCTGTTGAGCTTCATTCTGATAGTGATGTTCCGGATGAACCCCACCCTGGCGGCCTTTTCGCTGCTGCCGGTGCCGGTGGTGGCCGGGCTGTTTCTGTTCAACGAGAGGACCTTTGAGAGACGCTATCATAAATTGCAGGGCGCCATCTCGGCGGTCAATGATTTTCTGGAGGCCTGCTTCTCCGGGATCCGGGTGCTCAAGGTCTATAATCGCCAGGAGCATCAGAGGCAGGGTTTCGCCCGGGCCATGGACCACCGGATAAAGGCCGAGGTAAAAAGCATCCAGTCGGAAGGGCTGTTCAATTCGTCAAATATCCTGATCGATCAGCTGGGGGTTCTGGTGGTTCTGTTGGTGGGCGGATACCTGGTCATCAAGGGGAGCCTGACCCTGGGCAGCTTTGTGGCCTTCAACACCTACAGCCTGATGCTGATCGAACCCCTGTGGAACATCGGGTATTTCTTCGTGACCGCCAAGCGGGGCTCGGTGTCCTATGCCCGGGCCCATGAATTGGAGACAGCATTGGCCGAGGTCAGCGATCCGGCCAGCCCCAGGGAAATATCCTTCAACCGGTCAATTAATTTTATGAAGGTATCGTTCGGCTATGGGAAAAGCGATAAGCTGCAGCTTAAAGATATTAGTTTCAGGGTTGACAAGGGGCAGAAGGTGGCCCTGATGGGAGAGGTGGGCTGCGGCAAGACCACCTTGGTGCACCTGCTGCTCCGCCTGCACGATCCGACTTCCGGTTCGCTGAAGATCGACGGCATTGACCTAAAAGATTTCAGCCTGGCCGGGCTGCGCAGTATCATCGGCTATGCCCCGCAGGAGGCCCTGCTGTTCTCGGACAGCATTCTCAACAACGTCATCTTCCACCGGGAAGAGGTGGATCAGGAACGGGCGGTGGAGGCCGGGCGCATCTCCCAGCTGGAGAAGGAGGTCAAAGGCTTTGCCAAGGGATACGACACCATTATCGGGCAGCGCGGCACCAGCCTCTCCGGCGGCCAGAAACAGCGGGCATCGCTGGCCCGGGCCATCGTGGAGAGGATCGCTCAGGGGCATCCCCAGATATTGATTCTGGACGACATCACCTCGGCTTTGGACGGCACCACCGAGGCCTTGGTCTGGCAAGAGCTCAATGAGAAACTGCCGAAGGTCACCTGTTTCATCATTTCGCATCGGACCTCCACCATCGAGCGGGCCGACAAGATACTGGTCCTCAAAGATGGCCAGATCGTGGAGCAGGGCAGCCACCAAGAGCTGATGGCCAAAGATGGTTATTATGTGACCCTTCGGGAGAAGGAGAAACTCCAAGAGAACGGGAATGGGAATGTAAAAATTAAATAAATGGAAAATATTGCCAGGGCCTCCGGGTATTCCGGAGGCTCTTGTTTTTGCTTGTTTTTTAGAATAGGGTGTGATATCTTAATAACAAAATTAACCTTTGTTGGATAGTGATAACATGAAGAAATATTATTTCAATATTCTTTTAATAGGGTATTGCATATTTAACAGCCATTCTTTTGCTGATATCTTGCCGGTTACAACCCAAATTGGTAATGTGATAATGCCGGCCACTGAAGAAGTGCCGGTAGAAATGGAAAAGGAAATCGTTAATATTAGCGACCACCAAGTTGAGTGCAAATTTTGGATGAAAAACACCTTAAATAAAAATGTCAGAATGCTGGTTGCTTTTCCTGGTGAAATAGGTGGTTACGAACTTATGATTAATGGCAATAAAACCACAGCGTCCACCCATAGAGCCAAATATAAAAAGAAAAACGAATATACTAAATATCAAATATTAGATTCTTTGCCGTTTAACGAATTTAAGACATGGTATGTTGACTGGAAACCAAAGGAAACTGTGCTAATTGAGTTTAATTATACAATAAACGGAATGGCATATCGTCCGGGTATTGTGGAAGTAGAATCGTTGTCTTATGTCGTAAAAACAGGTGCATTATGGAAAGGGCCAATAGGAAAAGCAGATATTTATGTTGACCTTTCAAATGAATATTTTAAAGAAAGATTAAAACATACGAAGTTGGTAGCATCTCCTCAAAACTACGAACTAAAGAATGATACTATATCCTGGCATTTTAAAAATTGGGAACCGACGGAAGACATGTCGGTTAATTTTTGTCGATGGCTTGGTTTGAGTGTTGTGAAAAAATATAACATAGATGTATATATTGACGATGTTCAAAATCAAAAAACCATTCAAAGATATTTCCCTGAAAAAAATACAGATTATCGAGACAGCATAATAAAGGATTATATATGCGGTGATGCAACGTATATTGTAAATTGTCTTCCCGAGTGGGAATATTTAACAGAAAATAAAAAATATCAAATTTATACAGCGAATCATCCGACTTTATCTAAGGGTTATTATTTTGAAGGGACTGAGGTAAGAAGTCTTTGGGTTTATAATTTCAAAACTAATAAGAAGCAAAAAGTAGCTGACCTTGATAGTTTGAAAAATTTATGTGGTTATGTTGTTTCCGAGAAATATGTTTTTATTATTAACAGTTATAAACATCGCCTAATAATCCGAAGATTGGACGCCAAGACTGATAAGATGATAGATTCTATTGTGTTATTTTATCCAAAAATAGAATATTGCAATAAATGCTTTTTTGATAAAGCATGTAACAAGATATATTTGTGTGGTATTGACGTTGTGGAGATTGATTTAAATAATAAAAAGGTGATTTCTTTTAATGAAAAAGGCATAAGAAACCTTGGTTTTATAAATCATGTATCTAATGGTTATATGTATGCAAAAAATCACGATAGATTTCTCAAAATAAATTTAAATACATATGCTGTAGAGAAAACATTGGAATGTATAAGTGATTTTAAGCCCTGGTATGTAAATGAAGATTTTAGGAAATTATTATATATGGAACCACACCTAAGCAGGATTCACGTAATTGATATGAATAGCTTGATCCATGAAGGTTCTTTTTATGTTGAAAAACCAAGACAAATATGGGAAGTGAAAGATTACGGAACAACGGCATATGTTCTATGTTATCGTAAGACAGAGAAAGATTTTCATGCAGTAGCAGTTGTTAATTTAAAAGAGGCAATGAGGCATTTAGAGAAAACAGAATTTTATAAACAATCACATTGGTAGGACATTATTTTGCACATTCCATATTTCTTTCTTAATTTTAAAATCGGTGAATGGTCATGCCTACAGTAATGCTAGTCGACGGCACGGCCCTGGCCTACCGGGCCTATTTTGCCTTCATCCGCAACCCGCTGATAAACTCCAAGGGGGAGAACACCAGCGCCAGCTATGGCTTTGCCACCATCTTGGTCAATCTGCTCAAGAAACATCAGCCGGATTATCTGGGGGTGGCCTTCGACACCAAGGCCCCCACCTTTCGCCACGTAAAGTTCGAGGCCTACAAGGCCCAGCGTCCCGGCATGCCGGACGAGCTGAAAGCGCAGCTGCCGCGCATCAAACAGGTACTGAGGGCCATGGAGATAGCGGTGCTGGAGAACGACGGCTACGAGGCCGACGACGTCCTGGCCGGGCTGGCCAAGCAGGCCGAGGCCAAGAACTGGCCCAGCTATATAGTCACCGGCGACAAGGACCTGCTGCAGATCGTCACTGACAAGATCAAGGTGATCCGCCCCCGGACCGGCAAGAACGAGGAGCAGATCTTCGGGCCGGCCGAGGTCCAACGGGAATACGGGGTGATCCCCGACAAGATCAAGGACATCTTCGCCCTGTCCGGAGATGCGGCGGACAACGTCCCGGGCGTGCCGGGCATCGGACCCAAGACCGCCACCGAGCTGATAATAGAATTCGGGTCGTTCGATAACCTATATCAGAATCTGGACCAGGTCAAGAAGCCCCGCATAAAAAAACTTCTGGAGGATAACCGGGAGCAGGCCGTGATGTCCCGGGAACTGGTGACCCTGCACCTGGATGAACTGCCGCTGGTCTCGCTGTCGGACCTGAGGGTCCATGAGCCGGACCGGGAGAGGGTGTCCCAATTGTTCCGGGAACTGGAGTTTGGTTCGCTGCTGAGGGAGTTCCAGGCCGGGCAGGTGAAAAGCGTGGAGTTCCAGACCGTCAAGGCGGGGACCGACCTGGAGCTGGTGCTGGGCAAGATCAAGAAGACCGGGGAATTATATTTCGAGCCGGAGTTCCGCCAAGATCAAATGTTTCGGGCGGCGGTGATGGTGGACGGCAAGCCGCTGATAGTGGAGAACAAGAACCTGGCCAAGCTCAAGCCGATTTGGGCGAACCACAAGATCACCAAGATCGGCCATGATCTTAAATCTACCATCCGAAAGAGCGACCTGGATATGGGCGGCCCGATGTTCGACACCATGCTGGCATCGTATCTGATAGACCCGTCCTGGAGGCATCACCAGTCCCTGGATTCCCTGGCCGGGGAGCATCTGGGCCTGGCCTTCGAGGCGGCCCAGCCATCCGCCAAGAAGCAGACCGAGCTGGCATTCGAGATCGACGACCAGACCCGCGATCAGCTGTTGGGGCGCAGGCTGGACGCCATAAAATCCCTCAAGGAAAAATTCCAGCGGGAGATGGATGAAAAAAACCTGACCGAGCTGTTCCAAAAGGTGGAGATGCCCCTGCTGGCGGTGCTGGCGGAGATGGAATCGTTCGGGGTCCTGCTGGACCTGAATATTTTCAAAACCATGTCACGCGATCTGGAAAAGCAGATCGGCAAATTGGAGAAGCAGATATATAAAGAGGCGGGCGAAGAGTTCAACATCAATTCTCCCAAGCAACTGGGGGTGATCCTTTTCGAGAAATTGAAGGTGGGCAAGGCCAAAAAGACCAAGACCGGATACTCCACCGACGTTTCGGTGCTGGAATCATTCGCCAACGTCCATCCCCTGCCGCGGCTGATCCTGGATTACCGCCAGCTGTTCAAGTTAAAATCCACCTACGTGGATGCCCTGCCGGCCCTGGTCAGCGAAAGGACCGGCAGGCTGCACACCACTTTCAACCAGGCCCTGACCGAGACCGGACGGCTGTCCTCCTCCGATCCCAACCTCCAGAACATCCCCATGCGGGAGGGGGTGGGCCGGGAGATCCGCAAGGGGTTCATTGCCGAGAAGGGCCATCTGTTGTTATCGGCCGATTATTCCCAGGTGGAACTCCGGCTGGTGGCGCACCTATCCGGGGACCAGCGCCTGCAGCAGGCCTTCAAGTCCCGGCGCGATATTCACACCGAGACGGCCTGCGCCGTGTTCGGCATAGAAAGTAACGAAGTTACTCCGGACATGCGGCGCAAGGCTAAGGCCATCAATTTCGGCATTATCTACGGCATGGGACCATATGGCCTGGCCCAGCAGCTGGGCATCGGAGTGGGCGAGGCGGCCGCCTTCATAGAACAATATTTCCAACAGTTTCCCCAGGTTCAGGCCTGGATAGCCTTGACCACCGCCCAGGCCAAGAAGGACGGCTTTGTCTGCACCATGCTGGGCCGCCGGCGCTACCTACCGGAGATAAACTCCGACAACGGCCAGCGGCGGGCCTTTGCCGAGCGCACCGCGGTCAATACCCCCATCCAGGGGACGGCCGCCGACCTGATCAAACTGGCCATGGTCAACATTCAGGCCATATTTCAAAAGGAAAAGTTGAAAAGCCGGATGATCCTGCAGGTGCATGACGAACTGCTGTTCGAGGTGGAGAAGGGCGAGCTGGCCAGGGTGAAAAAGATAGTCAAGCAGGAGATGGAGAACGCCATCGAGATCTCGGTGCCGGTGGTGGTGGAGATGGGCGAGGGGGAGAACTGGTTCCAGGCGCACTGAGTCGTATATTGGACATGGATAAATACCGATTTGCTAATTCATTATCACGCCGGATAATATGAACGCACTGGAAGAGAAATTAACACAATAAGAAATAAAACGTATCGTAACGTATAAAACCATTGACAAAAGGGTAACGTTGTGTTACATTATGTATAAAGCAATAAATTTTACATATTCGGTAACCTTACATGTATAGCCAATCACGTGAGATTTTAAACGATTTCTTGGCTGCTTGTAAGGCTAAGCGTAATATACGTGTATTTTTGGATGCAAAAAAAGATGCACGTACCTTTTTCAATTTGCAGACAGAAGAAAGTATTTTTAAATTTATTTCAAATGATGGGTTAGAGGAACTAGTTTTACAGGATGTTGAGCCTTGGAAGAACAATCCAAAACCACACATACCGGTTAATGTTTATGCATATGGTTTTAAGACGGGGTTAAAAAGAGGGTATATTGCATTTATGTATATAAAATATGAAAAAAAATGGGCAATTAAATCTTTTAAACCAAATAATAAACAAGATACTTCCTTCGGCGATAAATTAATGAAAGTAGTCGAACAACAAAAACATTTAGAAGAAAAAAATGAAAATATTTAAAAATTCTAACAAATGTTCTGCTTGTGGGTCAAAGAATACAACTGTTAGTTATAATGAAGATACAGCACAAGCAGTTTTTGGTACGATTGTGCCATTTAAAGAAAAAGTAATTAAATGCAATACATGTGAAGCAACTTTTTCGGGCGATAATATTGCCGAAGATTCATACAGCAAAGCTTTAGCGAGATCTAAAAAAGAATCTATTGCGTTAATCTTGGGATCATTTTTAAAGATGGGCTACAGCTTAGCGGCAATGGAACGCGCTTTGGAATTACCACAACGGACCATGTCCCAGTGGAAAGCAGGTAGAGATCTTTCGGCTGCGGGTGTAGCTTTGCTAAGAATAATTAAAACATACCCATGGATTATTGAAGTAGCAGATACAAAATATGATAGTCATACCGCTAATGAGTTATTAGCTAAAAATGCAATAGCAGCGTTGGACGTGGTTGTATTGCGGGATGGATATTACCCAGAATCATTGCATGCAAAGGCCACAATTACTAATTTAAGCATAAAACTTGAATATACAAAAGAGCCTGAGTGTGCCCCCGTTATTAATGCAAGTAGCAGTAATCAAATAAGAGGAGCATTAATCTAATGAAATTAGTTGATTTTATAATTTGTGATGATATCCGTTTTGAAATAGGTGAAAAACATACACTAGTTGGCCTTTATGGTGATATAAATTTTACCCAGAGAAAAGGGCAAAAGCCAGTATTGCCTGCAATGATTAAGTTGGGTATTTTTATAAGATGTATAGTGGATAAAAAAGCAGAAAATCCTGATGCTTTTTTATTAGAGTTATTACATGATACAAAAGGAAAATTAGCACAGGTTGAAGGTGCGTTAGTAATACCTGAAGCAGTAAAATATATAAATCTTGCTTTAGTGAATAATTATGTTATACCAGATGTTGGTAAAATTATTTTTAAGCTACACCTTTTTAAAGAAAAAAAGGAAGTTGATTGTATTGAACCGGTGTACACCTTTGAAGTGAAGATTATTGAAGAAAAATAGTTTATAGCTTATTTTCAAAAAGCCCC
>JAVHLB010000001.1:351732-382304 GCA_031082425.1 Candidatus Edwardsbacteria bacterium | reverse complement strand
GTTCATCAGTGAGCTGGACGACGAGGCCCAGATCAAAACAAAGGTACTGGAGGCAATGAAAGAGCATTTCCGCCCGGAATTTTTGAACCGGGTGGACGAAACCGTGATATTTCACCGGTTGGACAAGTCACAGATCAAGCAGATCATAGATATCCAGCTGGCCCACCTTTATAAAAGGCTGGCCGACCGGAAGATAGGGCTGGAAGTGACGGAAAAGGCCAAGGAATTGCTGGCCGACGAGGGCTATGACCCGGCCTTCGGGGCCCGGCCGCTGAAACGGGCCATTCAGAGACTGCTGCAGGATCCTTTGTCCATGAGGATTTTGGAGGGAGAGTACAAGGAAGGTGATACTGTCAAGGCCGAGGCGAAAAAGGATGAAATAGTTTTCATTAAGAATTGATATTTTTCAAAGGGCAATAATTCAACAGCCCCGCGACAGCAGGGCTGTTTGTATTTAAGCCATTTCCTTGGGTGGAGCGGTACGCCGGTTGCCCGGCCATAATTTCTCCACATACTTTAACCATTCCATATCGGAGTCCTACAATAACACCCACTTTTAAGCCGATTTCTCCCCCTTTATATATTTTGTATGCCAGGTCTTATAGACACCCGGAATCAAGGTCATCATTGTAACCTACTTGTGTGACTCCGCCGTCAAGCGAAAGGCCCTGGAGTACGATATCCCAGGATATTTCGGAAAATCGGCCTCGTTCGACAAGATATTGAAACTGATCTAGAATATGTGAATTTTCCAAATGTAAACCCCGGATCTTATGATCCGGGGTTTACATCATGCTGTCATCAGTGCAGCTTGGGTCCGAAGGAGGTGCTGCTGTAATGTTTGCCCCACTCCCTCTTGACGCTGGCCATGATTATCAGGTTGCCGTCCTTGAGGCCTTCGACCTGTGAGATCACCGTCCCCACGCTGATCTTCCACTCCGGGGCGTTGCGGAAGAGCCGCAGGTCGATGTCCATGCCGTAGTCAAACCGGGTGGTGGAATAGGTGGAGTCTTGCGGGATGCCAGGCATCAGGATGATATAGGGGTCCGCCGGCAAAAATATGTAATACGGCATGATGGTGGTCACCGTGGTGCTGCCGAAGGCCAAGCGGCCGAACGGCACCAGCGATACATAGTAATTCAGGGGAATGTCGGCCACCAAACCCATCGGCAGGCTGCCCTCCATGGTGCTGACCGAGAAATCCTGGTCCTCAATGAAATTTTCCATCTCGAAATCCGTCCCGGTGAAGTCGAACCCTATGAACGCGGCCACGGTGGTCTTCTTGTCGACGATCTCCCCGGCGATGTCCCTCTTTTCCCCTTTTTTAATGTCCAGCACCATGGTAGCGCCCATGGCCATGGCCGAGGCGGGGTAGTCCTCGTCCAGGTTGGTCATGGGATCCTTCAGGGGAATGTTCAGCCCCAGAAACATGAAATGGGACATCAGCCCGAAACCATCGGCAAAGCCGCGGGACATCTCGAAATTGAAACCCTTGCCGGTGGGCGACTCGTCCATTTGGGAATCCTCCGGCAGGCCCAGCTTCATGTAGATCCCGGTGAAGGTGAACTGGCTGGTCCCCTTGAAAAAATCCAGGCAGGATATCGGAGGAGGCGTGGGCTTGAGGCTTATCCCTCCTTCATCCTGGGCTTTGGCCGCCGCCGCCAGCATCAGCGATCCCGCCAGCATCAGTAGCGCTTTTCTTTTCACTTATTCTCCTTTTTATTGAACTGATCGTTTTCCACCTTAAGGGCGAATTTGGCCACCACCTGGTTGACCGCTTTCCGGGTGGCGATGCCGATGGTGGTCTCGTCGAATCCGGCCGTTCCGAACTCGAAGGTCAGGGCCACCCCCCTGGTCTGGGTGCTGCTGGTGCCGATGCCGGTCTCCCCGGAGATGATGCCGGCGGTCTCGGTATCCACCAGCCGGGCGTCTATCACCACCCTGGTGGTGATGGTCTTGGTGCCGCCCACCCCCACGAAGGCGCTGGTCTTGCGGATGCCGAACTCGCTGACCTCTCCCACCACCACCGTTCTGGCCCCCAGCATCTTGCCCACCCGGGCGGCGGTCTGGGAGGTCACCGCCCCTGTCTGGCCCAGCTTCTGCTCGGCAAATATCTTCTCCAGGGCCTGGTCGTTGCGCTCCACCACGATGAAACGCCCGGAATTCACCAGGGCGGTGATCAGCATGTTGGAAACCCCCCGCCCGATGCGGGGATCGTCGAACTCCGACTGGTTGCGCAGGTCGATCACCGCCAACGTGGTTTTTTTGCCGCTATAGGGCGGCAACTCCAGCCGGAGGTCGGCGGTGGTCTCCGGCGGGGGCGTGGTGGTGGTGGCGGCACAGCCGGAAAGAAACAGGGACAATATCGTCAAGATCTTCCCGAAACGAGACATACAGCTCCCGAATAAAATTTACAGCCAACTTCCGCTACTGTCATTCTATTTTAAAACCACCCCGTTGTCAATACAATAATCGAGGCCGTTCACTTATGCTATTGACTTTGCCCGGACCGCTTTGATAGTATTGAAAAACATTACTTATATGCCGAATTTTACAGGGGGAGCTGAACAATGAAACACAAGAATGTCCTGATAGTCCTGGGCAGTCCCAGAAAGAACGGAAACAGTACCGCCCTGGCCAAACGGGCCGCCGAGGGGGCCAAATCCTCCGGGGCACTATGTGAGACCATCTGCCTGCACGAGATGCACCTCAAGCCCTGCAACGCCTGCGATTACTGCCTGACCCGGCCCGGGCATGTCTGCATCCTCAAGGATGACATGCAGAAGCTTTATCCCAAGCTGGTCAGGGCCGACGCCATCGTCATGGCCGGGCCGGTGTACTGGTTCACCGTCTCGGCCCAGACCAAGCTGTTCATGGACCGCTGGTATGCCCTGATCGGCAAACAAGGCCACGCCCTGAAGGGCAAGAGAATCGGCATAATATTGACCTACGGCGACGTGGACCCCTATGCCTCCGGTGCGGTGAACGCCATCCGGACCTACCAGGATGCCTTCCGGTTCATCGGGGCACCGATCGCAGGAATGGTCTACGGCACCGGGAACAAACCCGGGGAGGTCAGGAAGGACAAAAAGCTGATGCAGCAGGCCTTTGAGCTGGGCAAGAAGCTTGGGAAATAGTCGGTTTTCATAATAGAAAAGCCCGGCGCAGCCGGGCTTCTTTAATTTGTACTTATGCCTTGATCAAGAAAAACCGATCATAAATAACTCTGCGCCTCTGGGGTAAAAACGATGTCATTTACCGTTTTCGAAGAACGGATTCTTCAGGAAGGGCGGCTGGCTTCCCACCTCGGACGGCCCGCTGGCCTCTATCTGGTCCAGCAGGATATCCGGGGTTATCACCGCAAAGGGCTCGCTCTGGACCCCGCTGCCGATCCGGCTGTTGTAGACAGTCGGCTTCTGGCCGGTGCGGTAGATATCCCTTAAGGTTCGCCGGGAGACATCCCGCAGCACCAGATTCCTCACCAGGGTCAACTGCCTGGTCTTGAGATCATACCGGTAAGCCTCCAGGGCCTTGAGGGCGGCATCCAGATATCCCAGGGAATATTTTTTGGGCTCCAGCCTCTTGATGACGATGCCGTAATCATTGCCCTTTTCCCGGCACAGTTTTTCCATGGCCTTCAGCAGTTTCTTCTGCGACAGCCCCTTGGATGAAGAAAGGAACAGGTTGCCCGGCATCAGCTGCCCGCCGCGCAGGTGGCCGTTGCTGCCGTATATTTTTTCTATTGGCGAGCGGGACATGTAAAAGGTCTTCAGGATCCCGTCCTCGATCAGGGCGATCCTTCTCCCCGGCATCCCCTCATCATCCACCGCATAATGCCCGCCCAGGGAATCTTTTTCATATACTGCCGCTGAGGGATCGTCCATCAGGGTGATGTGCGGAGCGGTGATCCTTTTATTGAGCCATTTTTTCAGGTCGCTGGAGGTGTTGTCGGCATATTCATAGTCCGAGACCGGGTCGCGCTCGGCCTGCATCAACGGCACCACGGTCTGCACAATGAATTCGGCTGCAGCCTGCCCCTCCAGCAGCACCGGACCGAAATAATCCTCCATGGGTTGGGCTTCTAGTTGTTCGCAGAATTTCTCTATCTCTACCCTGGCTTTTTTTAGAATGGCCGCAAGATCCTGGCCCGAAGAATAATCCACCGAAAAACCGTCCCTCAACATCAATCCATTATCGGTCAGCCCGGACATCTCCACGCTGATGGAGCCGAAAGAATCAAAAGTGCGATTGGCCGACCCCTCGGAGCTGACAAAATAATGTTTCCTGAACTGCACCAGCGCTTCGGCCTGCGATTTTTCAATTCGGGGATATTCCCGGAACAGCCGGGAGACATCCTTTAAAATATCCTTAATATTTTCCCATTCCAGTTTTTCTTCGGGAGGCTGCTGAAAATAGCGATATGGTTTCTCCCGGGACAGGTCATCCAACGGTTCCTGGCGTTTCTTGGTCTTCATCAGCATCTTTTTGCGGGAGTACTGCTCGATGGCCCGCTTGAAGGCCATATCGCTCTGCCACCACAACGATTTGCGCAGGCCCCAGTAATCGACCTCCGCCGGGATGTTGGACTGGTATCCCCCGGAGCGGTGGCGCCAGCGCCCTTCCGGGGTGTTGTCCAGCGAATAGTCCCCTATCCTCAGGTCCACCTCGCCCCGGGAAAACCCGGAAGAGCCCTCGCCCACCAGTTTTCCGAAAACGGCCGCAGCCTGGTGGGTCTTATATAATTCGATGGTATAGGAGATGAAGTAGGGATGGTTGGCCGGGCTGCCCGGCATGGTGGCCGGATCGCTCGGCGCCCGGTGGACGGTGTTCGGGTCCTCCCGGAACTTGTCGGAACCGGTGCCCGGCTGGGATAAAAGTCCAAAACTTTCGGAATAGGGGATCCTCAGGTTCTCCGGGATCTTTAAGCCGCCATAATTCCTCTGCAGTTCTTCCTCCATGGCCTTCAGCACCGGATCATCCGGAAAAGCCGCCAGGGGCTGGGCGAAGACATTGAAAAAAAAGATGACCGACAGTGCCGGCAAAAATAAGAATATTTTATTTTTCATTTTTGTGGCCTCCTTTCCGCAGCTCCATGGGCTGGGGCAGAATGGGCGGCTTGTCCTGCTCCATCATCCGTTTCTCCACCTCCATCTCCCTTATCAGGATGCTGGGCGAGACGCAGGACACCGGCAGATAGCCGGACTCGGCCCCGCAGAACCCGCTGAAGACGTCGTAATCGTCGGCGGTGGCGGTGATCTTGGAGAATACCGTCAGCGGCGTGCCGGAGATGTCTATCCCCCGCACCAGTTCTTCGCGCCCGTCGGGATATATCTTGAAGACCATCACCGGCAGGACCTTGAACGACTGCGGCATGTAGGTGCTGGTCATGGTGAAGCCGCCGGAGATGTCGGTGAACATCAGGCCGTAGGGCTTCTTTTGCTTTTTGACCTCGGCTATCAGCAGTTTCTTCAGGGCGGCAAAGGACATGGTCTGCTGCGAGGAGATGATGGTGTTCCCCATCCTGGATACCGGGGCCTGTCCGATATCCCCCCGTCCGTGTCCGTTGGAATAGTTGAACCCGGCGATGGGCGAACGGCTCATCAGGAAATTCTTCAGAACCCCTTTCTCGATGATGTTCACCCGCTGTGAGGCCACCCCCTCGTCATCATAGGGATAGTCGCCCATCAGGTTGAGGTCCCTGAAGGAGGAAAGAGAGGGGTCGTCGAACACCGAGATGAACGCCGGCAACACTTTCTCCCCCACCTTCTTCTTGAAGGTCTGGCCCTCGGTGACGTCCTTTTGCCGGTGGCCCTCCACCCGGTGCCCCAGTATCTCGTGGAAGAAGACCGCCGAGGCCCGGTTGCACATGATGGCCGGGCCGACATGGGGCTCGGCCAGCGGCGCACTGCGCAGGGCTGCCAGCTCGGAGATCATCCTTCTGGCTGTTTCTTTTAAAACTGCCTCGGCAGGCAGGCTATCGGCCGATCTGGCGTCGAAGGCCTCGTAGCGGTAAAGCTCCATGCCGTCCTCGGCCACGGTTGAGATGTACAGGTGCAGGCGGCAGCGGATCCGGCCGTGGGATATTTTGGCGCCCTCGCTGTTGACGATATAGTTGTTCTCGGCGGCCGCGGCAAAGGCCACTTCGGATTTGTAGATGTCGGGATGGCCGTCGAACAATTTGGATATGCCCATCACCCTTTGCTTCCACCAAGCCTGGTCGATGTCCAGTTTGGCCGGAGCCGACAGGCTGACCACCACCGGGGCCGGGGAGAAATCGTCGGACTGGTCCTCCTCCTCCACCTTGACCGCCAGGTTGGCCTTGACCGCGTCGAATCCCTTCTGGGCCTGCTTGAAGGTCCTGTCGGTGTACCACCATAATACTGACTCCAGGGCCGCCTGGTCATCCTCGGCCGGCAGGTCGAACTTGCCGCTGCCCCAGTAGCCCCAGCCCTCGCGAATGTTGTGGGTGTTGTCCAATTTCATGGAGCCCACCCGGACATCCACCATCCCGGCCCGCTCCCTGAGGTACCGCTCCTCGGTCACCGCCCCGAATGATCCGTTGACCTGGTATTTCTCCTCCTCCGCCACCCGGTAACCGATGAAATACGGCTGGTCCCCCGGGGCCTTTTGCAGAATGGGCAGGTTTATCTCGACCTGGTGCGACAGGGCGGTGATCACTGCCGGGAAGTTATCGGCCGCGGACGCCGGGCTCAGAAGAATTGAGAGAAGCGAAATGGATGTAACTATTTTCCTCATAATTTTGTCTTTCTTCTTTGTATTGCCGGTACTTTAATTATTTGATTAACTCTTGTATTCTTTTCAAAACAAGATCACATTTGTCAATTATCTCTTGATTTGAAAAGCGTATTACCTTTATTCCGTATTGATTTATTATATAATCCCGCAGTTTATCGTAATCCTTTTGCTCTTCATGCACTCCGCCATCTATTTCTACCACAAGATTTAAATCATTGCAATAGAAATCAGCGATAAAGCCGTGCACAATTTGTTGCCGCCGGAATTGATAGCCCAGGAATTTATTATTTCGGACGGAATTCCAAAAACATTTTTCGGCATAAGTCATATTCCGCCGCATTTTCTTGGCTAACTCATGCTTTTCGGTTTTCACATGATGCCCGGTACATATTCCGGGACGGTGGGTTTTATTTATTGTCATAACATTTACCCCTCCCACATCCCTCCCCGAACGCTTTCGGGGAGGGGTAGGGGTGGGGTCAGTTTTTGCATTATAATAATTAAAGCCCCGTGCTGACGAGGCTTTTTATAATTTCTGCTTTTGTTTCTTCTTTATAAACTCCTCCTCCCCCGGCACTCCGCCCTGCTTGCAATAATAGATTTATATCAGCGACCTCTCAAAATCCGCCGCATTCATGGCCGGGCTGAAAAAATATCCCTGGCCCATGTCACAGCGCAGCAGGCGCAGCACCTTGCACTGCTCCTCGGTTTCCACCCCCTCGGCGATGGTCTTAAGGCCCAGGCTCTTGGCCATGTTGGTGATCGAGGTGACGATGGAGGCGGTGTCGGGATCGCTGGTGACGTCGTGCACGAATGACTGGTCTATCTTTACAAAGTCCACCGGAAGTTTTTTGAGGTAGCTCAGCGATGAATAACCGGTGCCGAAGTCGTCGATGGAGATGGCCACCCCGACCTTTTTCAGCTGTTTCAGCACCGATTGGGCGAAGCCCAGATCCTCGACAAAGACGCTCTCGGTGATCTCCATGGTCAGCAGCCGGGGATCAACATTGGCCTGGCCGATTATTTCTTTGACCATGTCCACCAGGCCGTCGCACCGGAACTGCGAGGGCGACAGGTTTACCGACAGCGGGAATCTGTGTTTGGTGCTCTCCATCTTCTTGGCCTGCAGGCAGGCCGCCTTGAGCACCCAGTTGCCGACGTCTATGATCAGGCCGGTGGTCTCCAGGGCCCTGATGAACCGGTCGGGGGAGACTGTGCCCAGTTCCCGGTTGACCCATCGGATCAGGGCCTCGGCTCCGGCCACCCGCCGGTGGGTCAGCTCGTAATAAGGCTGGTAGCTGACGGTGTACTCGTTATTCTGAAGGGCGCCGAACAGCTGCTGTTCCATGGACATCAGGGCCGACATCCGGTTATTGATCTCGTTGGAATACATGCGGAACTGGTTCAATCCGCTCGATTTGGCATGGACCAGAGCCACATCGGCGTTCTTCAGCAGGGTCTCGGCATCGATGCCGTCGTCGGGGTGAAGCGAGGCGCCCGCCGACAGGGTCAGAAACAGCTTGCGGCCGTTGACCTCCACCCGCCGGGCGGTGTATGACTTGACGGCCGAAACGATGGCGGTTACGTCGCCGGGGTCGTGCACCTCCCGCAGGACGATGCCGAATTCGTCGCTGCCCAGGCGCCCGATCAGGCCCCGGTGGCCCACTTCATTTCGCAGGCAATCGGCCAGCTGCATCAGCACCAGGTTCCCGGCATTGCTGCCGAAAACGTCGTTGATCTGCCGGAAGCGGTCTATGCAGATGATCAGCATCGCGCTCCCGCCGGTCCTTCGCTCGATCTCCTCTTTGGCCTGGGCCTGAAAATAATTCCGGTTGAACAGGCCGGTCAGCGGATCGTGCTGATGCAGGTAGGACAGCTTAATCTCCAGCCGCTTCTGGACGGTGACATCCCTGGAGGTGACCACCAGATGGGTGGTGCTCCCGGACCGATCGGTGACCGGGGCCACGGTCTGGGACACCTGCAGCTGATCGCCGTTCTTTTTGCGGATGATGGCTGCCCGTTCTTCCCCATCCGGGGGCCGGGCCTTGGGGGAGGAGCCGGGCGGACGCAATATGTCCAGCGGCTTTCCCACCAGTTCTCCCGGTGCGTATCCGGTCGCCTCCAGCAGGGCCCGGTTGGCTTGTTCTATAATTCCATCCGCCGTGGCGATAACCACCAGATCGGTCGAACGTTCCAGAGACAGCCTGAGCTTGGCCGCTTGCTCCCGGGAACGCTGCTCCTCGGTTATATCCTGAACCACCGCGGCAAAGCCGTTCAGTCTGCCGGCATCGTCCCGCAGGGCATAGACCGCTTTCCGGGCCGGAAAAGGTCCGGAACCATGGCGGACCAGGGTTCCCTCATCGCGGGTCTGCCCGCTTTGAACCGCCGTTTTCAGGCATCTCTCCGGGACCCCCTGCTGCGCCTGCTCCAGGGGGAAAAGTTTGGAGAAGTGCTTGCGCCTGATCTCGCCGGCGTTGTACCCGAACATCCGTTTGGCCCCCAGGTTCCAGTCGACCACCCGGCCGGAGGGGTCGAGAACGATCAGGGAGAGATCCATAGCCTCGTCGATAAGCAGGCCGAAACGGAGCTGGCTCTCCCGCAGCAGCCGCTCGGTGGTGCGGCGCCGGGAGAATTCAATCAGCATCAGAAGATAGGCCGCCAGGGACAGGATGCCGGCGGCGATCACCATCACCACCACCCCGGCAGCCAGCCTTCGGAGAGAGGCTCCCAGGTCATTGGGCCATGAGGCAATGGCCTTCCGGCCATCCCCTTCCATGCGGCCGATGATGGTATTGATGCCGCTGAAGTCCGGCCGGGGAGCCGCTTCCTGCCTTATTACGGCAGGCTTCTTTCCCCTGGTCGCCGCCGGCTTCGGCGTCACTTGGGCCGTCGTATAGATCTGGCCCTTAACCAGGGTGTCAAGCAGGGCCAGGCGTTCCAGTTGCACCGGCCAGCCGGCCGTCTGCCTGGCCAGTTCGGCTATCTCCGCCCGGGCTTTCTTGACCGTGTTCCCGTAGCTGATCGCCGCCGGATCGTCCGGCGGCGTACCCGGCGCCGGTCTGGTAATTTCCATCTCCCGGGTCAGCAGGCGCACCCGGCCTATGGTCGCCAGGATTTCCAGTTTGGCCGGACTGCTGTTCAGGGCCACCGTAAGCTGCCGGGTGGTGCTGACCAGGATCAGGCCGGCGGCGATCAGCACCGCCAGCAGGAAGATCAGCCCGGCCCGGTACCATTGGAATCTCGTCAGCTTCATTATACCGTGCTCCTTGCGCTGGTAAAGATTACTTATGGCTCTTCTTTATGAATCTCCTCCACCTCCGGCACCCCGTCCTGCATTAATGCATTTAAGCATAATATTGTCTGGGATTCAACCAAAATATTTTTGCCTGGCATATTCCCGCCCCATAGAGAAACCCCCGTTTGCGGCGGGGGTTTGGCCCTTTAAAAAGCCAGGTTATTTCTGAACCACCGGACTCATCAGGCTGGCCTTGATCTTGGCGGCCAGGTTCTGCATCTCGGTCCCGATGTTGACCGCGCCCAAAAGGTCTCCGGACTTAAACGCCTCGGTGGCTTTGGCCAGAGATGCTTCCATCCCCTTGACCTCGTCCTTGGCTGACGCGATGACGGTCTGGTCAGCGCCGCGGGCCGAAGCAATGGCGGCCTTGGTCTCGGTGATCAGTTTCGGCAGGCTGGCGGCCATGCCCTCCCATATCCTGGGCAGTTCGGCCTTGCGGGATTCGATGGCCGCGGCCAGGTCCTTGACCTTGAGGGGCAGGTCCTTGGCCCCGGCCAGGGCGGCCTTGTAATCGCCCTTCTCGAACTTGTCCCTGGCGTCGCTCAGGGCTGCTTCCACAGAAGCCAGCTGGTCAGGCACATATTTCTGGGCCTCAACGCTGACGGCCTTTAAGGCCTCTTCGGCGGTTTTGATGGCCACCTGGGCCGGGGTCTTGCTAAGACTGCAGGCTGCGAACAACAAAACGACACAGCAGAGGACGGGAAGGATCTTCTTCATGGTCTTTTCCTTTGTTATTGGTTTATGGTGATGGTTGTTTGCCGGAATAAACAGTCTATACCCGCTGGGACAGTAAATCAAGAGATATTTTAAAAAATATTTTCATTGCCGTAGTCTAGCACCACCCCCGAGAAATATATAGCCTGCGCTGGAAGGTATGTATTGTATTTTTTACGTTGCCCCGGTAAAAACACAAAAGCCCCGCGTCAACGAGGCTTTTAATATTTTCTACTTATGAAACTTCTTGATGAACTCCTCCACCTCCGGCACTCCGCCCTGGTATATCAGATACCCGTTGTACGGCTCGCGCGGGGTGGTCTCGCCGTTGATGGGGGTCAGCATGATCTCCCTGACCTTCTCCAGGTCGCTGGTCTGCCCCAGGGCCCAGCCCAGCTTGATGTAGGCCACCTCCGGCAGCATGTTCTCGGCCGGCACCACCCCCTTGGCCATCAGGTCGCGCCCGGTGTCGTAGACGAACATATGGACGTAGCCCCACAGGGTCTGGACCGTCATGTAGATGGCCACCCCCTTCTTGACCGCCCGCTCGATGGCCGGGTACAGCGGCTTGTTGACGTGCCCCAGGCCGGTGCCGATGATGATGATCCCCTTGTAGCCGTTGTCCACCATCGAGTCGATCATGTCCGGCTGCATGTTGGTGTAATAGTAGATCATTCCCACCTTCTCCTCGAAGTAGGGCTTGATGGTGACCTGGCGGTCCTTGCGCCGGGGGTTGTAATCCTGCTTGATGTGCTGGAGCCCCTTGCGGGTGATCATGGCCAGCGGGGTGTCGCCGATGGTGCGGAAGGTGGAGCGGTAGGAGGAATGCATCTTGCGGACCCTGGTCCCCCGGTGCAGCAGGCCGTATTCGTCGGAGGTGGGCCCGAACATGCAGACCATCACCTCGGCGATGTCGCCGTGGCCGGCCGCGGTGGTGGCGTGCATCAGATTGAGGGCGGCATCCGAGGAGGGCCGGTCGGAGGAGCGCTGGGAGCCCACCAGCACTATGGGTACCGGCGGGTTCTGGACCATGAAGGTCAATGCCGCCGCGGTGTAGTGCAGGGTGTCGGTGCCGTGGCCGATGACGATGCCGTCGATGCCGTTCTCGATCTCCTTGCCGATGGCCACCGCCAGGGTCTTGTACTGCTCCGGCCCCATGTTCTCGGAGAACACCGCGAACAGTTTGTCGGTGGTCAGGTTGCAGATGTCGGCCAGCTCCGGCACCGCGCCGTAAAGCTCGCCCGGGGTGAAGGCCGGGATCACCGCCCCGGTGCGGTAGTCCAGCCGGGAGGCGATGGTGCCGCCGGTGCCCAGCAGCTTGACCTTGGGCAGGCCGGGGGTGATGGGGAACTCCTTCTCCGGGATCTTGTAGTTGGCCTTTTTGTAGCCGGTCTCGGTCATGGCGGTGATGGTGGCGATGTCGATGCCGATGTTGTAGCCGGTGGCGATCTTCAGCACGATGTGCTGGTCGTCGTCCTGGTCGGCCCGCGGCAGCACCGTGCCCTTGAAATCGCCCCGGCTGGTAAGCACCTCGGCCTGGCCCCACACCCGGACGTTGAATTTCTTCAGGACCTCCAGCCCGGCGCCCTTGTAGCCTTGAAAGATGTCTTCTGTCATTTATAAATTAGTTATTAGTTGCTGGTTATTGGTTATTAGCTACAAACTATTTGTCAAAATGTTTTAAAATACTTGATATATCCGTGCAATAATTTCTTGCATTCTGTAACCTTTTCTAAAGCATGCTCCAATTGCGCTGAATTGATGAATTTTTGGTCAAAAGATAAATATAACTGCGTTTCCAATTCATATAAAGAACCCCGGGCGATATAAAAAAATTGAACCGATTCTTTCGCATGGTTTCTTCCCGAACCTTCTGCAATATTTGATGGAACCGATACGGCGCTTCTCCTGATTTGGCTTGTTACCCCAAATTGCTCATTGTCAGGGAATCCCTTTGTAAGCGTATAAAGCAAACTTGCCAATTCCCTCGCTTTTTTCCAGACCTGTAATTCGGTATAAGTTTTTATCTCTTTCATTTACACCCCCAACAACAAACAACCAAGAATTATCATCGCAGGCTTGCCATCAGCACTTTCAGCGAAATATTCCCCACCGCCATTTTCCTCAGCTGCCCCATCACCCAGTGTTTTTCGGCCTCGGGCAGTTTCGAGGTTCTGATGCTCTGGTATTTATCCTTCAGGAACGGGATCTTGGATGTTATCTCATCCTTGGAGAACCGCTTGAAATCTATATTAACCAAAACTGAGTCGAAATCCATCTTGGGATACTGATAGACCACCGGCAGCATGATCTTGACTATCTCCGCATCCAGTTTATTTTCGACGATGTATCCGTAAAGATCATGGATGCGTTCAAATGAAAAGTCCGGGGATCTTTTGTAATGTCCTTCGATATATTTCAGTTGGTGCCCGAACAGCTTCCCGACCTTTTTGGGGTCCTGGCCCAGTTCTTTTATTATTCTTTCGATGACCGGGTACAGGTTGTGGGTGAACAGGTAGTGATGGGAATCCTCCGGCACCCCCCAGGTTTTCAGCTGGCGGTATCTTTCGATGATATCGGTGGGCAGGTCCCGGCCCAGCTTTTTGATATGGCTGTCCTCCAGCGGGATGGGCTTGGAGTCGGTGTCGGGGTACATCCGGTCGGCCCCGGGCAGCACCCGCTCGAAGATGGTGGTGCCGTCAGGCAGAGATTTGCGGGTCTCGTTGGGAACCCCGGAGAAGGCCATTATGCATCGTTCTTCGATGGTCTCCAGAGCGGTCTTGATATCGTCCTTCGGCCCCCAAAAGATCAGCTGGGCGTCGTCGGGCAAGGACTTCAGCAGGCTGCGGACCTGGTCCCAGTCGTTATCGGCCAGCATCGGGTCCAGGTCCTCGGAACAGGCCATGTTGGGCCGTTCCAGACAGGCGATAACTTTGAGCCGGTCGGCGATCTCGTTGGCAAAGCATTTTCCCGGCTGGGTGAAGTGGGAGAGGATGCCGCCGAAGCCCGGCAGGTTGACCGCCATCACCTGGCTGCCGTTGTTTGACAGTTCCTTGAAGCGTTTGCTCTCCAGCTTGCCGATGATGGGTTTCAGCGGTTCGGACCTTGTCTTCCATTCTTTCTGATGTTTCACTTGGTCCTTGAGCAGGTCGCGGATCTTCAGCAGGGCCCACTGGCGGAAGCACTCGTTGTGGGTCAGCTCCGGGATCAGCTTGGTGCGCGAGACCCCCTTAATCTCCACCCGGGTGCCGCCCCTGCAGGAGACGTTGACGTCCTCCCGGCCCGCCCCGATCCCGGTTCGCACCATCCCGGTGCTGCGGTTCAGAAAGCGGATGTAGTCGCAGGCCTCCATCACCTCGTCCGGGTTCTTCATGTCGGGATAGGTGACGGTCTCGATCAGCGGCATGCCCAAACGGTCGGTGCGGTAGACCCGCTGGTGGCCGATGTCGGAGACCTCGCGGCATGAATCCTCCTCCAGGGAAAGCTGGATCAGCCGGACCTTTTTGTGCTTCAGCGGGATCTCGCCCTCCACCCCGATGATGGCGGTGCGCTGGAACCCGGTGGGGATGCTGCCGTCCAGGTACTGCTTGCGGGTGATGTGCACCTCGCCCACGATGTTCAGCTTGGACAGCAGGGCGATGCGGATGGCGATGTCCAGGGCCTCACGGTTCAGGGGAAAGGGCGGGGTGTCGTCCACCTCGTAGGTGCAGGCGGTCCGGCTGTTGATGTGATAGACGATGTTCTTGCGGGTCTTGAACTCCATCAGGGCGGTGCCGTCGTACTCCCCCAGCTCCGATAGGGTGGGCCGCATGTGGCGGATCAGCTCGGCGTGGTATTCCTCCGGCTTCTGGAATATCCCGGCCGGACAGCGGCAGAACAGCTTTTGCTTGGTGTAAAGCTGCTGGTGCACCTCCAGCCCGGACATGAACCCCAGGGCGTCGTAGATCTGCTGGTCGGCCTGCTGGCGCGGCAGGTAACCCACCGACTGTTTGGTCCGGCCGTAGTTTGCCATGGGATCGAATCGTTTGCTCATATTAAAAAATACCTAAGATTTTGAGTGCATAAACAGTTAAGAATATTACAAAACCGCCCATAAGTCAATAAAAAATGCTGCCGCCCGTTTTCGGGCGGCAGCATTAAATCAAGGTCATATCCGGCTTTACTTAGCAATGGCCGGAGCCGGGGGTTTCTTTTTTAATTTAAAAAACAATGCCAGCCCGGCCATCAGGGCCAGCACCACCAGCAGAACGATTATATTGTGGGCGATCATGGAGACAACGATGGTGACAGCCGACAGCACCAAAGCGACGGGAAAGGCTATCAGGCCGATCACCAATCGGCTGGCCGAGCCCAGGAACGGCAGAACGTCAAGAATGGTGTGCAGCGGGCCGGTCAGCATCAGCAGCCCGATCCACATCATCAGGAACCCGATGATGCGGCCGATCCATCCGGCCGTTTTATATTCCAGCCCGAGCTTGGCAACGGCCTCGTCCCTGTTGCCCAGGAAAGCCCGGTAGAAGCTTTTCTCGCCATTGTAAAAATAGGGGTCCAGCATCCCCCCGGACAGCTTGCCGAAGACGGTGGCCCTCCGGCCGGATGGCAGGGCATAAAACGACAGCCGGGTATCCCCGATCTGCGGCTGGGCCAAGGAACCCTGCCCCTGAAACAGATATTCTTCGGTGGCGCTGTATCCTTTGGTCTTTTCCAACAGGATCTTTCCGCCTCCCAGGTCCAAGGGCTCGGTCGGCGGCAGGTTCAGACGCCCCATATCCAATTCATAAACCCCGGCCCGGGCCTGTCTGGCCGTGAAGGTCCGGGAGGAAATTTCCGGCGGGGGGTTGGCATGGCCCTCCGGCTGCTTGAAATCCCCCGAGTTCTCCGGATTTTCGGTCCATTCCTTTTCGTAGCTGTAGGTCTTGGTGGTGGTCTCGCTGCCTCCGGTGTTCTTCTGGGTCTTGGTGCTTACCCGTTCCCTCCAGGCGAACATCTCGGCCCGGCGGGTCAGGATCAGATAATTCCCCGGCGCGATGAAATCGGGATCGCCCACCAGGTCGACGGTCTCCAGCGGCCCGGTGACCGAGGCCAGCTGTTCCTGGGCGTTCTGGTCTATCGACGATGGCGATGCAATGACGGCCTTCTGCGCCAGCTTGGCGAAATCGGTCCGGCCCTCTGTTCTCCACAGCACTATAAAGGAGATCAGGAACAGGGCCAGCCCCACCAGCACCCCGATAAACGAGTTCAGGATCCTCTTGCCCCAGCCGGTGGTGGTTACTTCGGTCAGTTGATCGGTCATTTTTCCTCCTATACGTATAATGGGATAGGGACGCATGGGCGATCCGCCCGAAGTTATTATCCGATAGCTTGATGGAGATGTCAAGCGGTTTTATGCCACGGCCAAAAGCTTTGTTGTCTTTTTCTATATTTTTCTCTTGCAATCACAAATCTGTATGGTAAAATGTTGAATTGTATTAGGAGGCTGACTTTATGCATTTTAAACGTTCCTCTCAGGTGGCCGAGGTGATAAAACGCGAGATGTCCGACATCATCTCCCACCACATCAAGGACCCCCGCCTGGGGTTCATCACCGTTACCGGGGTAGACCTTACCGATGACCTGCGCTATGCCAAAGTGTTCGTCAGCATCTTCGGGGAGGATGACAAGCGGCAGGAATCCCTGAAGGGCCTGGAAAGCGCCAAGGGCTTCATCCGCCGGGAGATGGGCAGCCGGCTGCGCCTGCGTTATTGCCCCGATCTCTCCTTCAGGCTGGACGAGTCCATAGCCTACGGCGACAAGATAGACCGCCTGCTCAACCAGATCACCCCGAAAGAGAAGCCCGATGACAGCCAGTGAGATCGCCCAGGCCCTGGAA
The DNA here is from genome assembly GCA_031082425.1 of Candidatus Edwardsbacteria bacterium. Lineage (NCBI taxonomy): Bacteria > Candidatus Edwardsiibacteriota > Candidatus Edwardsiibacteriota bacterium. Next base: position 365,670 of record JAVHLB010000001.1, on the reverse strand, counting down.
AAGCACCGCCGGATAATGGTCACCAGCCATGTCAACCCCGACGGAGACAGCATCTCCAGCCAGCTGGCCCTGGCCTCGGTGCTTAAAACCATGGGCAAACAGGTGAGCATAATAAACCAGGACCCGGTGCCGGAGAGGTACCGTTTCCTGCCCGGCTGGGAGTCCATCTCCGGCCAGAGGGAGGCCCCCGACGTCACCGCGGTCTGCGTAGTGGACTGCGCCAACCCCCAGCGCCTGGGCCAGGCGGCCGAGCTGATCACCCCGGCCACCATGGAGCTGATCGTGATAGACCATCACGTCTCCAACGACGGCTTCGGGCATATCCAATATATAGACCCCGAGGCCTCCTCCACCTGCGAGCTGATCTACCGCATCTCCCAGAAACTGGGAGTCAAGTTGACCGCCGAACAGGCCACTATCCTGCTATCGGGAATCATGACCGACTCCGGCGGCTTCCGCTATTCCAACACCTCTCCGGCCACCCTGCGAAGCGCCGCCCTGCTGATGGAGTCCGGGGCCGAGCTGGCCTGGATATCGGAACAGCTTTATTTCCAGCAGCCCCTGAGACACCTTAAGGTGCTGGGGCAGCTATTCTCCGACCTGAAGACCGCCGCCAACGGCAAGGTTTCCTGGGTGGCCCTGACCCAGGAGATAGCCCGAAGGCACCGATTTGACATCAATGACAGCGAGGAGTTTGTCAGCCATGTGCTTTCGGTCAAAGGGGCCGAAGTGGGCCTGCTGTTCAAGGAGCAGGGCAACGGGATCGTGCGGGTCTCCTTCCGCTCCAAGGGCCGGGTGGACGTAAATAGGCTGGCAGCCATCTTCGGGGGCGGCGGACACCTCCAGGCCGCCGGGGCCAGGGTCAGGGGGTCGATTGACGAAGTGACCAAGTTGGTGGTCCAGACGGTGGAGAGGGAGCTTTGACATGGAGTTCAAATATAAATGCGATTGCGGCGGCCGGGATTTTCTGATGGTCTCCGAAAAGAGTTACAACGCCCGGGTGGACGCCGAGGGCACCCTGGTCTGCCTGCCCCAGACCGAGCATATTGTTTCCATCACCTGCACCAGGTGCAGCAAGGCCTATAAACAGGACGATTTCAAGCAGATAGAATATTGATCCTTGGTTTGTCACCCTGAGCCAAGCATCCTGCCCCGCTGGCCGAACGGGTGGCTACCGTCATCCAACAGCCAGCATTGCTTCGAAGGGTGCTCAGGATGACAATAGAATATGGAATAAAATGCTTGGTGTCTTGGTGGTTAAAAAGGGGAACGCTTAGTCATAAGGAAAAAGTAATGAAAACCTACGGTCTGATCTACAACCGGAACCGGCCCGGGGCCGAGCGCATTGTGCGGGAGCTGGCAGCCTGGCTCAAGGACCACGGCATAGCGGCCCTGGCCGAAAAGGGTTTTGATATCAGCCAGGCCGAGATGGCCGACGAAACCCAGGTGGCCGCCCGCTGCGATATGATGCTGGTGCTGGGCGGCGACGGCACCCTGCTGAGGGCCGTCAGGCTGATGGGTGACGCCCAGAAGCCGGTGCTGGGAATCAACCTGGGCTCCCTGGGGTTTTTGACCGAGATCTCACAGGACAATATCCAGCAGAGCATGGAGCAGGTTGTCCGGGGCCAGTATCAGATAGAGGAGCGGGCCATCATCAAGGCCCGATGCGGCGATGCGGAATTTTTTGCCCTGAACGACTTCGACATCCGGGTGCCCACCCGCCTGGTGGAGCTGACGGTATCCATCGGCGATGAGCTGGTCAGCCGCTATTTTGCCGACGGCATGCTGATCGCCACCCCCACCGGCTCCACCGCCTACTCCCTGTCGGCCGGGGGTCCGATAGTGGAGCCCGACATGGATGCTTTCGTCCTTACCCCCATCTGTCCCCACACCCTGAGCCTGCGGCCCATGATTGTCTCCATGAAGAAGACCATCACGGTGGTGGTCCACGGCAAGAACGAGGAGGCGGTGCTGGTGGCCGACGGCCAGACCGTGGCCCGTTTGAAGGACGACCAAAAACTGACCATCACCAAGGCCGATAGAAAGGCGCTTTTAGCAAGACCCGCGGCTTCTTCGTTCTACAATATCCTGAGGACCAAGTTAAAGTGGGGCGCCCGGGGTGAGAATTCCTGAGATTGGCGCTTCTTGACTGTTATCCGGGGCAAGTTATTATTCTCTCCTTAACTAAGGAGGGGAACATATGATAATTTTATGAGGATAAAAGCGATGAAAAAACTTATCAGCCTGGCTTTATTGGCAGCCGTGGCAACGGTTATTGTCCAGGGCTGCGGAAAAAAGAGCGACCCGGTGGCCCCGCCGCCGACCCCCCCCACTCCGCCGACGGTGATCGCCGTATATCCGCCGGCCAGCAGCACGGATAATTTCAGGAACAGCCTGATATATCTGACCTTCAGCGCCGACATGAAGCAGACCGAGACCCAGAACGCCCTGACCATAACCGGCATGACCGGCCAGAAGACCTGGTGGAACCGGATACTGATATTCCGGCCGGATTCGCTTTATACCCCCGGTGATACCATTCTGATAACGGTGTCCACCATCGCCCAGAACACCGCCGGCACCGCCCTGGCCGCGGTCTACACTTCTTCATTTATCTGCGGGGCCAACGCTGACAGCCTTCGTCCCATAGTGGTCTCCACCAACCCGGCCGGCGGCCAGACCGGGGTCAGCGCCACAGCCAGCATTTCGGCGGCCTTTTCCGAGAGGCTGGCCCCCTGGTCGGTCTCGGCTTTTTCCCTGACCGGCGTTACCGGCATCCTGGGCAATGCCGCCCTGCAGAGCGACTCCATAATAAGTTTTTCCCCCTCTTCGCTTCTTTGCTATGACATGACCTTCACCGCCATGCTCGACACCAGCGTCACCGACCGGTGCGGGAACCATCTATCGCCCCAGTATTCCTGGACCTTCCGAACCATCGCCGACACCGTCAAGCCCAAGGTTCTGTCGCTTGATCCGGCCAATAACGATACTTTGACCTCGGTGAATAAGCCAATAATCGTCAGATTCTCCGAGGTGATGGATACCGCCTCGGCCCGGGCCGCCTTTTCCATCTCTCCTTCCGTTTCCGGAAATTTCACCTGGAGCGGGGATTCCATCATGACCTTCGCCCCGGCCGAGACCCTGGCCTTTCGCCGCCAATTCCAGGTGGCCATCGGCTCCGCCGCCCAGGACCTGGCCGGGAATCCCCTGGCCTCGGCCTGGAATTCCAGCTTCACCACCGTGCGGGGGATCTACGTCTGCTGTAACACCTCCAATGAGATATATATGTTCCAGCAGAACGACCTGAAGCCCGAGGGCTATCTGCCGTTTTACACCAAAGCCAGCCAGATACGCATTTCCGCCGATGACAGCGTGGCCTATGTCCTTACCCAAAGCGGGTTGGAATTCATCCAGCTCAAGAACCACAACAATCATTTTGCCACTGTCAATCTGCCGGCCACCTGTTACGGGCTGGCCCTGTCCCCCAACGGCAGCCGCCTGGCGGTGACCGACACCCTGAACAAATGGCTGTATCTGATCGATGCCGCCACGGCCCAAAAAACGGATTCGGTCCAGACCGGGGCCGCCTTCCCCAAGGGGGTCTGGTTCAACCAGGGCAGCAGCCAGATCTGCGTCCTGTGCTGGGGACAGGTGGAGATATTCAGCGTCAGCAATCTGCACACCGCCCCCTCCACTGTCGTCATTCCCAACAACGGCGAGGAGGCCGTCAGGGGGATCTCCGGCGATACGCTTTATGTCTCTTCCGGCACCGGGTTCACCGCCATCAAGATATCCGACAACTCCGTGCCCTTCCAGATAACCGGCATCAGCAACCATCCCTTCGGACTGGCGGTCTCGCCGGACCAGGCCCACGTGGCCCTGGCCTGTTATGAGGAGCATGCGGTGAAGATATACACCACTTCCGGAGCCTACGTCACCACCGTTTCGGTCGGCACCGGGCCCAAGGGCCTGGCCTACAGCCCGGACGGGAAATATCTGTATGTCTCCAATTCCGCCAGCAATTCTATTTCGGTCATCAGCCGGAACGACAATACCTACACCGCCCAGACACCAAAGACCGTGGGCAGCGGACCCTGGGGGATCGCGGTCACGCCGTAAAATAAAAATCAATGACCAGGAGGCTTATGTCCAAGAAGATTATTCTGGGCATGATCATTCTATTTGCCGCCCTTTCGGCCTGGGCCAAGGATAGTCTTAATGTGCGATCTGTCGGTAGTTGGCCGTTCTACCGCTGCTTGAGCGTAGCGCTGGATACATCCTCAGCAAAAAAATTGGCCGTTACCGGAGTGGGCGGCGGTCTTTTCATCGTTGACATCACAGATCCATTGCACCCAAATAAGATCGGCGAAATAAACCTTGGCGGTTCTTATAGCTATATCATAAAAACCAGAAATAATTATGCTTACTGCCTTTCAGACAGCTTGGGGTTATTGATAGTTGACTATTCAAATCCCCACACCCCGGTACTGGTTGGTCATTGTGCCTATAAAGAAGGAAAGAATCAAGCATTAGCCATCAGCGGAAACTATGCTTTCATCTGCATAAACTATTACGGCATAAAAATAATCGACATCACGGACCCAACCAATCCCGTTGATAAGAATTATTTCCCCTGCAACGACTTTAATATAGACATTCTAATAAAAGACACTTTAGCCTATTTTACGACATATGAGTTCAAAGTGTTGAATATCAGCGACCCTGAAAACCCCGTTCAAATCTGGAATGATGATACACAATCCGGGCAGCTTGCGATATCTGATACTTTTTTGTATCTCGGTAGTGGAAGTATATATACATACAACATTTCTGAACCAGCTAATCCGGTTAAGGGCGGATCGGGAGGTACGGCCTACTTCGGTTTTTCGATATATGACACTCTGATCTTCGGCGGAGGAACTGGATTCAATGAAGGATTTTACATAAACAGCCTTTCCGATCCCAACAGCCCCGTAACAATAGGGCAATGTTCAACCAATTATTTCAGAGGGTTAGCCGCTTATAACGGCTATGCCTATGTGGCTGACGACAGCAAAGGCTTGAAGGTTGTTGATATCAGCGATCCCGCACACCCCGTGATAGTCGGTCATTGCCCCACGCCAAGAAACGAAGATAACGGCATACTTTACCAAAATAATTATATTTACCTTCCGGCAATGGAAGGTGGCTTAAGGATGATAGATGTCTCCGATCCTTCCTCGCCGATCGAGACCGGTTGTTCCTTTTATGCCGACAAGGAGAATCAAGCCGTTGATGTAATTGTCAGAGATACCATTGCCTACGTATCAGACCGCTTGAACGGGCTAAGGGTGATAAATATCGCCGATAAAGCCAACCCTGCCGAGATATGTACCCTTTCTTTTAAAGGCTACACCTATAAAATATCCAGCAAAGACAGCCTGCTGTTTATCGCTTTATGGCCGGAGTTTTCCAGCGGCGATTCTTCCAGCATCAGAGTAATAAATATCGTCAATCCGCAAAACCCGGCTGAAATCGGGTATATTTGTTTGCCAAAAGATGCACTGGATATTTCTATAAAAGACAATAGCTTGTTCGTCACCACATATAATACAACTATGTCAACCATTGACATATCCAACCCTGTCAATCCGATAATAATCTACAGTAATGACACATTAGGACTGGGATGGAATCACTGTTTAAATGACACTATTTTATACCTGGCCAATGATTACAAAGGTTTAAGCATTATCAATGTTGCCGACCCAGTAAATCCCGTAAAGATCTCCTCGGTTCCTCCGTTTAGTCGCACTACCGGAGTATTCGTTGATTCCGGCTTTGCTTACATGGTGGATGATACCCTGGGATTAAAAGTCGTCAATATCACAGACCCTTCAAATCCAGTTGTTACCGGTTATTACCTTTTTGAATATGACCCAATTTATTATGCCATATTTTCTCCTTATCGTGACATAACGGCCGCTGACAATAAAATATTTATTTCGGCCCCTTTGAATATCCTGCAAGTACTGGAATATTATGGCCCGGAGGCCGGTGTTTCTTCAGATAATATTGATAACGAAAAGAGACCCCTTGTCTTTCTACTGAAAGAAGCCTACCCCAATCCAGCCAAAGGCAAAACAAATATCAGCTATCAACTGCCGGCCAAATCTACGGTCAGCCTGAATGTATATAATGTTGCCGGACAGCTGGTCCGATCAACAGATCTGGGCACACAGCCGCCGGGATATTACAATATTCCATTGAAGACCGACAAACTTTCCTCCGGGGTATATTTTTATAAGCTGACCGCCGGAAGCAACAGCCAGACCAGGAAATTTATCGTTTTAAAATAACCTTTTAGCCATGCTTAAAAAACTCACCGTAAAAGATTACGCCCTGATAGAATCGCTGGAGGTCGAATTCACCCCCGGCCTCAATATCCTCACCGGGGAAACCGGGGCCGGCAAATCCATCCTGATCGGCGCCCTGGGCCTGGTGCTGGGCGAGCGGGCCGACAGCGACAGCGTCCGCAGCGGCGCCAAGGCCGCCATGGTGGAGGCCGAATTCCACCTAACGGATCTTGGCGCCGTAAAGACGATCTTCGGCGAATTGGACATCGACTGGTCCGACGAACTGCTGATCCGCCGCGAGGTGTCCCCGGCCGGCAAGAGCCGGGCCTTTGTCAACGACAGCCCGGTCACCCTGACCAATCTTAAAAGGATCGGCGACGCCGTGCTGGACATGCACGGCCAGCACGAGCACCAATCCCTGCTCTACGAGGAGCGGCATCTGGATTATCTGGACGGCTTTGCCAAGACCCGGCCGGAACGAACAGCCGCCGGAGAACTTTTTCACCAATACCAGAAGATCAGATCAGAACTGGAGGCCTTGCGGAACAAGGAGCAATTGACCAGGGAAAAGCTGGACCTGTATTCTTTCCAGATAAAGGAGATCGAGTCGGCTACGCTGGCCGAAGGCGAAGAGGAAGGGCTGGAAAGCGAAAAGACCATTCTGGAGAATTCCGAAAAGCTTTTTTCGCTGGCCTCGGCCGGCTATCAGCTTTTATACCAGCAGGACGGCTCCATCACCGAGCAGTTCAGCGCTTTGGAGCGGTCGGTGGCGGAGATCGCCGGGATCGATCTCCGCCTGGAATCTACTTTGAAGGCCGTAACTTCGGTGAACGACCAGATCGAGGAGGTCGCCCGGGACCTGAGAAAATACCGGGACGGCATCTCTTTCGATCCCCAGCGGCTGGAGGAGATCCGCAACCGGCTGGACCTGATCAGGACCCTCAAGAAAAAATATTCCGGCCGGGAGAACTCCATAGCCGCCGTTTTGGCCCATTACGAAAAGATCAAGGCCGAAGTGGATTCGGTGGAGCACGGCGAGGAGAATATCAAAAAACTGGAGGTCCAATTGGAAGCCCAGCGCCGAGACCTGGAAAAGGCCTGTCTGGCATTGTCTGAGAAACGCCAAGCGGCGGCCAGGAAGATGGCCAGGGATGTGGTGGTCCAGCTGAAGGACCTGGGAATGGAAAAGGCCGCCTTCAAGGTTGAAGTGGCCCAGGTCGAGGAGCCCGAGGGCATTGTCCACCACAATAAAAAGCGGCTTAAAGCCGACGCTGCTGGCATCGATTCCGTCCGGTTTTTGATATCACCCAACCCCGGCGAGGAATTAAAGCCCCTGGCCAGGATCGCCTCCGGCGGCGAGATCTCCCGGGTGATGCTGGCCATCAAGACCATACTATCGGAGGCCGACGCCGTGCCGGTGCTGGTGTTCGACGAGATCGATGCCGGGATAGGCGGCCGGATCGCCGAGGCGGTGGGGGTTAAGCTCAAGGAGATCTCCTCGGCCAGGCAGGTGCTGTGCATAACACATTTGCCGCAGATAGCCTCTCTGGCCAAGAGCCACTTCCTGGTCAGCAAGGAAGAGCAGAAGGGCCGCACCATCACCTCGGTGAATGTCTTAAGCGAAAAGGAGAAGATCGAGGAGATCGCCCGAATGCTGGGCGGCAGCAAGATCACCGAGACCACCCTGAAACATGCCCGGGAGATGATAGAGAAATAAGCATTCTGAATATCTTTGAGGTCGCAATTTGCGACCTCAAAGGAAAATCACAAATTGTGATAACCAAATATTTCCAGTAAAATGGAATTGTTTCTTTAAGGTAACAAATTGTGACCTTATACTTTGACGATCCGACAGGACCACTTTTTACGACCTAAAACAACAATGCCCTTGAGGTCACAAATTGTGACCTCAAACTAAATAAATGGAATAATTATGCCTGAAAGAAATTTAATAAAAGTTGAACAAATTCAAAAAAGAATATATACGCTCCGTGGCGCACAAGCAATGTTAGACAGCGACCTAGCAGAACTATACCAGGTTGATGTTAAAGTGCTGAACCAAGCAGTAAAGCGCAACAACAAAAGATTTCCTGCGGAATTCATGTTCCAACTCACGAAAGAAGAGTATGATGTATTGCGTTCACAACTTGAAGCATCAGAAACAAGAAAATCTTTAAGGTCACAATCTGTGACCTTAGACAATAAAAGAGGATTGCATCGAAAATACTTGCCTTATGCCTTTACAGAACAGGGCGTTGCTATGCTCTCAGCGGTTCTAAAAAGCAATACTGCCGTTAAAATGAGTATTAATATAATGACCGCTTTTATTGCAATGCGTCGCTTTATTGCGTCGAATGCCCAAGTGTTCCAAAGAATTGATGTTTTGGAAACAAAACAGAATGAAACCGACAAAAAATTGGATACGGTTTTATCCGCCATAGAAAACAAGGATATTCAACCGAAACAAGGAATCTTTTATGATGGGCAGATATTTGACGCTTATAAATTCGTTTCCGACCTTTTCCGTAGCGCAAAAAAATCCATAATAATCATTGATAACTATGTTGACGATACCGTACTAACTCATTTGACAAAACGTCGAAAAGAGGTAAAGGCTGTGATTTTAACCAAGGAAATATCAAAACAATTATCACTTGATCTAAAAAAACACAATGAACAATATCCACCAATTGAAATAAAAGGGTTCAAGGTTACTCATGATCGATTTATAATTATTGATGAAAGTGAGGTATATCTTTTAGGCGCGTCGCTTAAAGACCTCGGGAAAAAGTGGTTTGCTTTTTCTAAAATAGACATCGGCATTGCTGAAATGTTAGAAAAGCTTAAGAATATACCGTAAAATATTTTAAATACAAGAATGACCGCCGCCATCATCATGATCATAATGGCAACCATGATAGTGGTCGGCAGTAATATTACAGAGGCCCAAAACATGCCGAGAAGATGGTGAAGGTTAATATTGCCAGCGTCAAACCAGAGGTCACACAGGAAAAAATATCAGAGCTGCTGAAAGAGACCTTCTATCAACCTATCCGCGATCTGACCCCGGTCCAGGGCGGGCTGGTCGCCCAGACGCTGTCGTTCAAAGCCGGGGATGGCGACTACATTCTGCGATTCATGTCCGGCAGCATGGAAGCCAGCTACCAGAAGGAAGCTTTCATTTACCAGAACTTCGCCACTCCCGAAATACCCATACCCCCGATCATCAAGACCGGAAAGTTTGATGACCTGTTCTATTGCATCACCCGCAAGATGCCAGGCCGAGGATTGAAGTCACTGAGCGATGCCGAGTACCAACAGATCCTGCCCGGCCTGGCCCAAACCCTGCACGCCATCCATAAATCCGACGTCAGCCGCTGGAAGGGATACGGCTGGATCGGCGACGACGGCGCCGGGTTGTTCCAGACCTGGAAGAGGTTTATCGCCCATGCCAACGAAGAGGAGCGCCCGGATGGGTTTTTCGGCCAATGGCATTCGCTTTTCGAGACCTCCTTCCTGGAGCGCGCCCGGTTCGACGAATACTACGGCCGGATGCTGCCCCTGCTGGAGGCCTGCCCGGAGGGCCGTTACCTATTACACGGCGGATACGGTTATGACAATGTGCTGGCCCAGGATGGCAGGGTGACGGCGGTGCTGGATTGGGAGGCAATGTACGGCGATTTTGCCTACGACATTGCCTGTATAGATTTCTGGCCGCGCGGCGTCGATCATGTTGAATTGTTTCGAAGGCACTATGCCGAGAAGGGCATGCCCCTTGAAAACTACCGGGAACGGATAGCTTGCTATAAGCATTACATGGGGCTGGATGCCATGAAGTTCTTTGCCAAGACCAATAACCGCCAGGCATACGGGTACGTCTGCCAGATCCTGGATAAACTGCAGCCGTGAATCGCCCGGATGCTGGGCGGCAGCAAGATCGCCGAAACCACGTTGAGCCATGCCAGGGAAATGTTGAACAAAAATTGATATTATTGGCTTATGAAAGAATTAAAGATAAGAAAAATCACCCTGACCGGAAACGTCACCCACAACCTGTGCTTTCTTTCCCGGGATTTTGACCTGTCATTCTATGTAAAATTTAGCTCCTTCACCGGAGAGGCAGGATTTCTCTTCAGGGCAGCCGACCAAAACCACGGGCATGCCATAAAGATCAGCAAGGACCGCATATCCTTTATCGAGCACTTCTCGCCCAGCGGCGCCTCGGAACAGAAAGAAAAGGTGGTGAAAAGCAATCTTCGGGAGAACCAGCGTTACAATATCCGGATCCTTTTCGTTGGGTCCGAACTGAAAATATCCGTGGACAACCGGATATTGTTCAGCGATTCGGTTTCGGCAAGCACCATAGGCAATATTTATATATTTGGCAACCTGGCCGGAAAGGCAACTATTTACCAGATATCTATTTCCTCGCTCGACAAGCAGGCGGATATGGGAGATGCTGCATTCGTCGACAAATTTAACGATATCAACAACTGGGAGATAGTCAGCGGCCACTGGCAGACCAATTCCGGATGCCTCCGGGGAACGGCCGAAAAAAATAACATTTATGCGCGGCTAAAGGAAAATATCCCCCAGTTCGGCGGCGTCTCTTTTTATTTGAAAAATGAAAATGATCTGCGGATGAATTACGGCTCCGGGATTCTGCTGCGATTTTCCCCCGAAACCCAAAAAGGCGTTGCCGTCCATTGCTTCCCCAGCCACGGCTATATCAGCCTTTATCCCGACTTTGATCTTTCAATTTATAATGCAAAGACCGAGATCTGTTATCCCGGTCTGGAATTGAAGCATCATATGCTTTTAAAGCCAAACTGCTGGCATTACATCCAGATAAAATTCACCAAAACCCAGTTCTGGACTTATTTTGACGATGTTTTGATCCATCAAAGCAATAACATCCCATATCATGATGGTCAGCTCTTATTATGCGTCGGCGAACGCAATACCGCGCAGTTCAGCGATTTCCGGCTTTATCGATCGGAAGAGGCGGAATGAATATCCCCAACATGCTCTCCCTGTCGCGCATCGCCCTGATGCCGGCGGTATTATTCTGCCTCCGGAAAGAACAAACGGTCCCGCTGCTGATACTGATGCTTATAGCGGTGGCCAGCGACTATTTCGACGGCTATTTTGCCCGCAAAAAAAACCAGATTTCCTCCCTGGGAAAGATCCTGGATCCCCTGGCCGACAAGATCTGCCTGAACTCCATGGTCTTGGCCCTTTCCCTGTGGCGGGGCTTCCCCTGGTGGGCTACCGGACTGATAATATTGCGCGACGTCCTGATCCTGGCCGGCGGGTTTTTGATGATCAACAAAACCAAGGAAATCCCCGTCTCCAACTGGCCGGGGAAGTTTGCGGTCACTTTTCTTTCGGCTGCCATATTTTTCTATGTACTCAATTGGCAGCCCTGGGGTCTTTATCTGCTGTATGCTTCGCTTTTGCTGATCCTGGTATCGGGGATCATATATCTAAGAAAAATTCTCGGGCAGTCAAAGAGGACCCCACCCCTGCCCCTCCCCTAACGCATTAGGAGAGGGAACTGGCACTGCGAGAAAATTTGGGGAAATGACGGTGGTGTCTAGATCCTTCGGCTTGTAAGGTAAACTTGCCTGGCTCAGGATGACAATAATGGACAATCTGTGTCAATCTGTGTAATCTGTTGATATAAATAACCAGCATTTAAAAGGAATAAACTATGCCCAGCAAAGTATATTTCGCCAATTTCCGGGAGACCTCCGAACGGAACATGTTTGACAAGATCGATCTCCTGCTGGACCAGCTTCCCCTCTCCTCGGTCTTCCAAAAGGGCGACCTGGTGGCGGTCAAGGTGCATTTCGGCGAGCGGGGCAACACCGCCTTCATCCCCTCCTACTACGTCCGCCGGGTGGTGGACAAGATCAGGGAATCCGGCGGCAAGCCTTTCGTCACCGATGCCAACACCCTCTATGTCGGCTCCCGTTCCAATTCGGTGGACCATCTGGAGACCGCCGCCATGCACGGCTTCACCCGCGACACCCTGGGCTGCCCGGTGCTGATCGCCGACGGTCTGCGGGGCGGGGCCTATGTCGAGGTGGAGATCGACGGCAAGCACTTTAAGAAGGTCAAGCTGGCCCACGACCTGGTCAGGGCCGATTCAATAGTCTGCGTGACCCATTTCAAGGGGCACGAGCTGGCCGGCTTCGGCGGCTCCATCAAGAACCTGGGGATGGGCGGCGGGGCCAGGGGCGGCAAGCTGGCCATGCACTCAGACATCGCCCCGCAGATCAAGGCCGAAAAATGCATCGCCTGCGGCAAATGCGCCGCCAACTGCCCGGCCGACGCCATTGCTATCGGCAAATATGCCGTGATAGACCCAAAAAAGTGCATCGGCTGCGGATCCTGCATCGTGGTCTGCCCCACCCACGCCGCCCGCAACGGCTGGGACAGCGGGGCCCAGAAGATGCAGGAGAAGATGGTGGAGCACCTGGCGGGCTTTGTGAAGCACAAGAAGGACCGGATCGCCTATCTGAATTTCATCATGAACGTCTCCCCGGCCTGCGATTGCTACGGCCACGCCGACCACCCCATCGTGCCGGACCTGGGCATTGCCGCCTCGCTGGACCCGGTGGCGGTGGACGCCGCCAGCAACGCCCTGGTGATGGCCGCGCCCGGGCATCGGGATTCGGAGCTGAAGAAGGCCCTGGATCCGGGCAGCGATAAGTTCCGCGACATCTACCCCGATACCGACTGGAATGTCCAATTGGACCATGCCGAAAAGATGGGGCTGGGAAGCAAGAAATATGAGTTGGTAATACAGGGATAAACATAACGAAAGACAACTAAGATGAAAAAGAAAAGAAAACCCATCATAGCTGCCATTTTTTCGCTTTTCTTTCCCGGGTTAGGTCAAATTTATAATGGTCAAATAATCAAAGGTGTTGGATTTTGTATTTTTTCTTATGTTTTATATTTATTTGCAGTAACTTTTCTGATACGTTCATTTGCAGGGTTGATAATAACTATTATTCTAACTGGGTTTTATTATATATCTGTGACAGTTGATGCGGTTGTTTATGCTACTAAATTTATTGACTATATCGTGAAACCATATAATAGATGGTATATATATTTGCTTTATATATTTATAACAATGATTATGTCAAATATCTTAAGTGGCTTTATAAAGGCCGAGTCATTCAAAATACCAAACAATGGTATGGCACCTACATTAGAGCAAGGTGATTATTTTATTGTAGACATTAAAGAACACAAATACAAACGAGGGGATGTGGTTGTTCATTATTCCCCGAGCGATAAAAATAAAATTCTCGTTAAAAGAATTGTGGCGATTCCCAAAGATACTGTTTTGATCATAGATAAATCCCTTTATATTAATGGCCGAATTCAAAAAGAGCCATCTGTCATTTATGAGGATACGATATCTATTAAGGCCATGCCCTTGCCAGATATTTCTATCAATGATTACCAAAAAGCGTGGGAAAATTCATATTTCGAAACAAAACCTTACGTTCGTGATAATTTTGGACCAGTAATTATACCGGATGGCAATTATTTTCTTCTCGGAGACAATAGAGACAATTCGTAC